>CAZXXY010000110.1:0-7428 GCA_964644755.1 uncultured Hyphomonas sp. | reverse complement strand
TTCAGCGAATAATAAGTGTAGGTCTTGTCGCCTACGGTCAGCGTCGATTTGGATTTAAAGCTGTCATGAGATGCCATATGTGGGGCTCCATCTGTTCGAATGTCTTGGCTGGCGCCACCCTATAGCGCAAGGGCCAAGAGCGCAATCATCACGCAATGATAGCTTCGTTAACGCCGCAAGAACGCTTATATTCAAATTTGCCCGCACTTGACCTGATCTATCGCGCACCCGATACCTGCCCCATGACAAGCACGCCTCTCCTTTCGGCCACTGATCTGGGCGTAATACGCGGCGAGCGTGTTCTGTTTCGTGACATCTCCATTCGCCTGAGCGCCGGTGACGCCCTGCTCGTTCGCGGAAGCAATGGCGCCGGAAAGACCACGCTTTTGCGGGTTTTGGCCAGCTTAACCGAACCACAGACCGGCAACTGCACGCGACAGGCCTGTCACTGGATCGGCCACCGGTCCGGATTAAAGCCCCATGAGACCCCCCGTTCCCATCTGCGGACGTGGGCGACAGCATGGGGCGGCAACACACATCAAATACCGCGCATTTTAGAAGAGCTGAGCCTCACCCGCGCAGCGGACGTCGAAGCCGCAGCGCTCTCTGCCGGACAATCCAAGCGGACAAGTCTGGCCAGAACCCAGCTCATCGAGCGCCCGCTCTGGCTCTTGGACGAACCATTCTCCACCCTCGACGCCGATGGCAAAACACGCGTCTCGGCCCTGATTGCCTCCCACCGCCAAAGGGGCGGCGCGGTGATCGCGGCCGTGCATGGCGACGTGCCAGTCCCGACAACACGCGAGCTGGTCCTGTGAGCGCCGCCCCGCTCCGCGCAGCCTTTTCCCAAGCCCTGCGCGAAGCATGGGCCGGAGGCGCAGGCGCGCTATTGCCCGCAGGTTTCTTCGCCGGCGCTGCCATGCTCGTACCGCTCACCGTCGGTACAGACAGCGCCGAATTGGCCAAAATCGCTCCTGCAACACTATGGATCGCACTGGCACTGGCCTCGCTGGTTACGATGGAGCGCCTGTTCCAAGCCGATCTCGAAGACGGCGCGCTGGAATTGTGGGCCACAGACGAAACACCCCTCTCCCAGATCGCTCTCGCCAAAACCCTCGCACACTGGCTGGTTTCAGGCCTACCGCTCATGCTGCTAAGCCCCCTGCTCAGCCTGATGCTCGGGGTCGCTCCGGAAAACCTCGTGCGCGCAGCAGTGACCTATGGGCTGGGTGGTCTCGCTTTTTTCTTCTGGGGCGCCTTCGGGGCCAGCCTCGCAGCCGGTATTCGGCGCGGTGGCCTGCTCATCGCCTTGATCGCTTTGCCATTCTACGTCCCCACTGCCATTTTTGGCGCGCTCGCTCTCTCAAGCGCCGAGGCTGTGGCACCGGAAACCTATCTCTTGGCCGCATCCACCCTTTTTGCCGTCGCAATTGCGCCTTTTGGCATGGGGGCCGCGCTCAAACTCGCTGTTGATTGACCCTAGACTGGCTCCGCCCAGCGCGCGAACCGGTCCACAACGACTTCATAGCTCGGCCGCTTGAACGGGATAATCAGATCGGGCGCTTCTGAAAGTTCAGCCCAGCGCCATGCGTCAAATTCCGGCGTGTGAAGATCAAGCCGGACATCACCGTCCGATCCGGTAAACCGCAAAGCGAACCATTTTTGACGTTGGCCGATATAAGGCCCGCCAAGGCGTTTCTTGAGATCCGGCGGAAAATCATAATAGATCCAGTCGTCCGTCTCTTCGAGCACAGTGACAAGTTTGGCCGAAACTCCAATCTCTTCTTCAAGCTCCCGCAACGCCGCCTGCTCTGGCGTTTCTCCAGCATCAATCCCGCCCTGAGGCATTTGCCACTGAAACGCGCCACGGGAATTCACGCGGCGCCCGAAGAAGACATGTCCGGCTTTGGAAAAAACCGCCAGTCCAACATTTGGCCTATAAAGTTCAGGTTTGCGAGCAGGTCCGCTCATCTGGCGACATCAGACGTGGCCGTACGCTCAAGCTGGGACGTCTGGAAAGCCGGTTGTGACGTAACCGGCGGAACCGCAGAAGCTGGCGCCAACAATATTCCCTTGGCTTCAAGCCGACGTGTCCAGGCAATAATAATATCCATCGTCAGAGGATAGGCAAACCCCGTCCCCAAGGCCGCCCCTTCGGTCAATGCAGTGCTCTCAAGCGCCTGCAATCGCCGCTCAATGGCTTCAGCCGAAACTTGCGTATCGATATTTTCCGACGCGGCCGCATACACCACTTCTTCCTCAGCAGCCGCAGCGTCAAACGATTTTGACGGGGTTGCCCCATGCCGGAAAAACGCCAAGCCTCTTTGGTGCAACCGTTCAAAGATCGGCGGCAGTGCTCCATCCGCATCGGCAAACTTTTCGCCGTGATGATTGATCACACCGTAAAACTCGCTGCCGCCTCTCAAAAGCGCATCGAGCCGCGATTTGTTGTCTTCGGCGCTGCCAGCTGCGAGCAAAGTCTGGCTATGGGGGATCGCGCGGCCTCGCTCATAAGGCTCCATCGGCACTTCAAGCAGAACTTCATGCCCCTTCTCGCGGGCGCGTCGGATAAGTCTGGAGCTGGCATCAGCAATGAAGGACAAAGTCACCTCGGGCGGCAGATCATCAATCGCCGCTATGGACTGCTTCGTGGAAGTCCCAAGCCCGCCAATGATAAGCGCGACAACAGGTTTGCCCTCGGGATTGTCAAACGGCCGCGAATTCCGCTCGGCCGGTGACGAAACGCTCACACTAGAAACTACGGGCGCATCTGGGCTCGCGGGCGCTGCACTTGCAGACGTTGATCCTGTCGCCGGGGCAGAAACCTGGGTAACAGGGCTAGGTCCACTTCCCTCTTCGATCTGCCGATAGCTCTTTCCGATAGGGACAAATACACCATTGATCGTCAGCCCTTGGGGACGCGCCGTCTCCGGCGCAGCGGCCGCCACAGTTTGCACACGGCCTGTTGGAGCCGGTGCCGGGCTACCAGGATCGGAAACGCCGAGATTTGGAACCGTTTGCGCAGGCGCTTGTGCCGGACCTCCGGACTGCGCCAATTCAATTGCCGGAGCCAATTGCGGCTCAGTGACGAGTTTGTCACGAACGGATCGTGCAGCCGTCGGATCACGCTCAAACAGCGCAACGATCTCGACCGGCCCCGCTTCAGCCGGATCGCCCATCAACTGAATGCCAACCCCCGCTAGGCCAAACACACCGCCAAAGACGACAAGGCTTAGAAAACCATGAAAGAAACCTGCACGAACGGGCGATGGGGCGCGCCCTTTGCTGTTGGCCATGAACAAGAACCTCGTGGTGAGAAACCGATGGTAAAACCGCAATCTCGCCTAAATCCGTTAACAATATGCAAAGTTGAATTAACCTGCTCTACCGACAATGCTGGCGAACTTCGCCGGATCACGCAAGATGTCTAATGCCCGATCGAGCTGATAATCACCGTCTTTATCGTATCCTTCGGGGGGCTGGTCAGCCGGGATATGCGGTCCCCGGCGCTCACTGCCGTCTTCATTGGCCAAAGCATTTGGCAAATCCGCTTCAGACGAGAACAGGCGAATACGTTCAAGTTCTTCCTCTGTGACCCGTTCAGCCGCAACTTCAATATCGGGATCGATACCGGTCCCCTGTATGGATCGGCCCGACGGCGTATAATAACGCGCCGTGGTCAACCGAAGCGCGCCGCGCTCGGCGCCTAATGGAATAACCGTTTGAACCGACCCTTTGCCAAATGACGTGATCCCCAGAATCCGGGCCCGTTCGCGATCCTGCAAAGCGCCTGCGACGATTTCGGCTGCTGACGCAGACCCGCTATTGATAATCACGATCATCGGCACGCCTTTAAAGACCTGCTCTTTATTGGCCGGATAACGTTTGTCATTAAACGAATGGCGCCCAAACGTGGACACAACTTCGCCCCCCGAGAGGAACAACTCGCTGACGCTGATCGCCTGATCCAGCAAACCGCCCGGATTGTTCCGCAAATCGAGCACCAGCCCTTCAGGCGTCCCGCTTGATTCCCGCGAAATCTCGGCCAATGCATCTTCCAGAAGCTCTGTCGTTAGATCATTGAAGCTGGAGATACGCACATAGCCAATATCGCCCTCTTTCATCTCCCAACGCACCGATTTCGGCCGGATAACTTCGCGTGTCAGCGTCACATCAAAGGGGTCCACCCCCTCGCGCAGCACCGTGATCGTAATATCAGTGCCAACAACACCGCGCATTTCCTTCACCGCATCATTTAGAGGGAGGCCGACAATCTGGCGGCCATTGATCGCGGTCAGCAGATCACCACTTTTCAGCCCTGCCCGGCTCGCAGGTGTATCATCAATCGGCGCCACAACTTTAACGAACCCGTCTTCAGGCAAAACTTCAATGCCCAGCCCGCCATACTCGCCAGACGTGTCGACTTGAATATCGCGGAAGTCTTCCGGATTAAGATAACCAGAATGCGGATCAAGCGATGTCAACATTCCATTGATCGCAGCTTCAATCGCTTCGGCGTCATCAATCTCGGTGACATAATCGGATTGAACACGCGAAAGAATATCACCAAAAATATCCAGCTTGCCATATGTTTCAGCCCGCGAATCTTGCGCCGTCGCACCCGTCCAGCTGACCGAGGATGCGCCGATAAGCCCAACGCCCAATACCGCTCCGACCCCTACGCCTGCTAGCCAAGATTTCATGCTGTACTCCTAATCAATTCCAACAATGCTGGGCGTTTGCCTCTAATTGTCAACTTAACAAATGGTCAATAACATACCTAAGGCACTCGCGCGAAAGATCAACGCTCCAACCAGTTTGCCGGATTCTCCGACTCATCATTCTTCCGCAGCTCCAGATAAAGCTCCGGCGGCGGGTTACGGCGACCCGACATGCGTCCCACCGGTTCACCCGCATTAACGCGTTGTCCCGGCGAGCCATAAGTCTCCGCCATGCCTGCCATTATGACACGATAATTGTCGCTTGTCCGTAAAATCAGCATATGCCCGTAACTTCTAAAAACATCAGCATGTTCAATCACCCCATCCACCGGCGCGATCACTTGCGCATCCTGACGGGTGACGATGGTGATCCCCTCCGCCCGGCTCCCGGTTGCCCGCTTGGCCCCAAAGCGTTCTGAAACCAATCCGGTCACAGGTCGCATCATACCGCCAATCTGCTGCTGCCCGAGCGGCCGCAGCCCCGACAGATCCGCCGCAGCTGCGCTGGTGGCTGACCCGGCAGACCGGTTTGCCGGCGTTCGAGCCGCAACCTGCCGCACAATAGCCGGTTTACGTCCGGGTTCCGAAGGCGCCGCCCGTTCAAGGGCTGTCAGCAAGTCCCGCAGCGTGCCCGCCTGTTCGGCCAGACGCTCGGCCCGGACTTTCAATGCGGCAGCGTCCGAGCTCACATCCTCATATTGTGCCCGCTTGGCCGCCGCGAGTCTTTCGATCTCCAGCCGCTTGAGAGCCAAAGTCGCTTCAGCCGCCTCAAGACGTGCCTGCTCGCGCAATATCTCCCGTTCAAGCTTGTTCAAAGCGTTGATCTCTTCTGACAAAGCTTCAGCCCGGTCTGACAATTCCGGCGCAACGGCGCCCATGAGAATGGCGGTCCGGATAGACCGGTTCACTTGCCCGGGCGATACAATCATGGCCGGTGGCTGATGCTGGGTGGCCGACGCCATCGCCGCCAGCAAATCTTCAAGCGCCGTCTCATCACTCAGCAATGCCGCACTGGCCGCAGACCGCCGGACTTTCAAATCAACCAGTTCGCGTTCCGAATTCGTTGCCTGCTCTTCGCGGCGACGGCTTTCCATCGCGGACGCAATAAGAGTGCGGCTCAACGTGGCGACATCAAGCTCGGCCCCGGCCTCCGCAGCCTGTAAAGCCGCCAGCTCCTGTTCAGCGGCAGCTTTCTCCGCCTCCAGCGCGTCCAGCTCATCACGACTGAACGTATCCGGTGCCGCCCCCAGCAAAAAGGGCAGGCACAACAACATAAAGAAGACAGCGATCCGCGACATGCGCGCGACCCTATATACACTTGATAACCGTAGGATTAACCAAACACGGCGTGGGGCATCACAAGACCCCCGCCTTATGCGCCGAAACTACCCCAAAGCCGCTAAAGCGTCAGAAGGTTCCAGCCTGCGTGTATAGTCGCCATCGACATCGGCCAGCAGAATTTTCCCTGACGGATCAACCACAAAAGTTGCCGGAATCGGAAGGCTCCATCCGCCTCCAGCATTGAGATTTGGCAGATCCAGCCCGAAAAAGCCCGAATAAAGCTCGATCAAATCATCCGGCATATCGAACACAATCCCGAGCGCTTTGGCAAAATCATTGCCCGCATCGGTCAAAATCGGAAAAGCCAGCTCGTTCTTCTCATGTGTCGTGAGCGAATTATCAGGTTTTTCCGGTGTCACACCGACAAGCTGTGCGCCGCGCGCCTGAAACTGGGGCAGCATGTCCTGATACGCTCTCAATTCGAAATTACAGTATGGGCACCACCCTCCGCGATAGAAGTTCAGCACCAGAGACCCGTCCGCCAGCATATCGGCAAGCTTGACCGCCTCGCCCTTGTGATTGGTCAAGGTCGCATCCGGCAGCCTGTCGCCCGCTTTGAGCGCATTCTGACCAATGCCTTCAGCCTCCAGCTGGGCGTTGACTTTCTCCATCGTCGCAAGGGCATCCGGCGGCAGCCGTTTTATAGAACCTGCACGGGTTTCGGCGAGAAGGGCAGCAAGCGACATATCGAACTCCATATTTAATGTTGTAGATACCCGACATCGAGCACTCATTCCGCAACGGAACTCAAGTCAATTCCTTGTGACGCAGCGGCCGTGACGTATTTCACCTTTGCAGGCGCGACCATCACGCCTAGATTGGCGGCAATGGCAGACACATCTTCTTCCGCACCCGCACTGGGCATAACCGGCACCGGCTTTCTCACCGATAGCTGGTATCTCGGCGCCGTCTCATCGGAGCTAAAAGCCGGTCAGCAAGTCCGGCATATGATACTGGGTGAACCGGTGATGCTCGGCCGCACCCGAAGCGGCGAGCCGTTCGCGCTTCGGGATATATGTCCGCACCGGCTTGTGCCATTGTCAGAAGGCCGACAGATCGATACCGATGGCATGCCCACCGTGCAATGCCCGTATCATGGCTGGCGGTTCGGCACAGATGGCGTCTGCAAACTCATGCCATCCCTGACCGAAGGCCAGGCCACAGACCCCTCGCGCGTGCGGGTGCGGCGCTATCCGGTCCACGAGGCGAACGGCGCCCTGTTCGTCTACATCGCCCATGATCCGCGAAGCGAGGCTGCCCCGGCGGTGCCGCCACCCGATTTTGGCCCCTTGCCTGCCAAACCCAAATTCACCCTCAGCCGGACATTCAATGCCCATATGGATGACGCCGTGGTCGGCCTTATGGA
>CAZXXY010000109.1:0-7500 GCA_964644755.1 uncultured Hyphomonas sp. | reverse complement strand
CAACGCGAAGCGCAGCCGGGGTGCGGTAAAGCGCAGGACAGCCTACCGCAAAAACAGCGACACGCTGTCCATATCGCAATCGTTCGGCGTTAATCGGCGCGCTCGTCTCATAGTCGACGATTGTAATAAGGTCCGGCACACTCGCGACCACCTCATTCCCTCTTCGCGCCAACAAAAATTCATTCTTGATGCTGACCAAAAGCGGCTCCAATTCGGAGTCAAAGGAGTCAATAACGACTTCCCCAACATCATATCCGCCAACGATACGGGTCGATTTATCGACGACTTTACCGACATGGATCAGATGACAGCCATCATAAATGGACTGTCTAAACACAGATTGTAGCGGTGCCAAAAGCGCGTCTGCGGTCCCTCTATTCTCCCGCAGGACGCGGCCTAACTCTATAGAAAACGAGAGCGTTCCCGGGATAACCGAACGCTTGAGTTCAGCCCCCGTCATGCCATGCTCGGCTGCCGTCACCATGCCGCCCGCAGCCACTGTAAAACTCCGAATGTGACGCTCATAAATTTCGGTTGTGGCCGTTTCGAATGTCGCAATATTGCCCGCATAGTCGCGGGCGACGGCAGGCGTGGCTTTGACGCCTGCGATTGCATAGCTCATCATTTGCGCTTCCGGCAATGCGCGCCCCATACCGTCGCCATTGATGACCGGAACACCGCATCCTACCGCAGCGACGAGGGGCAAGAGCGAATTCCCACCACCAATTTCAAATGACGCAATTGCATCCGCACGGCGGCCGACATGACGCTCAAAAGCCCGCAGAGTTTCGGACGCCTCATCTATTGACGGCAAGAGTTCGAGACTGACTGTCGGCGCACCTACGGCACCGATCGTTACCACAAAAGCGTCGTCATCAAGATCTGCAGGTTCGACAAGCTCGACGGGACCATGTTTGAGCAAGGCCTCCTTTGCGATCAGTTGCGGAATATAGGGGTCTCCCCCGCCGCCGGTTGCAAGAAATACGGAGCCAAGCGCAAGATCGTCAAGCTGGTCAACGCTTACTTTCATGATCGTGCCCCCTCCAGATGTGCCAGGGACTCCACATCGCCAATAACTTTGACACTAATCCGTGTGCTCGCTTCATCCATGTACGGCACCGCAGTCTCGACGATATCGACGGTACGGACGCTTTGCCGCGCTGCACCCGCTTTAACGGCGCGCGTGATCGCGTCTCCGGTGACTTGGGCAATAGCCTCTTCACGCGGCACATCGCGATACGAAACGAGGCGTTCGGACTCCCCACCGATTTGCGCGATCGCCGCACCGATTGCGTTTGCAACACCCGCATGTTCAGGATGATAAAGTTGCGACGCGGCTTTTAGTCCCCGCGTCACCAAAAGCGATCCGCCCCCGACAAGTATCACCGGCATGGGTTTGCCGCCCGGTTTCATCATTTCAATATTCTGGTCCAGCATGCGATGCATCGTCCCCATAGCCGCGTCTACGGTCTGCGGATCAAGATCTCGGACGGCCTGCGCATTCCCGATATTGGCCCCGCTGCTGGCAACCAGAACATCCGTTGCCGTCAGAACGTCACCGCCGAAAACCAAACCCTCAGTCACCAGCCTATGGCCAACCGATTTCGGCCCAATGGTCTCCCCGTTTTCAGATACGAGGCTACCGCCGCCAAGGCCAAGTGCCAATATGTCCGGCATACGAAAATTCGTCCGCACTCCACCTATCTTAATCACGTTATTAGACTCTCGCGGAAACCCGCCCTTCAAAACGCCAATATCAGACGTCGTTCCCCCGATATCAACCACAATAGCGTCTTCAAGCCCCGTCAACTTGAACGCCCCGCGCAGGGAGTTTGTTGGCCCAGAAGCAAACGTTAGGGCCGGATAGACTTTGACAAATTCGGCATTCATCAATGTTCCATCATTCTGACTGATAAAGAACGCGCATCGCAGGTCGCGTTGCTCAAGAGCGGATATAAAGGCTGACACGACTTTTCCCGCAAATGGCAGCAAGGTTGTATTGAGCATTGCTGCATTTTCGCGTTCGAGCAGGCCAAGTTTGCTAAAATTATGAGACAGAGTTAGTTTCGCGTCAGGGATCGCCTTGATAATTTTTGCGCCAACATAGCGTTCAGGCTCGGCATTCATTGGAGAAAAAGCAGACGCTATAGCGATGAGCTTGATCCCTTTTGCCACCAGATCTGCGATCACCGCGTCCACCGCCGTGTCATCAATGTCGGCAACTGGCCACCCATCGTAGAGATAGCCGCCCTGCAACATATAGGTGTGCCCCCCCAGAGCCTGCGCGATATCTTCCGGCCAATCGACCGTAGGTCGCAATCCGTTTCCAGAGGGCAACGCTATTCTAATACAGGCTATTTCTGAAAGCTCTCTTCGCTCGACAATCGCATTGGTAAACTGGGTCGTTCCGATCATAACCGCTTCGATATTGGCACTGCTAACGGCACTATCTTTGAGGACAGTATCGAGCGCGGTTGCGACACCGGTCACGACATCAGCAGAGGTCAGAGCTTTGGTTGTTGCCAGGACCGCATCGCCATCGAGCAGAACCGCGTCCGTATGTGTGCCCCCGACATCAATTCCGATCCGCATGAGCTCCCCCTCCCCGCTCACCCCATGCTAGAAGTGCGTAGATCGCAGCGGACAGGACAATCGCATCAATCGCCGATATTCCGCTGATCACTGGCACCAGTCCCTGCTCGGCGAGTATTGCGACAAGTGCACCCGCTGCCCAGGCAAGAAAGCCTTTCACGCTGACTTGCCGATTCCCCGACAATGTCTCGATAGTATAAACCTCCGGCCGGATCAGCAGATAGTCGGTCATGATCACTCCAGCGACGGGAATGAAAATAATCGAGAGGTAGATCAGGAAAACGACGAAATAGTCGAGGATGTTCAGCAAGGCAGCGATGACGCCGAGTATGCCCAGAATGATCGTTGTCCACCGGCTATTGGATTTTGGAAAGGTCGCTTGAATGCTTAAGACAGCGCTGTAGAGATTGAGAGAATTGAGGACCCAGCTCCCGGCGATCACAATGGCAAAGGCCCCAAACCCCATGCCGAGCTTAAGCATCACATCGAGAATTTCTGTCTCTCCGGAGGCCGCACCCGCCAGTCCCGCCGCCGCCATGACGATGATTTGGACAAGAAAATAGGCGATGAATACAAGATTCAAAACGCCTCTCCAATTGCGCACAAATCGCGTAATGTCAGGTAGGATAATCGCGCCGACTATGATTGCACCGACCACAGCAGACACCCCGCCTCCCAAACTCAGACTCGCTGATTTCTCAATGGCCAGAAGATCTGGCAATGACTGGGTGCGCAGTGCGGATATGATCAACAAAATAGTCACAAGGACAAGCACCGGGCTCATGGCAATTGCCAGCTTGTTGATCGCCTTAAAGCCAAACAGCGTCGTCGCGGTCATACAGATACTGGCAATAATCGATACGAACACTGACCAAGGAGCGACATCGAACAAGGCCGCAGAGAGCCGCAAAACAGCATCCGCAAAGATATTGATGTTCACACCGAACCAACCCAGCAGGGAAACGGCAAATGCGAGATTTACCAATCCCGCCCCCTTATCGCCGAAGGCAATGCGGACAAGCAAATAGGAGCTCATCCGCGTGCGCGCACCAATCACGCCCATCACCGAGCCGATCGCAAATATAATGAAGGACCCGATCAACAAAGCCCACGCCGTATCTGCAGGCGTTGACGCGGTATAGATCTCAAGACCAGTAATAAAAACCGGCAAGGAAAACCCTAATAGAATGGTCACCGCTGAAACCTTCAGCCATGGCTCCAGCTGCCCGTCAGAAACCGTGACGGCGGCAAACTCATTCATCTCTTCAGACATTGTATCAAATTCCCGATAAAAGCGCTGTGCCAACCCCTCTCCGCATGGCGAGCACTCAGACTGGCACCGAAGCCAGAGCATGTCTATGTCATGCAGCGGGCGGGCTGAGTTTCGCCGTCTGCAATGGACGTATTATCAACGAGCGCTCACATAGCAAGCATCGAAAAAGCCGGAGCAACACGCCCCGGCTTTATCAGATTAGATGAGACCTCCAGTCCTAGAATGTCCCGCGGACACCAAGGAAGAAGAAGCGCCCACGTGGACCAACAGGACGGGCCAGAGAGCCAAGGAAAGGCTCCTGATCGGTGAAGTTGCTGACGCCGCCGTAGAAGCTGAACTTCTCGGAGAAGTCATAATTGACATTGAAGTCCTGCTCAAACCCGCTGCCCGAGAAGAGCTGGGACGGATCTGCCAAGCCGACATTGTCGGAGACAACCACCGCGCCATCGACAATCTCGACATCCGTCAAAGCAGCGTTTGAGAAGTTGGCAGCTGAGTCTTCAAAACGACCAGTCCAGCCAAGGCTCCACTTTCCAAGATCCCAGTTGATGCCCAGGTTGAAAATCCACTCAGGAGTGCCAACAACACCCAAAAGATCACTTACTGTCGCTTGGTCAGCAATCAAAAGCGCTTGCTGAACCGGATCGGTTTCATCTGCAATGGTCTGGCCAATAATTGGGTCACTCTCAGTGAACCTCTCGATAAACCGCGTGCCGACAACCGATGTCTGGATAGACCCTAAGTCCCGGCCGCCATATGAAGGCACATCGAACGAATATCTTACATCAAAATCAACACCACGTGCCTCAAGCAATGCAAGATTGATATTCCCCGATGTAAATCCGGAGATCGCGCCTCCATTGGCGGGATTCCGCTCGATCGCGTCACAGAACTGATTGTTAGTCGAAGGCAAGTCGACACAGGCGTTGGCAATTGCCTGGCCTGTCAGGCTACCAACTGCATCCTCAATTTCGATATCGTAATAGTCTACAATGACGACGAGATTATCAAGCCACCCATTCAGAATACCGTTTGGCTGGAATACACCGCCAATAGTAAAGCTGTCCGTGGTCTCTTCGATCAAGTCCGGATTGCCGCCAGTTGTACCGGTTACGAACGCTGTCAGGAAATCGGATGAGTCAAAACCGGCTGCCACAAACTCCGCGCAATTGGCCGCTCTGTTGGCACTTCCCTGCGTGATGTTACCATCATCACATGGATCGTCATCGACACCAATTATCGCCGCCGTTTGAGGGTCGAAAAGCTCCCCGATATTCGGTGCGCGGATTGCGCGTGAATATGTCCCCCGCAAGGTCAACCACTCATGCGGCTGATAACGACCGCCAAAGGAGAACGTCTCTGTTCCTCCAATCGTATTGTAATCGGAAATGCGTCCAGCAGCGTTGACTTCCAAGTACTCCACGAAAGGCAAGTCTTTCAAGAGCGGGACCCTGATTTCCGCAAATCCTTCAATGACGTCGATGCCTTGCCCATCTGTTGGTGATTCCAGAACTGGTGTAGACGCATTGGCCACGACCAACCCCTCAATCGAACGGAAACTGTCAGGGATAAATTGTGAAGTATCATCGCGCCATTCGAAACCGGCAGCAAAGCCAATCGGGCCAGCTGGCAATTCGAAGAACCGCGAGGAGTCCCCGGAGACCGAGATAAGGATCTGTTGCTGGGTGATCGTTGTGTCATCTTCCAGATCAGCAAATGCAAAGTCTGCCCCCGCACCCTGAATGGAATTTGCGCCCAGAATGTTGATTGGGGCACATTGCCCGTCTCCAATCTGGAACGTAACCGGACGGGTCAAACTGCTTACATCTGTCCCATTGATAGTGGTTCCGGCTGCAAACAGCGGTGGTCCGCCGACAAAGAGTGCGGCAGGCGATGGAAGACCGGTCAGTTCCGACCGGCAAACAATATCCCCGACCTGGGCTGATCCCGCATCGATGACAATGTCTTCTCCGTTTCGAATGGCATTCAATGTGCCGACACCGCCATTGAACGCAACATTGGGATTGGTCCCGTCAAGATCGGCAGCCGTCAGAGCAACCGCATCGATCGCCGTAAAATACCGGTCATTCAGACGGGCGTTTCTTGCCACGATGTTCGTTTCGGTTCTGCCATAAGAATATGATGCCTCATAATCAAAGCCAGTTTCCAGAATTTCACCACGGAAGCCACCTGATGCACGAAATGTGGTGCGCTCGGCCGATGCACCGGAGTCCGTTTCGGAACCCAGATTGTCACGGGCGACGAAAATACTTGGGGTCGTGCCAGGAATGAGGGCATCAAGGACCGGAATCTGATCCTGAATGGTTTGTGGCAGGAACGGGTTGTCGAGCGCAATCGGGATATCATCGGAAAAAGGAATCCCGGCCACCGAACGAGATTCGGTATAGGCAATTTTGGCATCAGCAAAGAAAGTGATGTTTTCAGTCAACTCATAATCGACTGCCGACGCCGCATTAAACCGCGTAATCTCGGGTATAAGCGTTAGATCTGGCGCTGTTCCGGCAATCGCGATCCCATCGCCCCCGATGGCGTTGAAAGCGCCGGTGGCGATGCCCGGGTCAAAGGCCCGCACTTCACCGGTAACAGGGTCAATAACTTGCAGAACCGGAATATCAGTACCAGCAATGAGCGGAATGGAGTCCGTTTCCGGATTAAAGTTGCCGTCCCCATCAAAGGACCCCAGAAGTTGTCCGAACGGGAAAGCAAAAGGCGTCGGATCGACAGCAATCGTCGACCCCGCACTTGAGACCGGAAGGGTCCGGTTAGGCACAAATGCCTGCTCCGCATCAGGATCAAGCCCCAATATGCCATTCAGGAATGGATTACTATTGTTCAAGCTCGAAAAGCCAGCAGCGGCGAAGTTTGGCCGATCGCCATTTACAATGCTCGTTGAGTGACTGAACTCAAGCGCTAAAACAGCACTCCCTCTTCCCTCGGCGAATTCACCGCCACCTGCAATCGAGGCAAAGACATCTTCGGTGTCGCCCTGGTCGCTAACGCCAGCTTGCAACCGGTATTCAACGCCATCAAAATCACGTCCGGTTCTTGTGATAAAGTTTACGACACCCGAAACAGCATCAGCGCCATAGACCGATGACGCGCCACCTGTCAGCACTTCCGTACGCGCAATCAAAGCCTGTGGAATGGTGCCGACATCAACAGTTGCTGTACCTTCAATTCCGGGCACATGACGACGGCCATCCTGAAGAACCAGAGTTCTATCGGTTCCAAGCCCACGCAAGTCAAGCGTACTGGCCCCGGCCGCCACAGCACCTTGTGCAGAGGCTAGCGTGGCAGGATCAGACCCTTGCAAAGCGGGGATGTTTCGCAGACTCGTCGCAATCTCAATGTCACCGGAGTTCCTGAATTCATCAATCGAAACTGCCTGAACAGGACTGGCAGCCGTCAACGCTGAGTCTGTCGCAATGCGCGAGCCGGTAATAATGATGGTTTCTTGCACCGCTGTATCTTCATCGTCAGCCGCTTCACTAATTGTCTCTGGTTCGGCGTCCTGGGCTATTGCAGGCGCGGCGAAACCGAGCGCGATAATTGATACCCCAGCAGATAAAAAAGCTGTTTTCCACAATTGATTATTGGTTCTCATCTTCCGACCC
>CAZXXY010000108.1:0-7515 GCA_964644755.1 uncultured Hyphomonas sp. | reverse complement strand
ATTCCTCGTTCCGCCAATAAATCTTTGCCTACACGGATGTAGGTAAGGGGCGTGAGCAGGGAGCGGCAGCTTCAACGTCTCTATGGCTTAAATTGAATCTGTAATAGAGCCAAACTGCATAACTAATAATTTCAGGCGGAAATCGGTGTCGCTTATAAACACTCATTGTGAGATTATGGATTATCTCGAGTTAACTTGTCAGTACCCTAATTGATCAAAATATGCGAAACGTATTAGACATCGATAATAATATCGAAGAAGTTTTATAGGACAGTGAGAAACCTATCAAAGTCAAAAATACTATCTAGTCGACAATGTGCAAAAAAGGTTTGGCTCGAAATTCATAAAAAGGAACTCGCTGAAGATTCACAGTCTTCACAAAAGAACTTCGCTATTGGTAACGAAGTTGGTGAAATTTCGCAACGTATATATGATCCATTAAGGAAGGGCACTTTAATCAATCCCTTTAGGGATGGTTTTCCTTTCGCATTCAAGAAAACTAAAGAGTTGTTGATGGGAGATGAACCTATATTTGAAGCGGCATTTTCAATGGAAGGTGGTCTAGTACTTGCTGATGTCATGGTGAGAGGAGAAAAAGAAGACGCCTGGCGAATGGTCGAAATTAAGTCTTCAACGAGCGTTAAAGACTATCATCTTGATGATATCGCAATCCAAAATTACGTTGCCAAATCGACGGGGTTAAATCTCGAAAGCATCGCGTTAGGGCATATTGATAATCAATGGATTTATCAAGGGGATGGTGATTATACAGGGCTCATTACTGAAGTAGATTTGACTGACCACGCTTTGGGTATGGAGGTCGAAGTAGGGCGGTGGTTTCAAGAGGCTCAAGCTATTGTAAACCAAACGATTGAACCTAAAATTGATATTGGACCACACTGCCAAGCTCCGTTTGATTGCCCATTTTTTGGTTATTGTTCTAAAGATGAACCTAAAGCTGAATTTCCAGTTGCTTGGTTGCCTCGAATCCAGAAAAAAACGCTAAAACAGTATATCGCAGATCATGGTGTCATTGAGATGGCAGATGTGCCAGACGAGCTCTTAAACGAAAAGCAGCTACGAGTTAAGAACAGTACACTCACCGATACCCTCTATTTTGATCTAACGGCAACGAAAGAAATATTATCTGAGTATGACTATCCTCTCTATTTTCTCGATTTCGAAACGATTAATTTGGCGATCCCTAAATGGAAAGGTACACGAGCTTACCAGCAAATCCCGTTTCAATTTAGTCTGCATTATCATAAACAACCTTCAGAAGATCCGCTTCATCGTGAATTTCTCGATTTAAGCGGAAATGATCCTTCTCTTTCATTTGCTAAGGCATTGATCGAAGCTTGTGACAACAATGGCCCTATTTTTGTATATAACATCGGTTTTGAATCATCAAGAATTAAAGAACTAGCAGCCAGATTTCCTGACATTGCCAGTGACTTGATGGCTATTAATGCCCGATTAGTAGATTTGTGGCCGATAGCAAAAGAACACTTTTATCATCCAAGCCAACAAGGTAGTTGGAGCATTAAAAAAGTATTGCCCGCGATGGTTCCTGAATACGACTATGATAATCTTGATGGTGTTAAAGATGGAGGTATGGCGATGGATGCTTATGCAAAAGCGATAGACCCAGATACATTACGCGATGAAAAGCAATTAATCAAACAGCAGTTGCTTCAATATTGCGAAATGGATACACAGGCAATGGTGCAGATATTCTATTATCTTCAATCGAGCGACTTAACCTCTGATTTTTGAAAATTGGGAATCTTTTATAATTTCTAAAATATGTTCATCAGCTGTTTTGAATAGATCTTTCAACGAAATATTGTATAAACTTTTATAATAACCTTATTGCCTATGGTTCAACATCTGTACCAGTGTCCTAGCAAAACAGGATATAACGATGATATGGACGGAGTTTTTTATTAACCTATCATCAGATCATAGCTAAATTGTTACGCTCTTCGGCTCGTTTCATGGTTTCTACGAACACTGTGATCTACTGATTTAGGCCTAATTTTTACTGACTGAATTATGTTAGAAGCTGGTAATGTTCTGCAGTCAGTATTAATGGTATTACGGTCGCAATAATCGATTGTTTGATCTGCTCACTAATTCCGCTGATAGTATTAAAGGCGCCGCCAACTCTGATAATTTTCTTCTTCATTCTTTGCCCTCTATTATTTCGAGTATGAAATATCACCTCTTTACGCGACAAATTGTGTCGCATAAAATGTTTAGTGTTCAGATCACTTTATTTAAAGAGCCTTTTGGAATGAAAAATAGTAATTTGTTGGAACTAATGCCTACCTCGCAAAATGAAAATATCGCGACGGCGTGTTTAGCCTATCTTTTGGGGAAAGAGGGAGATAGTTATGAGAGGCTTCGAAAGAAACTTGGGATAAAAGGCGCTATCACTGACATCGAATATATCGATACGGAGTTCAGCTTCGATTCGCGTAGAAGAATTGATTTACTTATTGAAACGCGAGAGTCCCTTTATGGTATTGAAGTTAAACTAGGCGCGTTTTTTTCTGACAACCAACTAGAACATTATGATACTAAACTAATTAAGTTAGCAAAGGATAAAGGTATACCCTATAGACTCATTGCTTTAGTGCCATATTGGCAAAAATCGAAAACAAAAGAGATCGAAATAGATAATCTCAAAGTAGTGACATGGGAAGAATTGATTGATGAGTTTGATGTAAATGACGACATTTCAAAAAATTTGAAGGAATTTATTACTCCTCGTTTAGAAAAATTATTAGTTCTAAATAAAAGTATCAGCAGTAATAAGCTATCCAAAAACCAAAAATTATTTTTATCACGCTTTGTACTCCATTATTTTTCAGAATCAGATTTAGGCTTAAGTAGGTTAAGCTCTGGTGCAAAATTTTCACATGAAGATTATTATGGAGGCTATGTTGAAAAGATACGGAGGAGCGTCGACGGTAACAAGATTGGTACAGTGCGAATAGGATATTTATCTATACAGAAACTATTAGGTAAAGTAGAAATGGTTGTATTGACGCATGAAAATATTATTCCTCAAACGAAATCGTATATAGGATTCGAAAATATTACCAGTCTTCGTAACTCTTCATGGAAAACATATGAAGTGGGTGAACTCAATAGTCCAGATTATCAAGCCTATAAAGTAATAGGTTTGGACTGGGAAAAGATTGGGGAGTATCTTTATGAGCTATTTAAGGGCTATAACTTCTGTGAAGAATAGAAATGAGCGATAACCTTAAACTAAGTATCGAAATCCTTAAGCGCATTCCTAAGCGCTGGAGTATATCTGCACCAGAGATGCGAGAACAATTAGCTAATGCAGGTTATGAACGTTCACTGCGTTCAATAGAGCGACAGCTTTTGAGTATTTCTGAGCAGTTTGATGTGGAAAGAGATACACGAAGTAAGCCTTATGGCTACAAATGGAAGAGCCATGCAGAGGGTTTGAACTTGCCCACCATGTCAGTAGAAGAAAACGTTTTATTTACGCTAGCAGATAAGCATCTGAAAAATTTATTGCCGGAGAAGTTACATCAATCTCTTGGCAGCTACTTCCGGCATGCCAAATCGACTCTTTCGCACTATACCCCAAATATTTCAAACACGTCTAAGGAGTGGCTTGATAAGGTAGATGTAGTAAGCCCAATGCAACCATTGATAGCCCCTGAGATAGATACAGATATTATGACAACCGTATCAAATGCATTGTTTGATAATCTGTGGCTCGAGCTTACTTATAAAAATGCCGATGATTATGAGCAAGATTGTCGAGTGATGCCGCTTAGTCTTGTGCAACAAGATGTTCGCCTTTATCTCGTCTGTCGATTTGATGGTTATGATAATGAGCGAAACCTCGCTATCCATCGAATACAGTCTGCTCGGCAACAAACGCTTTCGTTTAAGCGACCAAAAGATTTTAACCTAAAACGTTATATCGCTGATGGTCGGTTTGGCGTTAGCGAAGGCGAATTAATCGATTTAAGCTTTTCGGTTTTAAAGGAATCTGGCAAACATTTGCTAGAAACGCCATTGGCAAAGAATCAAAAGGTACTCGAAAAGGGTAACTACTTAGAAATAACAGCGACAGTAATAAATAGTGACGTGCTTGATCGCTGGCTTACGAGCTTTGGTAAATCAATTAAAGGCATAAAAAAAAGAGGTTGCTCGAAAAAATAAATTTTGGAGACAATCTAATGCGACGAATTTTGTCGCATATTTAGATAATGTATCGTCATGAAACGATTATCTAAATCTAAACTTCTGTCATTTCACCAATGTTCAAAGAGACTTTGGCTTGATGTGCATCGCCGAGAACTGATACAGCATAGTTCAGAAGCGAAATCAGCAATGTCCAGAGGGCAAAGGGTAGGCGAGCTGGCGCAAGCCGTGTTCGATTCAGAGAATAAAGGCGTCTTAATTGATCCCTTTACCGAAGGTTGGCCAGAAGCCTTAATAAAAACAGAAGAACTCATCGCGGGTGGTGAATATCCAGTATTTGAAGGTACATTTACTGATGATGATATTTTAGTAATGGCGGATATTATGATACCCGCCGATAATGGGTCTTGGGATATCATTGAGGTTAAGTCTTCTACATCTGTTAAGGCCCATCATCTTTTAGATTTAGCAATTCAGATTCATGTGTTGGAAGCTCGTGGGGTTAAGGTAAATCGTTGTTTTGTTGCTTCTATTAATGATCGTTGGGTTTATCAGGGAAATGGCGATTACTCCGGCCTGTTTAGATTAAATAAAATCGATTTCGAAGCAGGTCAAACTGTTGATAATATAGACAGTATTATTTCTTTAGCGCGCGAAATAGTGATGGGCGATGAGCCTAAGATTGAAACTGGTGAGCATTGCACCGACCCATTTGAGTGTCCCTTTTTAACTTATTGCAATAAAGGAAAAGAGCTTGGGCCGTTTCCAGTTCAATGGTTGCCTGACGTTCGTACAAAGGCCCTAAAAGACTATATTGAGTCGAACCAAGTTAAGAGTATGAATGTTGTGCCTGATAACTTACTTAATAATCTGCAGTTGCGAGTAAAACAATATACACAAATTGATAAGGCTTATACTAATTATTTAGGGGCCAAGAAAAAGTTTAATCGTCTAACCTGGCCGCTGCGATTTTTGGACTTTGAAACGGTGAATTTAGCAATTCCTATTTGGAAAGGAGTTAGGCCTTATGAAAGAATACCATTTCAGTATAGCAATCATTGCTTGTCTGAGAATGGCACGCTAAAGCATACCCATTATTTAGATGTCAGTAGTGATGATCCTCGAAAAGGGTTCATCAATAAGCTTATTCTGACGTGCGGGACTCAAGGCTCTATACTTGTTTACAACGTCGGTTTTGAGCAAAATGTGTTGTTAGACTTGGCCGAGGCGTTCCCTAAAAAAGCGCAACAGTTAAATGCAATTGCAGATCGTCTTTTTGATTTACTCCCGGTGGTGAGAGACAATTATTATCACCCTAGCCAACAGGGTAGTTGGAGTATCAAAAGAGTATTACCCGCGATACTATCTCAAGAAAGTTATGCAGAGTTGGACGGTGTGCAAGACGGTAGCATGGCGATGGAAGCATATATCGAGGCGATCAATGAGAATACTAGCCGAGAGCGTAAAGCAGAGATACAACGAGAGTTATTAGATTATTGCGCTTTAGATACTTTGGCGATGGTCAAAATTTGGGAATTTTTCGACCAAGATTAACCCTTCATGCGCTTTATTGGCCTTTTAACCTTTGCTTCAACGCTTTATAAAATTAGCTTGGTAGCGATCGCTTTCAGTTACGTAAACCAATGATTGAAAATATCGTACTATTTCCGTTCAGATTGTTTTGGAACACTGTAGTTACAGCCCTTATAGTTACTGGCTTTGTACTTTGGTTTTGTTTTATTTTCGGTTCAGTCGTTGGTGTGATTTTGATACTGATATTTGCGCCAAGTTTGTTTTTACTGCCTTTATTGCTGTCGCCAATGTATACAAAAATATGGGATGTTTCCGCATGACCAACAAATCATCAGCTAGTCATATCCATCAAGGTATAACCCTCGAATATGTCTCGTTAAAACAGATCAAGATAGATCGCATGCGACGCAATGTGACGCATGGATATGAAACAATCGAGGCTTGAACATGAACGTTCTTTTTAAAGTGCAGAGTGCATTCAACCCAGTATTTAGATTAGATATATTCGTGAGTCATGAGAGTTAATAAGCATGTCAAATACTAAATCAGAAGAATCAGATATTGCGGCTTGTAACAACTGCAAATATTGTAGTAAAGCAATTGGATTAGGACTAGGGTTTCTTTGCAAACATCCTTCCAATATTTTTGATGACAATGTTTTTCATATTCCTCATCAGAACTACTCATGTGAATTTCACTCGCCATTAAAGACTCTGGATTCTTCAAAAAACTAATTCTATTTTTAGTGTTAAGTAGCAAGTATAAAAAATAGGTTTTATATGAAAACAATCCAGATCAGAGACCTATTTAGTGAAGTCATAGATGAGTTTGAAAATAAATGGAAGAAAAGAAATGCGCATGCTGTATTGTGGACAGGGCTTAAAGATCTCGACGAAGAGGTTGCTGGATTTTCTCCAGGTGATACTAATGTCTTCTATTCTGAACCGTTAGATGATGAATTGTTATCAGTTCTCGCTATTAATATTCTGAGTAACCTACTGTTACATTATCATAAGAAAATTGTGGTTTTTGGCGGAGAATTATCATTGCATAATTATGCGCGTCGAATATATTCACAAATGTCGAAGGTGCGAGTTCTAGATATGAAACTTGGACACATCAGGAACGATGATTGGCCGCGATTGTCTGATGCGATGACCAGTATAAATAGCGCTGACGTCCAATTTTTTGAACCGATGACCGATAGTGAGATCATTCTTGAAGCGTTAACCGAGTTAGCTACAAAACATATTGACGAACTGAACTGTATCTTTATTCATCTTGGTCAGCACATGCAAGATGATGCAGAAATTGACAGAATTATTAAGTTATTAAAAAAGATTGCTTTAGAGTATAAAGTCGTCGTTTTCACTTTTATACACAAACCTTATCGAGGATCAAAAGGCTATTTAGACAAAATTCAGAGGGATCTTAGTTATATGCCGTATGCAGATAAGCTTTTTAAATTGAGCTGGGAAGAGCGAATACGTGTTTCTGATCAAAGATCGGTATTCATCGATATTCAGCGCGGTGCGCGCATGGGCCAAAGAGATGTACAACTTCTATTCGATCGCAAATACTCAACCCTAGAATCGTTAAAACTCTATTAATGGGCTCTAACAAGTTAATAGAGGGAGAAAACGGTGCTGACAAGTTAACTTTTGAAGCCATAAAGCTTTGAATCAATTTTCTTAGGCAGCTGCGCAATTCCATTCAGTAAACGCACTTGCCCTAAGGCGACGATAGTGTTCAGCTCGAATACAATGACGCTGAAGATTAAATAGG
>CAZXXY010000107.1:0-7518 GCA_964644755.1 uncultured Hyphomonas sp. | reverse complement strand
CAGAACGGCACAAATGACCATAACGACAAATAAATATCGTTATTTATCAATGTGAAACTAGATTTTAAGGGGCTTTTTCTTGGTGCGGCCGAGAAGACTCGAACTTCCACGGGCTTGCGCCCACAGCGACCTCAACGCTGCGCGTCTACCAATTCCGCCACGGCCGCACACTGAGGTGACGCTGCTATACGGTGTGTTTGCGGACTTGTGAAGGGGGAATTCGACGAAGTTCGGCGATTTTACCGCGCCACTGGTCCCAGCCAGCCGGCCCGAGAAATAGATGGGAGGCTTTGTAAATCATGCTAGGAGTTAGTGACCACTTGATAGAGGGACATTGTCATGACTGAATTACAAGCCGCCGCACTATGGGTTGGACTGCACATTTTGCTGATGGGGTATTTGAAACTTCGGGTGGGCGCGACACGCAGCAAAACGAAAGTCGGCTTTGGGGACGGCGACAATGAGCAAATGCAACGCTCTCTGCGCGTTCAGGGAAATGCGGTTGAAGATGTCCCCATCACTTTGATTGGACTCGTTATGCTCGCGCTCGTTACGGCGCCTCTATGGTTGATCCATGCGGCCGGCGGCGTTCTGCTCGGGTCACGATTGCTGCACGCATTCGGTCTTGGAAAATCAAGCGGATTAACCTTCGGGCGTCTGGTCGGCACTCTGGGATCGGTCATTGCGATGGTCGCGGTTGCCATTGGCTGCATCTATTTCTCTTTTCAGTAGGCGCTCACCGAATGAGTGCTGTCGATTGGGCCATATCTGAAGCATTGGTGGACTACGCGTTCGCCGTCGCGGTAATGGAAGAGCGAGCCCGCGCCATACGCGACGATGATGCTCCCGAACTTATCTGGCTGCTAGAACATCCGCCGCTCTATACGGCAGGCACCAGCGCCGATCCAAATGATCTGCGGGACCCAGACCGGTTTCCGGTGTTTGATGCGGGTCGCGGCGGCCAATATACATATCATGGCCCCGGCCAGCGGGTGGCTTATATCATGCTGGACGTGGCCAAGCGCGGCCGCGATGTCCGAAAGTTCGTACTTGATCTCGAGCATTGGATAATTGCCACGCTCGCCACATTCAATATCAAGGCCGAAACGCGCGAGGGTCGGGTCGGTGTCTGGGTTGATCGCACGCAAAGCGGCGCGCCTCTACGCGAGGATAAAATCGCGGCAATCGGTATCCGGCTGAGGCGCTGGGTCAGCTTTCACGGCATCAGCCTCAACGTCGAGCCTGATCTCGATCATTTCGGCGGCATCACCCCTTGCGGGATCGATGAGCAGGGCTTGGGCGTGACCAGCCTGCTCGATCTTGGTTGGCCGGTTTCGCTTGGCGAGGTGGACGCGGCACTGCGCACTTCGTTCGAGCAGGTTTTCAAAGTGCCTACCGCCTTGGTGCCGCCTCCATCTCCTTAGATGCCGCCCATCAAATACAAAAAAAGGCTGACATCCCGATTTAGGAATGCCAGCCTAATTCAACAATCAAACCAAAAAGCAGGCCCTAGCTAAACGTATCCGTATCCGTAGCCGCGCCGCTTGTTGGCATACCGTGCTCATTCTCGTCTGGATCAGACTCAAGCCGCGCAACAAAGAAGCCGGTGAGCAGAGACGCGATCAGTGTTACGACAATAGTCAAGACCAGAGTATTCCCTGCTTGAGCTTGGCCAAGCTCCATCGCTTCCGCAAAGCCGACTTCACCGTTCGCAATTTGCTCCTGCAACTCAGCCTGAAAAGCTGCGAACTCCGGTGCCAATATTGGTGTCAACACAGTCGACAAAATCATGGAAATAATAACGTAGACGACCAAAACAGCGAGCACCAGCCAAGCGGTTCGTCCATTGTCATGGAACCGTTTCCCGTAAACACAAATTATCGGGTAGACCAGCAATATCGAGACAATGCCCAGAATTGAAGCCACGGCCAAAGGCGAATAAGCACTGACGACCGTTATGACAATTGATATGCCGATCAACACAATCAGTCCGCGCCAGAACTCGGAGGGACTAATCCGTCCCTGAGGGTTAAACAATATGCCAGATAATCCCATTTATTCAGTCTCCCTTTACCAATAAACGATAAACTATGGTGATTTTGGCCATTTGACTAGTCTTCTCGATGCCAGCGCACGACGCTCGCCCGGGCATCCAGCGTCCGCCACTCCCCCGGTTCATATCCGATCTTCCTCAAATAGACCTCCGGCGTCTCACCCGTCTCGTCCAGCGCCGGAAACAGCTTTATCCCATCCTTCAGATAAACATCTTTCATGCGGCTCAGATGAAAACATGCATAGCCGCCCTCACGCTTGAGAAAATGGTCAAAAACAAGTTTACCGCCCGTCACCGCCAGAGTTTGGACGGGACGGTCAAACATCTCTATCGCAAGACTTAAGGGAGCCGTAGACGGATTCCAGAGCACGGTCAGAGCATCTTCCCAAACCGCCTGCTGTACAGAGCTTGTCAGCACCAGCCGCGCCCTCCCTTTCGGATTGGGCGTGATCACATGGCTCTTGCGTCCGAGGACAATAACATCAGCCTGATCCAGCCCGTTCTGAAAGTACGACCACTCGGCCTCGCTCTTCAGACTAGCGGGCATGTGGCCGCTGGCGTCGGCAATGCAGTCATTGTCACAAACGACCGCATACCCCTCAACTCTGATCATTCAAACTCGACCATAATCTCGTCTGCAGCGACCGGATTGCCCGCCTCGACATTGATGGCTTTTACAACTCCATCGGCCTCGGCACGAATAATGTTCTGCATTTTCATCGCTTCGACGACGCAAACCCCCTCGCCAGATTTGACCTCTTGGCCCAGTTCGACATCCATGGAAACAACCAGCCCCGGCATGGGAGAGATAATCAGTTTCGACGTATCCGCTGCTTCCTTCTCCGGCAAGCCGGCATAAAGCTCGGCCAAACGCGGCGAGCAAACCGTAACCGGCAGTCCAGCTCCGCGATGCCGGATATGCAGCCCCGTCTTCTTGCGCTCAAAACTGACCGCAAAAGCGTTTCCATCAAGTGTGCCTTCAAACAGATTGGTCCCCGGCACCCATTGGGTCACAAGCGTTTGCCCGGTTTCACCGCGCTTGAGGGTAGCTTCGCCATCTCCCAATTCAAGCTCGACGGGATATTGGCGTCCGCCAAGAATAACAACCCAGTCACTTGGAGAACGCGCTCCTTCGGGCGCAACCCGCCGCGCTTTTACAGCATGCGCATAGAGCGCAGCCGCAATCAGAAAGTCTTCTTGTTCACCCGTCGGCTCTACGCCCGAAAAGCCGTCTGGAAATTCATCCTTGATGTAAGCGGTCGTAATATTTCCAGAGCGAAACCGCTTCTCGTCCATGACGGCGGCGACAAAAGGGATATTGTCCTGAATACCTTCGATATGAAACCGGTCCAAAGCTGATGCCTGCGTGTCCAGCGCCGCATCGCGGTTTTTGCCATGCGTGATCAGCTTAGCGATCATTGGATCGTAGAACATCGAGATTTCATCGCCCTCACGCACGCCCGAATCCATACGGACCGTTCCCGCGTTGAGCTTGCCTTCGACCGGTGGAATGAAGCGCTGGAGGCGTCCGATCGAGGGTAGGAAATTCCGATATGGGTCTTCCGCATAGACACGGGTTTCAACCGCCCAGCCCTTGATCTTCAGCTTGCTCTGCTCGATGTTCAAAGTCTCGCCATACGCCGAACGCAACATCTGTTCGACAAGGTCCACACCCGTAATCATCTCGGTTACGGGATGCTCGACTTGCAGCCTTGTATTCATTTCGAGGAAGTAGAACCCCTTGTCCTTGCCGGAGACGACAAATTCAACAGTCCCCGCACTGTCATAGTTGACGGCCCTGGCCAGCGCGACCGCCTGCTCTCCCATCTTCTTACGCGTCGCCGCGTCGAGCAGTGGGCTTGGCGCCTCTTCAATAACTTTCTGATTGCGTCGCTGGATCGAGCATTCGCGTTCGAACAGATAGACGCAATTGCCATGTTTGTCGCCCATCACCTGAATTTCAATATGGCGCGGCTCAAGGATAAATTTCTCGATAAATATCCGATCATCCCCAAAGGCGTTCTGCGCCTCGGCCTTCACCGCCGGATAACCCTCTTCCACTTCATCATCCGAATGCGCGATTCGGATCCCTTTACCGCCGCCGCCTGCTGAGGCTTTGATCATCACTGGATAGCCAATCTCGCGCGAGATTTTAACCGCTTCATCGGTGCTCTCAATAAGCCCCATATGGCCCGGAACGGTGGAAACACCCGCTTCTGCCGCCAGTTTCTTGGAGCTGATTTTGTCTCCCATGGCCTCAATGGCGTAGGGGTTTGGTCCGATGAAGGCGATTTTCTCTTTTTCCAGCCGTCGGGCAAAATCCGGATTTTCAGACAGGAACCCAAAGCCCGGATGGATCGCCTCGGCGCCGGTTTGCCGCACGGCATCGATAATCTTGTCAGCGACCAGATAACTTTCTGAAGCGGCAGAAGGCCCAATATGGACGGTCTCGTCCGCCATTTCGACAGCCATCGACCCCGCATCCGCGTCGGAATAAACCACCACGGTTTTGATCCCCATCCGGCGACAGGTTTTAATCACACGAACAGCGATCTCGCCACGATTGGCGATCAGAATTTTCTCGAACATGCAGGCCCCTAAGACAATCAGCTTTTACCCCCTAGTCCTAGGCCAATATCGGGGCGCTTGTCCATCTTTCCGAAGCGGTAATCGGTCCGCCTCACCCTAACAAAATGACTATAGCCTCCAGCCGGCATCAAACCGGTTTTGTAAACGCCTGCACCTTGGTCAGAAAAGCAATCCGGCTTTCTTCGGCGCCCAGACCCGCCGCCTCCATCTGCGCCACCAGATCCGCTTTCAGATAGCCTTTATAGTAGGGCTCATGAAATCCCTCCGGAAAGAACTCCAAAATCGGATCGAGCGCAGGAACATCTCCGAATTGCAAACTGTCGGCAAATATAAATGTACCGCCCGGTTTCAGAACCCGTACGATTTCGGCAAACACCAATGGGCGAACTTTTGGCGGCAACTCATGGAAGAGATAAATCGACGAGACAAAGTCGAGGCTCTCGTCTTCAATCGGCATATTCTCAGCGGCGCCCTCGATCACATCGACTTGTGACCAATGCCGGGTCGCCTCCCGCGCGCGCGCTGCATAATTGGGCGACAGATCTAGCCCGCTCGCCTGCAGTTTCGGAAAATTCCGCATCACTTGGCCAAGGAACCGGCCAGTGCCGCACGCCAGATCAAGATAATGTACGTCTCGTTGGTCCCGTCCAGCCAGCCCTTTGGCCAGCTCTGCCAGCACTGTACGCCGCATCGCATCCGCCGCGCCCGCAAACAATGTCTCCACTTGCGTGTCATAAACGCGGGCACTTTCATCCGACAGCCAACCATCAGACTGATAATGGAAATTCTGCCGATAATAGACAGGATACTTCTTCACCCGATCGGATTTGGTCTGGCGCACTTCGGTGCCCTTACGTTCGGTGCGGCGGCGATCCACGTCCGGAACATCCTTCAGAAAGGCCTGTGACGACGATAGCGTCCGCGCCAGATCGCGTAACCTTACGTCATCAGGCGCACGATACAGGCCGGCCTCAATATTTGCACGGTCTTGAACAAACAGCTCCAGGAAGCCTTTGCGCAGCGCCTTTGTATCCAGCGGTCCCCTCTCCGGTTGGAACGCGGCTTCACCGGGCCGTGTAAAAGCGCCAGACCGTCGCCGAGCGAGCAGATAATGCGCACTGTACCAAGCCGAACGCACGCCTTGCGCGGCAACATAACGTGCGCGACCAACTTGCTTTCTGGTATCGTCAAGAAGGCTCATGGTTGCAATTTGGGCGCTTGAAGACGTCTGGGCAAGACCAAATGCGATCAAATACTGATGAAATCGGCCGTGGACCGGAGATCGAGGACGGCGCCTGTCACCGGATGGTCGAACCTCAACCGGCAGGCATGTAGAGCCAATCTCTCGGCGCCCGCACGGGATACAGCGTCGCCATAAAGCGTGTCGCCCAGAATTGGATGCCCAATCGCCTCCATATGAACCCGCAATTGATGTGTCCGCCCTGTCACTGGCTCCAATTCCAAAAGCGCATGGCCCTTTGCCCGCCTCATGACGCGCCAGCGGGTTTGTGATGGCTTACCTGCGTCAAGGTCGACTTTCTGCAAAGGACGGTTCGGCCAGTCCTTCGCCAGCGGCAGATCAACCAGTCCCTCATCCTGCGCCGGAGCACCCGCCACAAGAGCCACATAGGTCTTGTTCACCGCCCGCCGCTCGAACATCATCGACAGCGTGCGTTGCATCTCGTCTGACAAGGCAAGGATCAGCAAGCCCGATGTTTCCATATCCAGCCTATGCACAATCCGCGCTAGAGGATCGTCCGATTGCACACGCGAAATCAGGCAATCGGCCTTCTCTGGACCGCGGCCGGGAACCGAGAGCAATCCGGACGGTTTATTGACCACAAGCAAAGACTCATCGCGGAAAACAATATCCAAAAAACCGGCAGGCGGCGGGGCATAGGGCGACATCATCAGCCAGCCATAGGGCAAAGCAACCTCACGAAACAGTCATTTTCCCTTCAGGTTTCGTTCACACAGCCCCTCATACCGTGTTATATATAGAAAAAATAGATATTTGGAGCCTCCCCATGCGCCGTATTGCCCTCGCTGCCACACTCGCCCTCTTTTCCCTCGGTTCAGTTGCAACTGCCAACGCCCAATCGCGCAGCTGTGGTCAGAACAACCAAGCCGTAGGCGGCATTGTCGGTGCCCTTGTCGGCGGCACGGCAGGCGGCCTGATTACGAGCAATCGCCGCAGTTTCCGCCGAGGCGGCTTCGGTAGCCGGGGCTTTAGACGGAACAATAACGGACTTGGCATTGCCATTGGCGCGATTGCCGGCGGGATCATCGGTAGCCAGGTCGCCGGAGCACGTGCGCGTGATTGCCATTCCGTACACAATCGCCGTTCCAATGGCACGCCTTTTGGTGCCACACGCCAGCAAGACTCCAGCTCGGCGCCTTTTGGCGGTCAGGCTCCTTATAGCACGCAGCCTGTCAGCGCACCGGTCGCCTCGGCACCACCGCCGCTTTCTGCGCCGCCAGCAAATGGCCAATCAACATCGGGTATCTTCCAGCCCGTTTGCCAATTCGTCACGCAGACGACAGAACTGCCAAACGGCCAGCGCTCGAGCCAACAGGTTGAAGTCTGTCAGTTCAGTCCTGATGGCGAGTGGATTCCACGCTAGAAGCCAGCCAGATAACGGGTCAGACGGTTTTGCGGGCGCACAATAGGCGCTCTGCATTGCCGTCTCCACCTTTTATCGGACTGTCGCACCAGCCGTCGACCGTCCATCCCTGAGCCCCGAGCCAATCGGAAAAGGCGCTCTCGGCGGCCGCAACCGCCTCTCTATCCGTCACGATCCCCCCCCGCCCGATATTCTTGCGGCCAACCTGAAATTGCGGTTTGAACAGGCCAACAAGCACGGTTTGAGGGGCTG
>CAZXXY010000106.1:0-7529 GCA_964644755.1 uncultured Hyphomonas sp. | reverse complement strand
GTTTTGTGCCTGCTGAGGAGCAGGGAGCAGATGTCGTGGCCCAGGATTTCTTTGGGGCGACGAATCTCGGTTTTGATGAGCGTGATATTGCGCAACTGTCCTTGCGCGTAAAATGGGATCTTGGCTGGTCAACATTTACGTCTGTGACGGCTTATGACTCCATTGACCAAATAACCGGCGGCGACCAATTCCCTTATTCAGCCAATACGACTTTCAATCCTGGCCTGTCATTCTTTGATGGTACCCAGACTCAGAATGTTGATATTGATGCGATCAGTCAGGAGTTCCGTTTAACGTCACGCGACGATCAGGATTTCCGGTGGTCATTTGGTGGTTACTATTTGGGGACGGAGCGGTTTATTTCTTCAACAACCGGCTTTGACCTTGAGCAAGGGATCATTGAGATTACGCGTTCGCCAGTTCTTGGGGGCGGTGTAAACCCAACGGGCACATTTGTTGCGAATACGGATGATAATGACGCCTGGGCATTATTCTTCAATTTGGAATATGACGTTCTGGATAATTTGGAGATCGCTGTTGCTGGTCGTTATGACCGTGATGAGCGTACGCAAACTGTGTCAGACGAACAGGGAGCGTTTGACCAAGACGGAAATTTTGACTTTGCAATTGGTCAAGCTGGCGCCGTGAACGAAGCAAATTTTGATCGGTTCCAACCAAAAGTAACGGCACGTTATCTGGCAACCGATGATATTTCATTGTTCGCATCTTGGGGGCGGGGCTTCCGTAGTGGCCAATTTAACCAAAATGGTACGGGCGCTGCGGCTGCTACTGTTGGCCTTGATGGAGTTGGCGATTTGCTCGAACAAGAAAATACCGAGACGTTCGAGGGCGGCTTTAAGGCGTCGCTGTTGGGCGGCCGTGTCCAGGCTTCTGGTGGTGCTTACTTTACCGAAGTTGAAAATGCGCCATACTTCCTCTTCGTTGGTGCGCTGGGAGCTCAGATACTTGTTCCGATCGAAGAGATCGAGATCATCGGCGGTGAACTTGAAATCGCTGCGAATCTTTTCGAAGGGCTGGATTGGTATGGCTCGGTTGGCATCAGTGACAGTGAAATTATAGAGTACTCATTGGAGCCCCAGTTTGAAGGGAATGATGCGCCTTATGTTCCGGACGTAACCTTCAACACAGGTCTTCAGTATCGCACAGCACTTCCGGTGCCTGGTAATCTCGGCTTCTTCGGGCGGGTTGATTATGAGCACCGTGGCTCACAGTCGTTCGCGCCAAATGCTGATGATGGGCTTGCCAACACCGTTCGTGGTGCGCTTAATTTGGTTGGATTGCGAGCTGGTATTGAGGATCGTGATGGTCGCTGGCAACTAACGGGATCTGTCGATAATCTGACCGATGAAGTTTATAATTCTGAATTCGTTCTGGGTGGCTTTGCGCATATTGCGCCGCCACGCACATGGCGTATTGATCTGAGATATAACTTCTAGGCTGTATTGCTTGCCAATGGGCGCGCCGGGCTGCACGTTAAGTTTGGGTTCGGGCGCCCCTAATGTTCATATGCAAGATGTGGTAGCCTTTTGGGTGCCACGTGAAGGGGAAAGTTGAAGGATTTATGCCAAGAATTAGGGCTGCATCAGATGTCGGCGGCACGTTTACGGACTTGGTCTATTTCAATATAGACGAGTCCAGCGGGGAGGTCCGCTCGGTCGAAACCGAAAAAGCACACACAACACCGCCAAACTTTGAAAAAGGCGTCTCTGACGCTTTCGACAAGGCGGGGATTGCGATGACGGACGTCGACTTCTTTGCACATGGTACAACAGTTGTGATCAACGCTTTGACCGAGCGCAAGGGCGTCAAGACCGGCTTGATCACAACGCGTGGGTTTCGGGACATTCTCGAAATCGCGCGCGGTAACCGGCCTGATTTTTTCAATCTGCGTTACAAGAAACCTGAACCGTTTATTCCGCGTTATCTCAGGCAAGAAGTCACAGAACGCCTCAACTATAAGGGAGAAGTTCTGACGGATTTAGCGACTGGTGACATTGCGCCGATTGTCGAAGGGTTCAAGGCAGAAGGTGTCGAGGCGATTGCGATCTGTCTTCTGCATTCATACGCGAACCCTGTTCATGAGGTCCGTGTCGCAGAAGAGGTCCGGAAATTATGGCCGGAGGTGTCGGTCGTGGCGTCGCATGATATTTCGCGCGAATGGCGTGAATATGAGCGCACCAACACGGCGGCCGTTTGCGCCTATGTTCAGCCAGTGACGGAAGAATATCTCGGCCAGCTTGAGGCGAAACTGGAAAGTGAAGACTTCAAGGGATCGTTCTACGTCATGCAATCAAATGGCGGGATTGACACTGTAACGGCGACCAAGCGGATCCCAATATCCATTGTGGAATCCGGTCCTGCGAGCGGCGTGCTCGGCGCAGCTGCATTGGGTGAAGCGCTGGGTATTCGCAATATCATCGCTTTTGATATTGGCGGGACAACGGCGAAGTGCTCGTTGATCGATGATGGCGAGGTTGCAATTACTAGCCAGTATATGATTGAGCGCAGCACGAAGTCGGCGGGCTATCCGATTATGACGCCGGTGGTTGATATTGTCGAAATCGGAAATGGCGGCGGATCAATCGGATGGGTCGACGAATTCGGCAAAATGCATGTTGGTCCGCAAAGTGCGGGCGCGCTGCCTGGACCAGTTGCTTATGGCAAGGGCGGGGCTGAGCCGACGACAACAGACGCCAATCTTATGATGGGCCGTATCAATCCGGACTATTTTATCGGCGGCGAGATACAGGCAGATATGTCTGCTGTTGGTGTTGCCTTTAACCGCCTTGGTGCGAAACTCGGAATGTCGGCGCAGGAAGCGGCGCGCGGGGTCGTTCGGATTGCCAATAATAATATGACAAATGCTCTGAAGCTCGTTTCCATAAACCGTGGCTATGATCCTCGCGACTTTACCATGGTGGCTTTTGGTGGCGGCGGGGCTATGCATGCGACGGCGCTGGCTGCTGAACTGAATATTCCGAAAGTGATTATCCCGGCGCATTCTGCTGTGTTTGCGGCATGGGGTATGCTGATGTCTGATCTACGCCGCGATTATATTCGGACACGTCCCGGGATTGTCGACGAAAAATTTGTTGCCGACATCAGTTCTACCTTTGGGGAAATGGAAGCTGAAGCAGTGGCAGCCTATGTCTCTGAAGAGATTGACCCAGCGCGCATCCGGCTGGAGCGTAAACTCGGCATGCGCTATGAAGGGCAGGAACACTCGGTTCAGGTGCCGATAAAGGCAGGCGTTCTAACCGCAGATGATATAGACAGCATTATCGAAGATTTCCGAAATGCTTACGAACAAGAGTATACATATCGTCTTGATAACACGGTTGAGTTTGTAAACTTTAGTGTCACTGCATATGCGACCGTAGATCGGCCAAAGCTTGCGAAAGTCGCAACGTCCGGTTCACCGGAAGACGCACTGAAGGGGACGCGCAAAGTAGATTTTGATGATCATGGTCTTCTTGAGGCCAATATATATAATCGAGACCTGCTCGGGGCAGGGGCGCATTTTTCAGGGCCAGCGATTATCGAGGAAGCTGGCTCAACAACAGTGGTTATGCCAGGCCAGAACGTCAGTATTGACGATTATGGTAACATACATATCGAGATTTAAGGACCAGTCATGCTCACAACTGTTGAAAAGACATCGCAGACACATGATCCGATCACAATCGAGATCATTCAAAGTTCATTGACAGCGATCACAGATGAGATGTTTGCCACGATGTGCCGCACGGCCATGAGCTCTATCATCTATGAGGTGCTGGATTTTGGTGTCGCTCTGTTCAACGAAAATGGCGAGCTGGCAAGTTCGGGGTCTGGTATTCCAGGCTTCATCGGCATGCTGGAGCCGGGCGTGACAGCGATCAAGAAGAAATTTGATCCTGAGACACAGATTTTTGAAGGCGATATCTTCATGCTCAACATCCCGCATGATGGCGGTGTGAGCCACATCAATGATGTTGTTCTGATTTTGCCTGTCTTTGCTGATGGGCAAATCGTCGGATGGCTCTCTAACAAAGCGCATTGGGTGGACCTTGGCGGCGCATTCCCCGGCGGCATTAGTCCTGATGCGACGGAAGTTTATCAAGAAGGCTTGCAGCTTCCGAGCATCAAGATCATCGACAAGGGTGTGGTCAATCAAGCGGTTTTAGACATTATACTGATCAATTCACGTGTGCCTGAGACCACCAAAGGGGATTTTTGGGCGGGCATCGCGTCGATGCGAGCTGGTGAAAAACGCTTTCATTCGCTGATTGAGAAATACGGCTCGGATGCTGTGCGTTATGCCATGAATGATTATATCAGGCTTGGCGAAGAGATTGCGCTGGCCTCCATGAAAGATTTGCCCAAGGGCGAATTTAAGGCGCGCGAAACGCTTGAGGATGGCCGCGAAATTCACGTCACGATCACGATTTCTGATGATAAATTTCTGGTCGATCTGCGCGATAATCCCGAACAGACCAAAACGGCGCTCAACGCATCATGGGATGCGACCTTTGTTGATTGCCAAATGATCTTCAAAGCAATTTCCAGCCCCGATACATTTGGCAATGCAGGTTCGTTCAGGCCAATAGAGATGCTTGTTGATAAGGGCTCAATGTTTGCTGCAGAATATCCAGCCGCTATGGGTGTTTATTATGAGACAAGCATGCTGGTGTTTGACCTTCTGTGGAAAGCTTTGGCGCCGCATATGCCAGACCGGCTAACGGCCGGGCATTACTCCTCGATCTGCGGGACATTTATGGGCGGCCCGCATCCAGAAACCGGCCACACGCACGGTATCGTTGAACCGCAGCTTGGTGGCTGGGGGGCATCGCACGAAGGCGACGGCATGAGTGCGCTGTATACTGGCTATCACGGCGACACGTTTAATGTTCCGGTAGAGATCACAGAGCAGCGCAATGGGCTTATGGTCGATCGGCTTTGCCTAACCGATGCGCCCGGCGGTGAGGGTGAATATATCGGCGGTAAAGGGATTAATCTTGATTATCGTATTATGGCTGAGGATTGGTGGCTGACCATGGCCTATGTCCGTTCTGAAACCGGCCCTTGGGGACTAGAGGGCGGACTTGAGGGTACGACCAATTATGTCGAAGTCATCAAGGATGGAGAGACAACCCGCTACTCTGCGTGCACAGCCATACCGCTTGGCCCTGACGATGTGATCCGGGTCTTTACGGCAACAGGCGGCGGGTTCGGAGACCCGAAGAGCAGGCCAGTGGATAAAGTGCGCGAAGATATCAAGAATGGATATATTAGCGCCGAGCGCGCGAAAGAGATTTACGGCGTAGCCCTTTAGTCCAAAACGAGGAACTTACCTGTACATGACCGACCTAAGCCCGAAGAGCGAACGTGACGTATCAAGTGATTATGCACGCGGCGCTGTGCAGGATGGCGCAACGACGAGTGGCCTAAGCATCGCCATGATTATAACCGGCGGCACAATTGGTTTCGCCATCTTTGTTGCCTCGTCAGAAATAGGTGGCTCGCTAGGCTATCATCAAGCGGCGCTGGCCTTTATTATAGGTAGCCTTGTGCTCGGTATTATGGGTGCAATGACGAGTTATGTCGGCTTTCGCTCACGTCTATCGACATATATGTTGACCGAATATGCTTTTGGCCGAACCGGTGCAAAACTCGCCAATCTTGTGGTCGCAATCTCATTGATCGGTTGGTATGGTGTTATCTCCAATTTTCTCGGGCAATCTGCGCACGGCATGTTTCTTGCCGAACCGTTTGGCATAGATATACCGGTGCAGATCTTGGTGATCTTCGCCAGTGTTCTGATGATTGGCGTTACACTGCTCGGCTTTACCGGAATTGACAGGTTCAACCTTGTCCTCGTGCCATTGATGCTGGCCTTTATCGCTTATGCGGCCTATCGGGCATATTCGATGTCAGAAGGTGGCACCCCTATTGTATTGGACAAATATACATTCCAGACGGCTGCTTCTGCTGTCGTTGGCAGTTACATTGCGGGCGTTATCATCCAGCCTGACTATAGCCGGTTTGCAAAGACCGGACGCGGCGCGATCTGGGGCGCATTTATCGCCCTTGCCGTCATCTTTCCTGCCATCCAGTTTCTCTCCGCGATCCCGAGCATGACAACTGGCATTGCCGATTTCATTGCCGTGATGGCAGCCATTGGCTTGGCTGTGTCCTCATTCTTCCTGATCGCGATAGGCGCGTGGGCGAGCAACATTTTGTGCCTCTATTCGTCCGGCCTCTCAATCGCGACGCTTTCTAAGAAGCTGTCGCTGAAAGTGATTATCGCCTCTATCGGCGTGATTGGAACTGCGATCGCGCTCGTGCCTGCGCAAGGATATTTGGCGAGTTTCCTGATTACACTCGGTGTCTTGATCCCGCCAATTGGTGCGATTTATTTGCTCGATGGATTTGTGGTGCGTAAATTTGACTATAGCGCTGATCAGCTCGCCGCTGAGCCAAAGATCAATATAGGCGCTTTGGTGTCTTGGGTCGCAGGGACCGGGTTTGGACTAGGGGCTGGCTCGCTTGGTCTTTATATCACCGGTGTGCCTTCGATAGATACGATCATCGTGACGACACTGGTTTACTTGGCGATCTACCAAATCACGAAAAAAGGCGCTTAGCCTTATCTACGTTGGCTTGGCGCCCGTTTCGACCACGACTTTCCCGTAAGATGTCCGGGCGCCTTTCAGATAGGCCCATGCATCAATATAGCCTTCCATCGGAAAGACCTTGTCGACATTAGGTTTGAGTGATCCATCCGCGAGGCCTGCATAGACATATTCCAGCCCGCGCGCGCAAACGGCGGAATCTTCAACATAGTTGAACAGCGAATAGGCGTGGAACCAGAGATTGTTCTGGATCATGGCAAGGAAGGGCGGGTTGGAATAAGTGCCAGCCAGTCCGCCATAAAGGATCAGCATGCCGCCCTTTGCCAGCGCGTTTGCATAGCGCTCCATAAAATTGCCGCCGACGGGGTCAAAGGAGGCGTGTATGCCAACGCCGCCGGTCACCTCTCGAAGATAGGTTTCTATATCCCCGCCCTTATCAACATAAACATGGTCCGCGCCGCGTTCTAGCAGGAGCGCTTTGTTCTGTTCCGAACGCGTCGTGCTGATCACCGTCGCGCCTTTGAGCTTTGCGATTTGTATGGCAGCGCTACCGGCTGTGCTTGTGCCAGCCGGGATAAGAATGTTGCGGTTCGGCGCAGCCTTGGCCAACTCGACCATTGGGAAATAAGCCGTCATGAACTGCATCCAGACAGAGGAGGCTTCCACGGCCGTCAGGTTATCGGGGGCTTTAGTGATATAAGCCTGATCAATAATCAGCGTATCTGCGCTTGCGCCGCGTCGATCATAGAAATAGGGCAGAGTGCAATAGCGCTGCCCCACTTCGACATTCTCTACCGCGCTGCCCACCGCTTCGACAATGCCAGCGGCCTCCATGCCAATTCGCGCCGGAAGCGCCGAGAAGCTGAATGAGTACCTGTCATGCATCAGGTCATT
>CAZXXY010000105.1:4789-7531 GCA_964644755.1 uncultured Hyphomonas sp. | reverse complement strand
GGGGGCGGGTGTTTCGCCAAATTCTCATTCATGGGCTTGCTGTTTTTGGCGTCTCGGCTTAAACGGTGCAAAATCGGATTTGAGATCATATGGCCAAGCCGGCAGACGAGTACAGCTTTGCGCACCGACATTTGCTCGGGATTGAAGGGCTTCACCCCCTCGACCTAACCTATTTTCTAGACCTTGCAGAAACTTATGCCGAGCTGACGCGCGAGAAGAAACGGCCGCCGCAAGTGCTGGCTGACAAGACCATCGTCAATCTGTTCTTCGAAAATTCAACGCGAACAATGTCGAGCTTCGAGATTGCGGCCAAGCGGCTTGGTGCGGATGTGATTAATATGCCTGTGGCGACCTCTTCGGTGAAGAAGGGCGAAACGCTGATTGATACGGCGATGACGCTGAACGCGATGCGGCCCGATGCGCTGGTGATCCGGCATGCGTCTTCGGGCGGTGTGAAATTGTTGAGCCGGAAGGTTGATTGTGCGGTCATCAATGCGGGCGACGGCACCCATGAGCATCCGACCCAAGCGCTGCTTGATGCGCTGACCATTCGCCGCAATAAGGGCAGCTGTGAAGGGCTGAAGGTCGTGATTTGCGGCGACATTGCGCATAGCCGCGTGGCCCGTTCGGCAACGATGGCGCTGCATCTTCTGGGCGCGAATGTGCATCTTGTTGCACCGCGCACGCTGATGCCTGCCGGGACGGAGACATGGGGCGCTGCGTCGGCGGCGAGCCGGTTTGACGAGGCGCTCGAGGGCGCGGATGTGGTGATGATGCTACGTCTGCAACTTGAGCGGATGGAGGGGGCATATTTGCCGAGCCGCCGCGAGTATTTCCGGTTTTACGGTCTGACCGCGGACCGGTTGGCGCTGGCCAAGCCGGATGCGCTGGTGATGCATCCCGGCCCGATGAACAGAGGCGTCGAGATTGAAAGCGCGATCGCTGACGGTGTCCAGTCGGTGATTACCGAGCAGGTGGAAATGGGTGTGGCGGTGCGTGAAGCGGTGCTGCATGTCTTGGCAGGCGGGGCGGACGTATGAGCGATTTACTGATCCGCAATGCGCGTTTGCTGGACGCTGCGACGGGCCGCGACGAGGCGGGCGATCTGTTGATCCGTGACGGGGTGATTGCCCGGAGCGGCGCGGGCGTGTCTGCGCCCAAGGCTGTTGAAGAGATTGACGCTGGCGGGTTGTGCCTGTCTGCGGGGCTGATTGATTTGCGCGTGAAGACGGGCGAGCCGGGGGCTGTGCAGAAGGAAACGCTAGGCTCGGCAAGTGCGGCGGCGGTGGCGGGCGGTGTGACCGGCATGGTTGTGATGCCCGACACTGATCCGGTGATTGATGATCAGGCGCTGGTCGAATTTGTGACGCGGCGCGGACGTGATGCGCTGAACCGGATTTATCCGGCTGGGGCTTTAACGCGCGGGCTGGCGGGTGAGGCGATGGCCGAGCTTGGCCTGATGGCGGATGCGGGTGCGGTGTTCTTCTCCAATGGTGAGATGAGCGTGGCCAATAGTGCCGTGATGAAGCGGGCCTTGGCCTATGCGGGCGATATTGGCGCGCGGGTTTGCGTGCGGGCAGAAGACCGGGCTCTGGTTGGGTCTGGTGTGATGAATGCAGGCGCACTGGCGGCGCGGATGGGGCTTGCGGGCATGGGCGCAGAAGCCGAGTTGGTGGCCGGATTGCGCGATATTGTGTTGGCGCGCCAGACAGGCTGCGCGTTGATTGTCGATCAGGTAACGACAGTTGCGCTGCTTGAGGCGATCGGCGCGGCGAAGGCGGATGGGGCCAAGATTGGTTGTACGATTGCGGCGCATCATCTGTTTTTCAATGAATTGGATGTCGGGGACTATCTGACGTATTGCAAAGTCTCGCCGCCCTTTCGGGATGAGGCGACGCGGCTGGCGCTGATTGAAGGCGTTCAGAGCGGACAGATTGATGCGGTTGTGTCCGCGCATGACCCGCAGCCGCCCGAAGAAAAGCGGGTACCATTTGCGGATGCGGCGTTCGGCGCAGCGGGGCTGGAGACGGCGCTTGCTGCTATGCTGTCACTGGTGGCTGAGGGGCATATGAGCCTGCTCGAAGCCTTGCGGCCTTTGACTTGTGGTCCGGCGGAGCTGGCGGGGCTGTCTGGCGGGACGCTGGCGGATGGCGCGCTGGGCGATGTGATCCTGTTTGATCCGGACAAGCCGTGGTTTTGCAAGCGTGAGGATTTGCGTTCGCGGTCGACCAATTCGCCATTTGATGGTCGGCGGATGACGGGGCGGGTCATGGCGACTTTTGTTGGCGGCAAACAGGTGTTTGCGCGCGATTGATTAGGCGTTGGCCAGCCTGTCCAGTGCTGTTTGCAAGATAACCGAAGCGGCGGAGGCGTCGATCAGTTCGGCGCGGCGGGCGCGGGAAAGGTCGGCATCGAGCATGGCGCGGGTGGCCTGGGCGGTGCTCAGGCGCTCGTCCTGAAAGGCGATGGGCACGTCGCGGGTTTTGAGGATGTTGCGGACAAAAGCGCGGGCTGACTGGGCGCGCGGGCCTTCGCTGGCGTCCATATTCAGCGGCAGTCCGCAGACGAGGCCGACAGCGCCGCGCCCGTCATAAAGGGCGAAGAGGGCCTCAAGATCCTTGGCAAGTTTGGAGCGGGCAATGGTTTTGACGGGGCTGGCGATCAGGCGTAACCCGTCGCTTGCGGCAATGCCGAGGGTTTTCGATCCCGGGTCAATCCCGATGAGCGGACCGGATTGGGGCA
>CAZXXY010000105.1:3413-4689 GCA_964644755.1 uncultured Hyphomonas sp. | reverse complement strand
AATATGAGTGTCACAAAAGACGATGTCCGCAAGGTTGCGCGCCTGTCGCGGATCGAGGTTGAAGAAGGGCGGCTGGAGACGCTGGCCGGCGAGTTGAACGGTATTTTGGGCTGGATCGACCAGCTAAACGAAGTGGATATTGAAGGCGTTGAGCCGATGACCTCTGTGGTCGAGACGAGCTTGCCGATGCGGGCGGATAAGATCACCGATGGTGATAAGCCGGAGCAGGTTCTGGCGAATGCACCAAAAAGCGATGACGGGTTCTTCGTCGTACCAAAAGCTGTCGAATAGGGGCCGTCATGACTGATCTTACAAAACTTACACTTGCCGGTGCGCTCGATGGGTTGGCGGCCAAGGATTTCTCCTCTCGTGAGCTAACGCAAGTCTTTGTCGATGCGATTGCTGCGGCCAATCCGTCGCTCAATGCCTATGTTGTCGAGACGCCGGAAAAGGCGCTCGAAATGGCAGATGCGTCGGATGCGCGCCGTGCCAAGGGCGAGGCAGGCAAGCTCGACGGGGCGCCACTGGGTATCAAGGACCTCTACTGCACCAAAGGCGTTCGCACGACGGCGTGCTCAAACATTCTCGACGAGTTTACCCCGACATATGAATCGACTGTGACGCAGAATCTCTGGGATGCGGGCGCGGTGATGCTGGGCAAGCTCAATATGGACGAGTTTGCGATGGGCTCGTCGAATGAAACCTCGCGGTTTGGCGAAGTGGCCAATCCGTGGCGGCGGTCTGGCGGTGACAATTCGAAACTGACACCGGGCGGAAGCTCGGGCGGGTCAGCCTCGGCTGTGGCGGCAGATTTGTGTTTGGCGGCAACGGCGTCTGACACGGGCGGCTCGATCCGGCAGCCTGCGGCGTTTACAGGTACGGTTGGGATTAAACCGACTTATGGCCGCGCCAGCCGCTATGGCATGGTGGCGTTTGCCAGCTCGCTCGATCAGGCGGGACCGATTGCGAAGACTGTGGAAGACAGCGCGATCCTGCTCGAGACGATGTGTTCGCATGACCCGAAGGATTCGACATCTTTGCCAGTTGAGACACCTGTCTGGCGGAGCGAGGTCGATAAGCCGATCAAAGGCATGCGCATTGGTATCCCGAAAGAATACCGGATGGACGGAATGCCGGAAGAAATCGAGACGCTTTGGCAGCAGGGGATCGCCTGGCTCAAAGAGCAGGGCGCGGAAATTGTCGATGTGTCGCTGCCGCATACGAAATATGCGCTTCCGGCTTATTATATTGTGGCACCGGCCGAGGCGTCTTCCAA
>CAZXXY010000105.1:0-3313 GCA_964644755.1 uncultured Hyphomonas sp. | reverse complement strand
GGCTATGGCGAAAAATCGGATGACCCTATTGCGATGTACCTCAATGACATTTTCACTGTGACGGCCAATCTGGCAGGCTTGCCAGCGATTGCGGTGCCGTCGGGTGTTGATGCGCAAGGCTTGCCGCTTGGGCTGCAAGTGATCGGCAAGGCGCTTGATGAAGCGGCGTGTTTCCGTGTTGGCGGAGCGCTGGAGCGGGCCGCAGGTTTTGTGGCCAAGCCGGAGAAGTGGTGGTAAACTTGCTACTCAGTTGCTGAGAGATTTGGTGAGATGGCTGACAAACACGTAGAGAAACGGATGGCGGCGCGGCGGGAACGTTTGGCGCGGGCCAAGGGAGATGCGTCGCTTGTCGAACCAGAAGATGCTGCGCTGGGAGCCGCGACGATCGTCAACTCTGCTTGGGTCTGGACGCCTATTTGTTACATATTGGTGATTGTCACGGCGATGTCGATGATTACGCAATCGGGGCTTGATGTCTTTGCCGAGCGGAGCCGGACACCGATGCTGATCTCGCTTGTGGTACTGATCTATCCGGCATGGCGGATCGGGTCATTGTTTTCGCGGTTTTTGAGAAAACGCGGGATTGGCTCTGAGGCCGTATTGACGGTGCCTGTGATCGGCACGAAACCGGAGCCGAAAGCCGGATCGATTGAAGCCCGCATGGCTGAACGCGAGGCCCGCGTGGCCAAGGCGCGAAAAGAGGGAAAACTCTAGCGGTCACAAAGCCGTGTTTGAGGTCTGGCTTTCCAAGACACCGAAAATGAGACTAAGCTTGCCTAGTTTTAGACCTTGGGAGGGCTGAAAATGAAAGCCATTACATTATTATTGTTACGAATTTCGACTGGCGTTGTTTTGATGCTGTGGGGTATTTTCCGGATTCAGAGCCCTGAATCAGGCGCCGGGCTCGGTGAGCGGTTCGGGTATCCGGGAGTCTTGAGTGCCGAGAATATGCAGATGGGCATTGGCGTTGCGGAGACCGCGCTAGGGGTTGCCGTTATACTTGGGCTTTTGCGCAAGATTTCGTATCCGCTGCAGATGATCGTCCTGCTTGCCGGGGCTTTGTTGATCTGGAAGCATATTGCCGATCCGTTCGGCTTGTTTTTGTTCGCAGAAGACGAAGCACCCAGACGCACATTCTTTCCGTCGCTTTGCCTATTTGTCGCGACATTGGTGATGATGGCGTTCAAAGAAGACGATACTTTGTCAGTGGATCATAAACTCGGACTGCCGTTTTAGGCTGTCGGAATCGATTGGAGGATCAAGGCGATGAAAGCTCTTACTCTATTGCTTATCCGGATTTCTACGGGGCTTTTGCTGGTCCTGTGGGGAGTAATTAAGATCGGTGCGCCAGAGAGCGCGATTAGCGTTTCGGAGAGATACTATTTGGGTCTCGTTAGCGCCGAAGGTATTCAGACGGGACTGGGCGGCGCAGAGATTGCGCTTGGCGTGCTCGTCTGTCTGGGGCTGTTTCGGAAGCTGACTTATCCGGCGCAAGCCATCGTTCTGGGACTTGGTGTGGCATTTATCTGGCAGCATATTCTCGACCCTCTGGGCCTCTGGCTCGTTGACGAGGATAGCCGCCGGACATTGTTCTTTCCGTCACTTTGCGTGTTCTTTGCTACGCTCATGCCGCTTGCATTCAAGGACTATGACAGCCTGTCGCTCGACCGTAAGTTCGGGTGGAGTTTCTAAGCGGCGTCTATCTGCTTGGCATCGGGTTTCGGTCGCGCTATCAGGGGGCATTCAATTCTGACCGAGTGAGCCTCTAATATGACCGCAACTGAAATCCGCACGCCCTATACGCTCAAAGGTGCCACAGGCGACTGGGAAGTCGTTATGGGGCTTGAGGTCCATGCGCAGATCGCAAGTGAGGCAAAACTGTTTTCGGGGGCGTCTACGCAATACGGTGCTGAGCCGAACACAAATGTCTCGCTCGTTGACGCAGCGATGCCTGGAATGTTGCCGGTCATCAACGAAAAGTGCGTCGAGCAGGCGGTACGGACCGGACTGGGCCTGAAGGCGCAGATCAATCTCTACTCGCGCTTTGACCGGAAGAATTATTTCTATCCTGATTTGCCGCAAGGTTATCAGATTTCGCAATTTGCCCATCCGATTGTCGGCGAGGGCGAGATGGTTGTTGACGTTGAACCCTCCCATGGCGGGGACGCGTACAGTTTCACCGTAGGCATTGAACGGCTACATTTGGAACAGGATGCGGGAAAGTCGATCCATGACATGGCGCCGGACGCGACCTATGTGGATTTGAACCGCTCTGGCGTGGCGCTGATGGAGATTGTGTCGAAGCCCGATATTCGCTCGCCAGCGGAAGCTGCGGCTTATGTCCGCAAACTGCGGTCGATCGTGATTGCGCTGGGGACATGTGATGGCGATATGGAGAAGGGCAATCTGCGGGCCGATGTAAACGTGTCGATCTGCCGACCGGGCGCTTACGAGAAATATGCCGAGACCGGCGATTTCGGCCATTTGGGCACGCGTTGCGAGATCAAGAACATGAACTCTTTCCGCTTTATCCAGCAAGCGGCCGAGTATGAAGCCAAACGGCAGATCGAGATCGTCGAAAGCGGCGGCACGGTGGATCAGGAAACGCGCCTATTTGATGCGACCACGGGCGAGACACGGTCGATGCGTTCGAAAGAAGATGCGCATGACTATCGCTATTTCCCCGATCCGGACTTGTTGCCGCTCGAGATCGAACAGAGCTTCGTCGATGGCATCAAAGCGTCATTGCCGGAACTGCCGGACGAGAAGCGGGCGCGGTTTATGAGCGAGTATGGCTTGAAAGCATATGATGCTGGCGTTCTGACGGCGGAAGCGGATCGGGCGATTTTCTTCGAGGCGGTGGCCAAGGGGCGCGACAACCGGCTGTCGGCAAACTGGGTCAGTCAGGAATTGTTCGGCTATTTGAACCGTGAAGGCCTGGAGCTGAACGAGAGCCCTGTGTCAGCGGCAGCGCTTGGCGGATTGATTGATTTGATCGCGGACCAGACGATCTCCGGCAAGATCGCCAAGAAAGTGTTCACGCTGATGATCGAGACGGGCGACGAGGCGGGTGTGATTGTCGAACGCGAAGGGCTTAAGCAAGTCACTGATACGGGCGCGATTGAGGCGGTTGTTGACGAGATCATTGCTGGCAACCCTGAACAGGTCGCGCAAGTGCAGGCGCAGAAGGCCGAAGGGCATGCAAAGCCGAAAGCGCTGGGCTGGTTTGTCGGACAGGTGATGAAGCAATCAGGCGGCAAAGCGAACCCGCAAGCGGTCAACGAAATTTTGAAGGCGAAGCTTGGGCTTTAGG
>CAZXXY010000104.1:0-7658 GCA_964644755.1 uncultured Hyphomonas sp. | reverse complement strand
CCGCCCTTGGCCATCATGGCGTGGGCGTCTTCGGCTTTGGCGGCGGGGAGGGCGGTGTCGAGGACAGGTTTGATCTCGCCGCTTTTGACCGATGCCCAGAACCCTGTCTCCACACCCATCCGTATCCGTGCTTTCTCGCTTGCCTCGCGCGCGCGCAATGTCGTGCCTGTGAGGACCAGCCGTTTGAGCATGAGCGGTAGCAGGTTCAGCTCCATCTTCGGCCCGTTCATATAGGCGATGTTGACGATCCGGCCATTGGTCTTGGCAATCGAGATGTTCTTCTGGACATAGTCCGCTCCCACCATGTCGAGGATGACATCAACGCCGCCAAGCCCGGACACCACGGCCTCGAAATCCTCGGTCCGGTAATTGATCGCCCGCGTGCCGCCAAGGCTCTTGATGGCCGCGCATTTCTCGTCCGAGCCTGCCGTCGCATAGATCGCCCCTGCGCCATAGACCCGCGCCATCTGGATCGCCATGACGCCGATGCCGCTGGTGCCGCCATGGACCATGAAGCGCTCGCCCGGTTGAAAGGCGCAGCGATCATAGACATTCGCCCAGACCGTCATCATCGCTTCGGGCAGGCAGGCGGCCGAGACATAATCCATCCCGTCCGGAATGGGCAGCAAAGAGCCTGCATCGACGGCCGCATATTCGGCATAGCCGCCGCCTGCGAGCAGGGCGCAGACTTTGTCGCCCACGCGCCAGCCCGTCACGTCCGCACCGATTTCCGCAATCTCGCCGGCGCATTCGAGCCCCATAATGTCCGAGGCGCCTTTGGGCGGCGGATACATGCCTGCCCGCTGCAAGAGGTCGGCGCGATTTAGCCCGCTGGCTGCGACGCGAATGAGCACCTCGTTCGGGCCGGTTTCGGGCCTGTCCACGCTTGCCAGAGCCAAGGGGGCGCCTGCCTGGGCCACAACTGCCTGCATTGTTTTGCTCATTTTTTTGGCTCCGCTATTTATTTTTGCCCCAATAGGCCTTTTATTGCGGTGATATACACATTGGGAGAGGAGACAAGCTTATGGCCGACGAACCTGTTCATTCAGCCGCGAAATCTGTTGATTTGGAAGCATTTTCCGAAGATGAGCTAGAGCAGCGCATTGTTGCTTTGAAGCAGGAAATTGCCGATTGCGAGCGCGAGCTGGAGAAGAAGCGTGCGCATCGCTCTGCGGCAGATGCGTTTTTTGGCTCCCATTAATCTTCGCAAAACGGTTATGATCTATCTGTGTGCATAAGAAAATAGTTTAGAGCGTCTATATGTCTTCAATTCTGCCGTCTGAATCAGATACCGAACTGCTTGCCGCATTTGCTGGCGGGAAAGTGTTCGAGCGCGTGTTCACCGAAGGCATGGCGCTGGTCGAGGAAACCGCGAGCTATCTTGATGGCCCTGGCCGTGTCGTGGCCAAGGAACTGTCGCGTGAAGCGCGCCTGACCTACACCTCGTGGAGCATGGAGCTGACCACGCGTTTGATGCAGGCGGCGTCATGGCTCGTGATGCAGCGGGCTGTGCGCGACGGGGATATGCGTCGTGAAGAAGCCTTTGCCGATAAATACAGGCTCACGCGGGAAGGGCCGCCGCTGGATGCCGCTGCCCAATCGAGCAATGGGCTGCCGCCGAAATTTCTCGATCTGGTTCAAAATGCCGAAGCGCTTTTCGAACGGATCGCACGGCTTGACGAAGCGCTCTATTCCGGCGCGATGACGGGTCACGGGAATGCAATTTCCAACCAGATCGACGCTTTGCAGAAAGCCGCTGACAAAGGCGTGTTTGATCCGCTGGCGATCTGGTCCCGCGCGCGATAACACCGCATTTAGCTCACGGAAATTCTTGTCTTGACCTCTTCCGCCCTTGCGATACATGAAAGAACGTTTCACGAACAGGCTGCTTTGATGGATGACGCTCTTTCCCGATCGATTGCCGCAGACATCGCATCAGGTGTCTTGCGCCTGATGGCGCGGTTCGATTTTGTCGGCGTTACCGAAATGACATTGGTCAATGCGCGCCGGGCCGATGTGTGTGCTTTGGGACCAAAAGGCGAGCTGTCGATCGTCGAGATCAAATCCTCTATTGCCGATTTCAAGTCCGATCAGAAATGGCACGAATACCGTCCGTTCTGTGACCGGTTCTATTTTGCGGTCGGGCATGACTTCCCTCAGGACCTGATTCCGCAAGACGCCGGTCTGATCATTGCCGACAAATTCGGCGGTGCGATATTGCGTGAACCAGAAGAGCACAAGCTTGCCGCCGCGCGCCGCAAAGCCATGACGCTCCGGTTTGGACGTCTGGCCACACGCCGCCTGATGCAGCTCCAGCGCACACTCGCAGACGCGCCGCAAGGACCAGCCGCATGAGCCATCTCTATCCGCTTGCTTTCACCGCTCGCCAAGCGCTTGCAGGGTCAGAACATGGTGCGCGCAGCAAAGCGGATGCGAGCCGTCTGTGCCCGCATGAGGGGCATCATATTTCAGAGCTCGAAACCGAATGGCTCACCTTGGCAGAGGACGAGAGTGCCGATTTGGAACCGCTGGCGGAGGCGGGCGTGAGTGCTGGTTTCGTCCAGCGTTATGAAGATGCAAAAGGGGCCACGGTGCTTGCGGTTTCCTATTGGAAAATTGTGCCTGACAATGCGCCGGAAACAGCAGCTGAACCGGAACCAGATCCAGCGCCTGAAACCAATGCCGCTCCGGAGCCTGATCATACGGATGATCTTTACTTTCGCGCTGGCCGCACCAAAAAGCGCCGCAAAGCCAGAAAAGTCGACCCCAACCAGATGGACCTCTTCGGCAAGGTCGAGGAGTAGGGGCGCTGTGTCCTGGACGGGGGATCAGATTGCCCGTCCAGTGTCATCCCAATAAGGCGCGCGCAGGCGCTGTTTGAAAATCTTGCCGCTGTCTTCGCGTGGCAATTGATCGTGTAGGTCGAGCTTGCGCGGGATTTTGAATTTGGCGATCCGGTTGCCGAGATAGGCCTGTACGTCTTCGATTTGCAAGCTTGTCCCTTCGGCGCATTGCACGGCGGCGACGACCATCTCGCCAAATTCGGGATGCGGCGCGCCAAAGACGGCGCAATCAAACACTTGGGGCATGTCGATCAGAGCCGCTTCGATCTCGGCAGGAAAAATATTCGCCCCGCCGGAGATGATCATGTCTTTCTTGCGGTCACTGATATACAGATATCCGTCTTCATCGAGATGGCCGATATCGCCCACGGTGGCGTGCTTGCCATAGCGCTGCCCCTTAAGGTCGCCATCTGTATTCGAATAGGTGAAATCGCCAAATTGCGGCAAGTGGACATAGATTGATCCGGCTTGGCCTGTAGGCAGTTCCTTGCCGTCATCATCGATGATCTTGACCGATCCACCCGGCAGGACTTTGCCCACGGAGCCGGGCTTGCGGTGCGCTTCTTCAGACGAGATCAGCGTCATGAAACCAATCTCGCTGGCGCCATAGGATTCGTAGAAGATCGGTCCGAACCAGTCGATCATGGCTTGCTTGATGTCGCGTGGCCAGGCCGACCCTGTCGAGATGCCAAAGCGCAAGGTTGAGGTGTCATATTTTTTGCGAACCGCTTCTGGCAGTTTCAGCAGGCGCACCATCATGGTCGGGACGATATAGCAATGGGTGATGCCATAACGTTCAATGTCGGCAAGAAAGCCTTCAGGATCAAATTTCGCGGCAATGTGCAGTTCGGCATGTCCGGCGGCGATGCAGAAGGTCGAGAGCGCATTGGGCGCGCTATGATAGAGCGGGGCGGACGTATAGAAACGGTCGCCCGCTGTCAGCTGTAAAACGGCTGCGGCGAGCGCTTTGTAATTTTCGTAAGGGTCGGGTTCATTCAGGTCCACGGTGCGCCGGATGCCTTTGGGCCGGCCCGTGCTGCCCGATGTGTAAGCCAGCATGCCGCGAAACCGGATCGGGCCGGTCGCTATCGGGTCGGCGAGATCGACCAGAGCACCAAGATCGGCTTGTCCGGCAGCAAGCGCATTGTCGACGCCATAGGCTTTGACCACTTCTGGCGGGGTCGTGACCGCAAGGACCGGAATGTCCAATCCTGTCGCTGGCGTAAATTGTGCGGTCAGATCGCTGTGCCCTACAAGGATTTTTGCCTGCGCATCATCAAGGATCTGAACAAGCTCGGCGGCGGCATTGTGCCAGTTCAGCGTGACAAAATAAGCGCCCAGATAACGGCACGCTTCAACCACTTCCATATAGGCTGTGTCATTGCGCAGAAGCACGCCAACAGCGTCATTCTCGCCAACACCATGACCTGCAAAGATTGTGGCCAGTCGTTGCGCGCGCGCCTCGAACTCATCCCGTTCGGTTTTCCGGCCTTCTAGAAAAAGATCATTCTGCATGCGCCATCCACCCTGATCAAAATCAGAGCTTAGGTCATCAACAGGTTTGGAAACAAGGGGTCAGACCCGAACGCGATGGCTGACTAGAGAAAAGCTTTCGCGCCCGAAGCCTCAAGAAAATCCGACAATCCGTCAGCGTCACCGATCTTCTCGACCGCTTTCTTGACCACCCGGAATGATTTGGAGGCGTAGCGCTGTGTTGTTTGGGCAAAGCTGCCATCGTCCAGCTCCAGGGAGACTTCCTTTTTGCGTTTGCTGATCCCTTCGGAATTGGCCGCAGCCCATGGCAGATAGGTCTTTGCCACTTCATCGCGCACGATCGGTAGCAATGTCTCGCTGACCTCGTCCAGACTGGCAAAAGGGGCGCCCGGCGTTGGCGTTTCCATGAATTCGCACCAGGCGACCACAAAAGGGGCCTGTTCGCGCAGCATTTTGCCCGCGGTCGGATCGAGTAGCATTTGCTGCAATTGGCCGGCCAGCGCAAAATCGGCCGCGCAGGGTCGTCCGCCGAAGATAAAGAGATGCTTTTCCAGATGCGCTTCGAACAATGTCACGAACCGCTGGAAGGAGGCTGTGATCACGGCCGCATTTTCGGCTGTTGCGCCGACAATGGGAAGTTTCTCGCTCATGCGCTCGACAACGGAGGCTTGTGCCTCACGGCGGCGGGCGGGGCGTTTGCCCGACAGCAGCTGCTCGATCACACGGGTTGCCGCCGCCTCGCGGTCGGGGCTTTGCGCCCAACGATGATAGAACATCGCTTTGTTCAGCCATTCATCGGCATAGTCTTCGAGCAGAAGGGCAATCGCCTGACACGCCGGATCTTCAGGGATCGCAGACGGCGCCTTGTGATTTTTCTCCAGCGTCGCCAGCATATTGGTCGAATCCTGACTGGTCTTGCCTTCAGGGCTGATCAAAAGCGGCACAGTTGGCAAAATAGCGTGCTTGTTGAATTCGTCCTCGGTTGCCGCAGAACGCAATACCCAGTCGAAATCTGCGTTCTTATAACGTAGAAAAGAGCGAACCTTGAGAGAGTAGGGCGATGTCTCGGCCCCGAACAGACGATAACTGGTCATGATGTGATCCTAAAACTGTCTGCTCCTACTAAGCGAGCCCGCGATGAAAGCCAAGCCTCCTTTGCTATTCTGTCGGGCTGGGGCTAGTGGTAGGGTTAACGGATCAGGAGACGATTATATGCGCGTAATGCATGTTATGGCTGGCGCACCCGAAGGCGGGGCGGAAAATATCATGCTCGAATCGGTCTGCGCGCTGGCGGGGGCCGGTCTCGATCAATATGTGATTACGCGGCCGGAAAACCAGTTCCGGCTCGATATGTTTGCCGAGGCGGGCATTGGCTATGGCACGTGCTCGTTTAACCTCAGATGGCCTTTTCCCACGCGCCGCAAGATCGCCGATGCGATTGCGAGATTCCAGCCTGATGTGATCGAATACTGGATGGGGCGGGCGGGCCAGTTTGCCCCTGCCAAGCACCGCGCCCGCTCGATTGGCTGGTATGGCGGTTATTACAAGCGCGAACGCTTTGCCAATTGCGATTGGCATATCGGACTGACCAAAGACCTCTTGCGTCATATCCGCGAGCAGGGCGTCGCTGAGGACCGGTCATTGATCGTGCACACCTATGCCGACTTCGAAGACGCTGCGCCAACGGATCGGGCCAGCCTTGATACGCCTGCGGATGCACCGGTTGCTTTGGCGCTCGCCCGTTTGCACGAAAAGAAAGGGCTCGACACTTTGCTCGATGCGGCCAAGGTGATTGACGGGCTGTATGTCTGGATTGCCGGAGACGGGCCGCTTGATGGCGCGCTGAAAGCGCAGGCGCAAGCCTTGGGCATCAGTGACCGTGTGCGTTTTTTGGGCTGGCGAAATGATCGCGGTTCATTGCTCGCCGCTTGTGACTTCGTAGCCTTTCCGTCGCGCTATGAACCCTTTGGCACCGTGACGGTCGATGCCTGGGCTGCGAGCCGTCCGCTCGTCGCTGCCGATGCGGTTGGCCCCGCCGCCTATGTCGAAAACGGTGTGTCCGGCCTTGTCGTGCCCAAAAATGATGATGCGGCTCTGGCCGAGGCCATGCGCTCGGTGATCGAAGACAAAGCACTGGCCGCAAAGCTCGTCGCCGGTGGCCGCGCAGCCTATGAAGCACAATTCACCAAAGCCGTTTTTGTGCGGGATTCCCTTGCGGCCTATGAAAAGATCAAGGCATCGGCTTAGGCCATGAAGACGCCGGACGAAGCGCCTGATCATGTTCCGGCCTGGCGGGTCTGGCTTGCTCCATTGGGGCTTCTGATCGGGATCGTCGCTGTGTTCATGCTTGGCAGGGCGGGGATGATCACCGGCCTTGATGATGCGCTGGCCAAGGCCGGTATGCTTGCAGACTCGCCTTGGGGCCTGCCAGCCCTGATCGGCGTGTTCTGCCTTGGCGCCTATCTCGGCCTGCCGCAATTTGCATTGATTGGTCTTGCGATCGCTGCTTTCGGACCTGTGGTCGGGTTCGCCTATGCGTGGCTTGCAACCTTAAGCTCGGGCACGCTGACCTTCTGGACCGGCAGAGCGCTTGGGAGCGGGATCGTCAAGCGCTATTCGGGCAAGCGCCTTGATCGCATAATCCGCCTGATCAACGAGAACGCCTTTACCGCCAGCGCCATTGTCCGGACCATCCCGACCGGACCTTTCTTGCTCGTCAATATGGTGTTCGGGGCCAGCGGCGCGCGCTTTGTGCCGTTCCTGCTTGGTCTTGCTGCGGGTTCGGTGCCGAAACTGGCCCTGATTGCCTTTGCCGGAGAAAGCCTTTCAGCCGCGCTTGGCGGGTCGCTATGGCGGGCCGTCCTTGTCGGCGCGGTGACGGTTGCGATCTGGTTGGCGATTGGCATGGCGTCAAAACGCTTTCTGGTCAAAGGCTAGGCAAAATATACCCGCATTGGCGGTCAAACTGTTGACATATGCAAGTTTTTGATAAAACAAGTTGGGTATGAGAAGAAATTTGCTCCTGCTAAGCCTTAGAGGCCCCTGGTCGTAGACGCCGCTGAGGCGCTGGGTCAGGGGATACATGTCTTGCTTCTTTCTCTTTCCTCAAAAGGTCCGGCCCCATGAGCACTTCTTCTGATATTGTCATTTTCGACACCACAATGCGCGACGGCGAACAAAGCCCGGGCGCGAGCATGACCCATAATGAAAAACTGGCGCTCGGCGAGTTGCTCGAAGGCATGGGCGTCGACATTATCGAAGCGGGATTTCCAGCAGCCTCGATTGGCGATTTCGAGGCTGTGCGCGAGATTGCCCAGCGGT
>CAZXXY010000103.1:0-7667 GCA_964644755.1 uncultured Hyphomonas sp. | reverse complement strand
CCAAGATGCGCAAAGGAACCCCCAGTGACCACGATATTGCGGCCAGACCATTTCACAATTGTAACCGACGACCTCACCATCACCGAGGCGTTCTACACGACGCTTCTTGGGTTTACGGTCGGCCCCCGGCCTGATTTCAAATTTCCCGGTCTGTGGCTCTACGCCAATGACGCAGCCATTCTCCACGTCATGCAGGTTGACCAGATGCCAAACCCGCGCAAAGGCGTCCTCGATCATATGGCATTTCGCGGCAAGGATATAAACGCGCTATTGGACAGGCTCAAAACCGCTGGGCTGGCGTTCCGCATCAGCCGGACGCCCGCCCCTTGGGTGCAATGGCAGGTCTTCTTTGAAGACCCGAATGGCGCCATTGTCGAAGTCGATTTTGACGGTCACGAAACACTCTCGCCCGAACACCAACCCGCCGCACCCGGCTAGACCACACCGCTAACGCCCGCGCGCCTGTCCCTACTCAACCAGCCCCGTCGCATACCCCATGACGTGGAAAATTTCATTCTGCTCCATCACGCCATTGATCAAAGCAGCGCCCGGACCACGCGCAAACACCGGCACGTCCTCACCGGCATGGGTTTCCGATGGCGACGGCAACAAAGCCTGCTGGCGGAAATCACTCGCCTCGGTGTCCACATCAGACAGGTCAGGCCGCACACATTCCGTATTCGGCAGACAGCCCGAAGGCCCATTGGCATAACTCAGCGTCGTATAAGGTTTGCCATCCGACGCAGTTGCGAGTGTCCCGCCCGGATAGGTCACCTTTCCCAAAATCGGACTGTTGCGCTCGGGATAGCCCTGAATGGTCAATGTGTGCGAGTGATCCGCCGTAACGATAATCAGCGTGTCCTCGGCGCTCGTCATGTCCAGCGCCGCCGCAATCGCCTCATCGAACGCCACGGTTTCTGTCAGAGCCCGTGCCGCATTCGTACCGTGATGGCCATGATCGATCCGGCCTGCTTCGACCAGCAGAACATAGCCCTTGTCTTCTTGCGACAGCCGCGTGATGGCCGCCCGCGTCATCTCTTCAATTGACGGCTCGCCGCCAACATCTCCAGACCGGTCCAGCTCGTATTTCATATGGCTCGGTTCAAACAGGCCCAGCACCCGCGCGCCTTGCGACAGACCGGCACTGTTTAACCCGTCGGCGTCAAACACGGTCACATGGTCATCCGATTTGGCAGCCCACGCCTCGGCCAGATCGCGGCCATCCTTGCGCTTGCCGCGCAGGTGTTCATTTTCGGGATCCGCTTGCTGGCGGGTCAGAAAGTGCCGCCGCCCGCCTGCCAGCGCAATCTCGAAATGGTCGCCTGCATCCCAGTCGATAAATTGCCGCGCGGCATCAGGGCAATTGTCCTCCTCGGTTGCCCCCTCGATCTCGCTATCATCTTCCCAATCGCGATTGACCAGTTCGGCATAAGCCGCCGCTGGCGTGGCATGGGTCAGCCGCGCCGTCGACACCAGCCCCGTCGCCAGTCCGGCCCGTTCGGCCAGTTCAAACAAAGTGTCCGTGCGGTTGCCCTCAACCGTTGCGCAATTCGAATAGGCAGCATCCTGCGTCACACCGAGGGTCCGTGAGCGGGTTTTAACGCCCGTTAACATCGCTGTTGCGGTCGAGGCGCTATCAGCAACCTGAGAGTCGTGCGAATAGGTCTTCGCCAAAGCCGCATGCGGCAGCGTCTCCATATTCAACCGGTAACTCTCACCATCGACGCCCTTGATCTGTCCGGCATGAATCCGCGCTGCCGTCACCGTCGAGACGCCCATCCCATCGCCAACAAACAGGATCACATTCTTTGCAGGCGCCACGTCAACCCGCTGCGTACGCGCGCTGACAGTCCCGGCGGCAGCCACATAATAGCTGTCATCCGCCTGCTGCGGCGTCACACCCGTCCGTCCATCAACCACCAGCCGTGATGTCTGGGCAACCTCTTGAGCGCTTTGCCGCTCCTGCGCCCCGCGATCTGCACACGCTGCCAGCAAGCACACAGCGCCCGCCATTGCACTCAAAGACTGCCTCATCATTTCTCTCCAAATGCGCTGCGGCCGGTATCACCCGCACTCATACTGGTTTCGCAGGCGCTTTGCCCAATTGGGATATGAACACCCCGACCAGAATCAAAGCCCCGCCCACAATTTGCCATCCAAGTAAATGCTCACCAAACATCTGCCATGACAACGCTGCCGCCACGACAGGCTGCACCAATATCAAAACCCCGGCAATCGCAGCCGGCGTCCGTCCCAGCCCCGTAATGATCAGGCCTTGACCAACACATTGCACAATCACCGCCAGCAAAAGCGGCGCCCGCCAGCCTTCCGCATCCATCGGCATAAACCGCTCGCCCGACGCCAGCGTGATCAGACCCGCCGTCACCATTTCCACAAAAGTCACCCAGAACAAGACATCCAGCCCGCTCATCTCCCGGCGCGCAATCTTCGAACACAGAACATAAAACGAGACGAACACCGCCGCGCCGAGGGCCAGCAGATCCCCCCTAAAATCCCCAACCCCGTTCTCGCCGCCGCCCTGGGTCAACAAACCCGCGCCGACAAATGCAACGATCACCGCAAGAAGCCAGATCCAGTTCAGCCGCTCTTTTAAAAAGATCCACGCAAGCAGCCCGACCCCAATATTGCCAAGGTTCACAATAAAGGCCGAATTGGCCACACTCGTCAGCGTCAGCGCCGCATGCCAAAGCCCGATGTCCAGCGCGAAGAACACCCCCGCAATCACAGCAAACCGGTTCGGCCTGACCGGAAAGCGTCGATAGACCAGAAAAATCGCCGTAAACACCATCGGCGTCGCGAACAGATAGCGCCAGAACGCAATCGCCTGCGGCCCCATCGTGTCCAGCCCCAGCCGCAGCCCGATCGGCGCAAAGCCAATCGACACGCCGCCGCCAAGCACCAGCAAGGGGCCAACCCAAAGCCCCGCTTTCGACCCCTTGGTCTCCCGAGCGTCCATGACCGGCCCGTCCGTCATAGGGCACCAATCTGTGCACGAATATCCTCAGCGCTCTGCCCCGCCGCCCGCATCGCTCGTAACGTCATGGATTTATCCCTTTTTGCATAGCGCTTTCCGGTCGCATCCACCATAAGCGCGTGATGCGTATAGATCGGCTGAGGCCAGTTCATTAGCGCTTGTAGCAGAACATGTATATCCGTACTGCCGCGTAAATCTTCGCCACGCACAATATGCGTCACCCCTTGCAAGGCATCATCATGCGTCACCGCCAAATGATAGGAGGTCGGCGTATCTTTCCTCGCGAGCACAACATCGCCATGCAGCTCCGGCGCTGCTTTGACAAATCTCTCGCCCGCCTCGCCCAGTTCGATATAGCCGAGCGCGTCATAAACGCTGCCCAAGGCTTCGCGCGCCCGTGCCAGCGACAAGCGCCATGCAAACGCCTCACCCGAAGCCAGCCGCTCCGCCTCGACACTTGCAGGCAATGGCTCACTGCAAAACGCCACCGGAGCGCTGTGCGGCGCACGCCCGATCTCCTCGAGCACCTCCTTGCGCGTCCGGAAGCAGCGATAGATCAGCCCCCGTGCCCGCAAGGCTTCCAGCACCGCGCCATAATCATCAAAGTGCTCGGACTGACGGCGTACATCGCCCTGCCACTCAAGGCCAAGCCAGCGCAGGTCTTCAAGAATAGCCGCCTCATACTCCGGCCGGCAGCGCGTTTGATCAATATCTTCTAGCCGCAGCAAAACCGCCCCGCCCGCTGCGCGCGCAGCAGACCAGACCGCCAGCGCAGACGCAGCATGTCCAAGATGCAAATACCCCGTAGGCGAAGGCGCAAAGCGTGTTGTGTAGCTCATACCATCCCTCGCGCCATCTCAGCCAAGCGTATCAAGCAGATCCTCAACAAGACAATAGCTGTGTCGACGATGATGCAATGGCGACCTTACACAAACTCACCGCCCAATCAGGGAAACGCCCCCCTCAGCGACAGCTGATGGGCGACCCGTGCCGCCGCTTCGATCGCCGGACCAATCTCGTCCTTTAAAGCGGAAATTGCAGTCCCGGCCTCGACCAGAGAGACATCCTGCTCCGAACGCCCTAATCTTTCCACGCGAGCGCAAACCGCCGCCAGCCGCTTGGCCCCCACCGACAAAGCGGTCCCTTTGAGGGAATGGGCCGCATCCGCCCACTGTTCACGTGGTAGGCTAGGGTCAAGCATGCGCTGCCACAACTCGGTTTGCTGGCGAAAAATATCAACAACCTCAATTCCCAAAGAAGCGTCTGCGCCCGTCATTGATGACAGATGCGCTATATCCAGAACAGGCTCGGTCGGTTCGGTCATCTGATTGCTCTCCATAGGTCAGTTTCTTTCAGATCAGACCTTCTCTTTACAGTTCATTAACGTAAGCTGATTGACATTGCCCGAAAGGCCTCCTTGCGTTATAAATAACACCTACATTCTTGGGAGGGCAGCATGCTTGGATGGCTCATTGAGATACGAAACTTCTTTCTTGCAATCAGTTTGGCCTGGATTGGCATCGCTATCATCAGTGCACCGGCGCCTGAGCCCGAGCCAGAAGAGGCACCGACAGCCATTGCATCGATCGTCTCTGGCCCCGGCTTGGCGTTTTTGCTGCGCACATAGCCTACTGCACTTGGCTAGCCACCTCCATGCCCGTTTCATGCTAGGAAGCTCTTATGAGTGATGAACAGGCCAAACACATAAACACTGATGATGGCCCATCGGGAAACTGGGTTCTATGGTGTTGCAGCCTTTTGGCAATTGCGTGGTGGGGCGCCATCGGCTCGCTCGCCTACTTGCAGGCGGAGGCCATCAACTTGGCCGCATTGTCCTGGCCAGCCATTGTCAGCGCGGGTCTGCTCGCGCTTGTTCCGGGTCTTCTCCTGCTGCTTGCGGGTATCATTGCCCGCCAAAGCATCCGGTCCCGCGCCGCAAACCAGCTCATCCTGCAAGCCGCAGGACACTTGCTCACACCGGCCAGAACAGCGGTCAAAGAAATAAATACGCTGGCCCAAGCCACAGGCGAGAGTGCCCGCACCATCGACCACACAACCAGCGAAGCGCTGGCCTCGATGAAAGCCATGCACGAAGCGCTTTCGGCCGAACGCCTTCGGGCCGAATCGGTCAGTTATGCCATGGCCGACAATGCCCGCGAACTGAGCCAACGTCTCGCAGAAGAGCGCAAAGGCTTGGAAACCCTCACCAAGGCTATGGATGCGCAAGCCAGTATGATGCGCGAAGTCATTCCCCAGCAATCAGCCGCCATGGTCGCCGCCGCCAAGGCCGCAGGCGAGGAAGTCGCTGCCGCAGATTCCGCACTCGAGAGCCGTTTGAACCAGCTCAAACAGGCTGGAAGCACGCTGGCCGTGCGTTTGACCGATCTTGATGCCATTGCCAAAGACGCCGCAGAACGTACAGACGGCCTGGTCCAGTCCATCGCGGCCATTGAAGACAGACTTAGCCGTTCGGACAAAACAGTTGAACGCGCCGAACAATCCAGCGCCATGGCCGTTGAAGCGGCAAACTCGGTCGGCAACGCCTTGCAACAAGCCGTTTCTGCTGCCCTTGATGGCGCGCGTGAAGCCAATGAAGAAATTGATCGCATCAGCCGCAAACTGCATGAAGACACCGCCCGTTCGGTCAATGAATTACGGCTCGCAGGCATAGATGCGACCAAAGATCCGTTAGAGCTCGACCAGCGCGTCGCCCCCGATCCTGACCGGACAGATATCGTCGCACAGCACGCTATCTTGTCCCGCCCGACCAAATTGACCCAGGCGCGCAACGCGAAAAATGGACATGCCGAGCCATCTCCCCAGCAGTTCTCGCTAAACACCGCAACGACAAAGCTACCGGTGCCAACCGCTCCAACCGCAACCGATGGCGATCTCTTCGAGAGTTCCGCCCCCTCCCCAATTGATCCACAGGACACCCCGCCGCACATCAATGTCCACGCCTCCCATCAGCAAGAGGTCAATGGCGAGGCCGGCTGGAGTGACATCATCTCCGACCTTGATGACGAAGACAGCGCGGCCCAGACAGACCCTATCGCCAATATGGACCGGCAGGATATCGCCATAAACTTTATGGACCGGCTTCAGGTCTCCGGCATCGCTCTGCCGGACATCTTCCGGCCACGCGACAAAAAGAAAATTGCCGCTGCCTCGCGCAAATCAGCCGATGCCCGTCACAATGCCACCCGCAATGCTGGCGGCGATGAAGTCACACGCGTGAGAAACCGGCTGAACAAAGACAGCGAACTCAACGCACTCGCCAATGCTTTTGTCGGATTAGAGCAGGAAGAAGCGCTCAGAGCGCTCGCCGAAACAAGCACCAGCCCGCATCCCGCTTCGCCGCGCTTGGCAGCCTTCCTGCTCGCAGACGCCGCCCTAGCCTCGCCGTCTTAGAAACCGGAAAAAGCCGAACAATCCACCAATCGTCGATCCGATCCCCCCAAGGAAAACCGCCAGCGGGTTTGCCGCCGTCGCCAGACTGACCACCCTCTGGAACTGCGTCACCTCGACCGTCACCGTTCCATTGAACGTGCGCACCGGCTTGGCATCTTCGCCAACCAGAGCGAACAGCTCGACATAAAGCGGCTGATCCCCCTCAGCTTTAGGCGTTACCAGCCAAAGCCATCTGTTCTCCGTGTCCGCGCCCAGGAGCTGCACTTCAGGCGATTGCAGCTCGATCTCGAACGCCGTGCCCACCAGTGATGCCTTCACCCGCTCGGAGACCCGCGCCTGCCCTTCAACAATCTCGCCCACGCCGGGCAAGCCGCCGGTCGCTGTCTGCGCGCCCGCGCGCGCGTCCAATGCAAAAGTCACTTCAAACGGTTTGCCATAGCTGGCCGTCTTGGGCGTTTCGTACGCCACAGGCACCTCGCGCAATGACTCTTCAAGCGGCGGCGGGGCGGGCGTAACGGGGCTCCTCACAATCGGTGCAGACGCTGCCCCGAACACCGGATTATCAAGCTCTGGCGCTTGAGGCGCAGGAGGAGGAGGCGGCGGAGCTGCTGCAATGACAGGCTCAACCGAGGCAACAGATGGTGCAGATGCCGCATCCGCCTCTGGCACCTCTACCGAAATCCCCGGCACCGATGCCAACATGTGCGGCGCAAACAGCTGCAGTCCGCCAAATCCAACCGCGCCAAGTCCGGCAAGCAAAAGCAATCCAAAAAACAACCGCGCCATGTTCATCCCTCCAAAGCGACAATATCCATCCCCGAACCTAGCAGATCATCACCCGATTATGAAACACCGGCAAGCATCAGCCTGAACGATACGTCTCGTAAAACGCAATCGCGGCCGCATTCGAAATGTTCAAACTCTCCATGTCCGGCCGCATATCAATCCGCGCGGTCCACATACACGCCTTGGCCACAGCAGGCCGCAATCCCGCCCCTTCCGCGCCAAACACGAGCGCCACACGGTCGCCAGCAGGGATCGTGGCCGCCAGACCCGCCTCCGCCTCGCCTGCCAGCCCGATTGTACAATAACCGGCATCCGCCAACTGTTCGAGCGCCCGCGCAATATTGACCACCCGCGCCTCGGCCACAATCTCGACCGCCCCTGCCGCAGACTTGGCCACAATGCCCGTCATCGCCGGCGAATGCCGCGTTTGCAGCACCATCGCCTCAACGCCGAACGCCGCAGCCGACCGCATCAC
>CAZXXY010000102.1:0-7690 GCA_964644755.1 uncultured Hyphomonas sp. | reverse complement strand
CCTTCGCAGCCTCCACAACCGCCTCGACCGTAATCCCGAAATGCTTGTAGAGGTCGGCAATCGGCGCGCTGGCACCGAAGCTCGACATGCCGATGAATTTGTCATTCGGGCCGAGGAATGTGTCCCAGCTCTGGCGGACACCCGCTTCAATGCCGATCCGCGGCGCTGTGCCGAGCACTTGGGCGCGGTAGGCGTCTGACTGTTTCTGGAACAATTCGAAACACGGCGCAGACACGATGCGCGCGGCAATGCCCGCTTCGGCCAGCGGAGCGATTGCGTTCATGGCAATCTCGACTTCCGAGCCGGAGGCAATCAACGTCACGTCCGCTTCGGTTGGCGCTTCGTGCAGGACATAGGCCCCGAACGCGCAGATGTTCTGGCTGACATGGGTTTTGCGCTGCTGCGGCAGGCCCTGACGGGTCAGCGCCAATATGCTTGGCTGGTCAGCCGCTTTGAGCGACAATTGCCAACACTCGGCCGTTTCGACCACATCTGCAGGCCGGAAAACGAGCAGGTTTGGAATAGCGCGCAAGCTTGCCACATGCTCCACCGGTTGGTGGGTGGGGCCATCTTCGCCAAGACCAATAGAGTCATGCGTCATCACGAAGATCGACCGGATGCCCATCAGCGCGGCAAGCCGGATCGAGGGGCGGCAATAATCGGTAAAGACAAGGAATGTCCCGCCATAGGGAATCACGCCGCCATGCAGCGCCATGCCATTCATCGCGGCAGCCATGCCGTGCTCGCGTATGCCATAATAGACATAACGGCCGTCGGGCGAATTGGCTGTGAGCGGCTGGGTGGCGCCGGTCTTGGTATTGTTCGAGCCGGTCAGATCAGCCGAGCCGCCAATTGTGTGCGGGATGATGTCATTGATAACGCCGAGCGCCATTTCGGAGGCTTTACGTGTCGCGACTTTCTTCGGCTCGTCGATCAGTGACTGTTTGTAGCGTTCGATGCCCTGATCGAGACCGGTCAGGTCTGTCGCCATGGCCGCATCAAAAGCAGCGCGTTTGGGGGAGGCGGTGTGGCGATTGTGCCATGCAGCGCGATCACTCGCCCCGCGCGCACCGGCGGCGCGCCAGTTGCCGAGGATTTCATCAGGAATGACGAATGGCTCATGCGGCCAATTGAGCACCCCGCGTGCCGCCGTCACTTCGTCTTCGCCAAGAGCTGCGCCGTGGACACCGGAGGTGCCCTGCTTGTTGGGCGACCCTTTGCCGATAATCGTCTTGCAGGCGATCAGGCTGGGCTTGGAAGAATTTTTTGCGGCGTGGATCGCCCGTTCGATTCGGCCAAAATCATGGCCATCGATTCGCGTGGTTTCCCAGCCCGACGCTTCGAAGCGTTTGAGTTGGTCGGTCGAATCCGACAAGGAGACAGCCCCGTCAATGGTGATGTCATTGTCATCCCACAGGACAATCAGTTTGCCGAGTTTCTGGTGTCCGGCAAGTCCGATAGCTTCCTGCGAGATGCCTTCCATCAGGCAGCCGTCTCCGGCAATAACATAGGTATAGTGATCGACCAGATCGCGGCCATAACGGGCGCGCAAATGGGCCTCTGCCATGGCGAATCCAACCGCATTGGCAAGCCCTTGGCCAAGCGGCCCGGTGGTGGTTTCCACGCCTGGCGCATGGCCATATTCGGGGTGTCCGGCCGTTTTGTACCCGATTTGGCGGAAATTACGGATTTCCTCGATGCCCATGCCGGGATAGCCGGTCAGATAGGTCAGCGCATAAAGCAGCATGGAGCCATGACCGGCCGACAGGATGAAACGGTCGCGATCGACCCAGTCCGGCGCGCTCGCATCATATTTGAGGAATTTTGTGAACAGGGTGGTGGCGACGTCGGCCATGCCCATTGGCATGCCGGGGTGGCCCGAATTGGCTGCCTGTACGGCGTCCATAGACAGGGCACGAATTGCATTTGCCATCTGGCGTTCTGTCATCGGCATGGTGCGAATCCCTTCATAAATTGTTAATGAGTGGGGAATGGACAAGCTAGAGGCCGACGTCAAGCCGCTTGGCATATACGGGTCGGCCCTGATATGGGTTTTACATGGCAGGAATCGACGAAGCTCAGCAGAAACTCGCCGCCGCGCTGGGGCGATTGGATGACAATCTCGAACGTGTGTTCGAGCGGGTTGGTGACCCTGCCATTGTTCGTCGGGAGACCCATGCGCTGGTCACGGACCGGGCGAGACTGGCCAATGAACTGGACGAAGCGCTCGCCCGCGAACAGGCCTTGCAAAGTCTCACTGACGAAGCTGCTGTCGCTTTGGGCGATGCAATTTCAGAAGTGCGTGCAGCGCTGGAACGGGAAGGTTAGACGATGTCGAAGGCGGATATTGGAGTTCATGGCAAACTTTACTCAGTGGCCTGTGCGCCCGGTCAGGAGGAACGGCTGGTCAAGCTTGGTGAGCGATTGGACAGGCGCGTAGATCAGATTGCCGGGGCGGTTGGCGATGTGGGCGAAGCGCGACTTTTACTGATCGCGGCGCTTTCTTTGATGGATGAGCTGGACGCAGCCAGAAGCGGGGCGGGGATGGATGCGCTCGAAGCCCGTGCGGCGACGGCATTGAACGATGCGGCGACCCGCATAGATGCCATTGCGGCGCGCCTCGAACCTGACGGGCAGGGGTAAGCCGCTCAATTGCAATAGAAGCTGGGCAATAGAGGCCGGACAATTGAGGCTATACGATGCCGTCTCCTATCATTCTGGCCTATCATTCCCGACAGTGATTTTAAAACAGGAAAAGAAAGTTCAATTATGAGGGATGAATCCGTTCCGCAGCCATTTCTGGTCGCCTTCCCGATGGAAGAGGAAGATCCGCGCATCTTACTCGATCCGATGTATTTTGCCGGACTTGATGAGGTGGGTCTGTTTCTTGTCGATCTGTCCCGGCTCTATGCACGGGCATTCGTGCAGTCCGGCCGTGCCCGCGACATGCGCGATGCGCTCGATCAGATACGCGAAATATTCGATGCTGATATTTCCGAGCCCGTCCCTGATGAAGACGGCGGGGGCTAACCGGCTTTAAAGCCCTTTAACGACCATATTCGCCGCGCGTTCGCCGGACAGGAAGCTCTCATCGGTCCAGATATAGGCCCAGTCGCCATAGCGGCCGCAATAAGCGATGCCGATCTCTTTGAGATAATCGTGCACGATTTTGATGCTCTTCGGACGATCCTGATCAAAGATGACATTGCCCCAAGGCGCATAGATCGTGCTCTTATGGATGATCTCGTCGCGTGATTTGACAAGGCCAACCCGTAACAGGTCTTCAATGACGCGCTCGGTCCATTCTTCAGGCGTTCCTGTCATCGGACGCCATTTGTCGGAGAAGTAGACCTCGGCCTGAATGGCCCCGCAGCCTTCCGGCGCGGTCCGGTCCGAGAACATGTGCGGGAAAGACAGGCGCGCAAAGCAAATGTCCTCATCATAGAAATAGGTCCAGTGACTGTCCGAGACATCCGCGCGGTTGAGGCCGATATTGACCATCAGCGCTTGCGAGCAGGACAGCAGCGCAGCCGCGTCTTTGACTTCTTGCGGCGCGCCTTTGATCATCGGGATCAGGACGGGCAGGGGAATAGATGAGATCAAGTGTTCAAAATCGGCGGTCTTGCCATTGGCAAAGCTCAGCAGATTCTCGCTCATATCAATTTCGGTGACGCGGTGATCGAGATGTATGGTCGAGCGTTTGGCGAACATGTCGAGATAGGAGATGAAACCGCCTTCCGTCGGATAACGGAAATTCGGGATATAGTGGACATCCTTGGTCTCTTTCGACAGGGCACCATGAAGCACTTCATCCATATCGGGCTGATAAAGCCGCGGGCCGAGCCAATCTGTGGTCAGGTTTTTGGCTTCGGTCGTATGGTATTTTTTGGTGTACTCGGCCGGAAATGTGTCGCCAAAGGTCGGCCCGAAGGCGGCGTGTAGCCAGTCTTCATAATGTTTGATCTCGCCGAAATCATTGTTCTGGGCGTGAATGAAATCCTTGATACAATCGACGATCAGCTGTTGGGGGAGGCCAGCCAGATTCACCTGTGCAGGGTGCTTGATCCAATGGCCTTTCCAGTAATTATTAACATTGGCCGGGAAGGCGCGGAAATCCTCGCCGCAGCTTTCGGAGAACAGTTTCTGGATGCGCTCGTTCTTGGTGAAGGAGATGTGCGGGCCTTCGTCGAAAATAAAGCCGTCGCCATAGACAAAGGTCGAGGTGTGTCCGCCATAGTATTCGCGGGCTTCAAAGATGACCGGCTCGATACCTTGCTCATACAGATGGTGAGCTGCGCCAAAGCCGGCACAGCCAGCTCCGAGAATACGAATTCCCGATGTCTTCATGTCAGATCTCCCTGGCCGTTGCCATCTTGTGAAGCCCAATGTCTTGTCGCACGGTCCTGCGGGCGTGCAAGTGCTGTTCCAGCCTTTACGTCAGCGGCGTTGCCCGCCTGTTAATGAGCGCAAAAAATCCTGCCGGGACGCTCATTTTTGGCCTCATCTTTGCAAGTTTTCGCGCGAATGTTGTAGATAAGGACAGGCTGTCAGGATCAGACGGGATCACCACCAGCGGTCAGAACGAGGGTTGAATGAAATTTACCGAGACACCGCTAAAGGGCGCTTTTGTCGTTGAGCACGAGCCTCGTGCCGATACGCGCGGCTATTTTGCCCGTGCCTATTGCAAGGATGAGTTGGCTGCGATCGGCGCAGATTACGAGTTCGTACAGGCGAACATGTCCGGCAATGTCAATGCGGGCACATTGCGCGGCTTGCACTATCAGAATGAAACCGCTCCTGAAGCGAAGTTCTTCCGCTGCATCAATGGCGCGGTTTATGATGTGATCGTGGATATGCGGCAAGGGTCTGAAACCTATTTACAATGGTTCGGGATCGAGCTGACCGCTGAAAACCGCAAGGCGCTTCTGGTGCCGCCATTATTTGCCCATTCCTATTTGTCGCTCACGGATGGGGCCGAAGTGTTCTATCAAGCCTCTCACGCCTATGCGCCAGACGCCGAGCGGGGTATTCGCTACAATGATCCGTCCATCGGGATCAAATGGCCTCACCCGATTACCGATGTCTCCGACAAAGACCTCAAATGGCCTGATCTGACAGAGCAGGGGCTGGCATAATGGACAAACGGATACTGGTGACAGGCGCGACCGGTTTTATCGGACGCAACACATTGATACCGCTTATGGAGCGCGGCTTTGAAGTCATTGCCCTGACCAGCCGGACGCCGGAGAACACGGTGCCCGGCGTACGCTATATGCAATGCGATCTGGCCGATCGGGCAGCGGTGAAAGCGGTGATGGCCGAGACCAGACCGGGCCATATGCTACATCTGGCATGGCGAGCTGTTGTGTCAGGTCTGTGGACCGCGCCGGAAAACATGGACTGGCTACAAATTTCGCTTGATCTGGCCCGCAGCTTTGTCGAGGCGGGCGGCAAGCGCATGACCGTTTGCGGCTCTTGCGGAGATTATGACTGGACAAGCGGGCTGTGCAGCGAAGACATTACGCCGCTTGCGCCGACCACGTTTTACGGACAGGCCAAAGTCGCGCTCTACCAAGCCCTGACAGGGTTTTCCGAGATCAATAATGTCGAGCTGGCCTGGGGCCGTGTGTTCTTTGTCTATGGCCCTGGCGAGCATGAAAGCCGTTTGGGCGCGTCCGTGGTCAAATCCCTGCTCAAGGGTGAGGAGGCTTTGTGCTCGCACGGAATGCAATTGCGCGATTATATGCATGTCGGCGATGTCGGCACCGGATTGGCGGCCTTGGCGGCAAGCTCTTTGACAGGGGCCTATAATATCGCCAGTGGCGAGGCTGTGCGCGTGAAAGACGTGATTGAGGGACTGGCAGCTGCGGCAGGCCGGCCGGAACTGGTCAAACTTGGCGCACGCAGCGCGCCTGCTTTCGAACCTCCGCTGATCACCGCCGATATGACCAAAACCCGCAAATCCGGCCTCGACTGGACACCACGCTTCGATATCACATCGGGAACCCGCGATACGGTTGACTGGTTTCGCAACCAGATGTAACCCGCGCTATCGTAAAAATGCCCAATTTTATTGGTCATCTAGTTTGAATCAGGTATGGTTCAGGGAAAGACAGTGTGGTGAGGAGTTCAGTATGTTGAAGGGTTTAGGGATCATGGCTGCGGCTATGACGATTGGCTTGCCGCTCGCACCTGCTATTGCACAGGGTAGCTATGGCATCGAATACGGAACCGGAGCGATTATCTGCACAGATGATCGTGACAGTCAGTCCGATCAAACCGGTGCGGATTACGAGGCGTCGCGGGCCTGGGATACGCGGGTGCTTGGCGATCTGGATCCATGCGCCGAGGAGCTCACCGATCTCGACGTAGGTGTTTGGAAACAGACACGGCCCTTCGGCGGCGTAGACAGTGAAGGTCGCCGCGCGAGTTTCCGGATCTATGTGCTGCACGACACCTATAATTGGGTCGCAGGCTCGGCCACAAAGATCGAGAAAGACGGGGCACCGGTCACGCCGGCATCCATTTTTTCCGCACCGAACTTTAATCAGCGTTTTTGCAGCGCCAATGCCGCTTTTGGGATGGGAACCTCCTCATCTGATGGCGCGACGGCAGCCAACAACGCCATGGCCGCACAACGGACAGAGACAATGTCATCCGCACTGACGGTTGTACGCGACGCGTGTGATGAGGGCCGGATTCCGATCGTATTCGGGGTCAATCTGGGCGAGCATGCCGAACGCGTAACGTGCGAAAATGGCGGCAATTGCACGCCCTCACTGCCCGATCAGCGCCGCGTGATTATCATCGCCACCGATGAGTTGACGGTCGACACCAATGTTTCTGAAGCGCTGGCTGCCGGATTGCGCGAGCAAGACGTGTTCAAAGGGCTTGGGGTCGACAGATACAAACTCTTCGACGTCAAATCCTACTAGGACGCCGAAACACCCTACCACATCCTGTCCTTGGCATATTCGGCATAGCCCGCATCATAGCTGTGCGCATCGAAGCCCTCTCGAAACTCGCGGATGAAATCGCCCGCGCTTGGAGGCGGCGCAGCCGTTTCATCTGGAGTCCACAATGCTGAACGCATGAGGGCTTTGGCGCACTGGAAGTAGACTTCTTTTGTCTTGATAAGGATGACGCTGGCAGGATGTTTGCCGGATTTGTCGAACCGTCCAGTTAGATCTGGCGCTGCGCTGAGGGTCGCTTCGCCATTGATGCGGACAACATTATTGCAGCCGGCAATCATGAACAGAAGGCTGATGCGTGGATCCCGGACAATATTGCGCAAGCTGTCGAGCCGGTTATTGCCGCGCCAATCGGGCAGAAGAATGGTTTCAGGATCAGCGATTTCGACGACGGGGCCATTGTCCCCGCGCGGGCTGGCATCGGTGCCTTCAGGGCCAACGGTCGATAGAATGAGAAACCTGGCCGCCTCGATCCATTGCGCATATCGGGGCGTCAGGCGGGGCTGGACTTTTGCGAGCGCTCCCGGGACAGGCGCACCATAAAGCGCTTCAAGGGCCTCAACACTGTCTATTATGCTCATGTCTTTCCTCCATAAACAAATGCCCCCGCATGGCGGAGGCATCTGGGATTACAGGTTCGTGCGCATTGGCCTAAACGTCCAGCAACATGCGCTCTGGATCCTCAAGCGCCTCTTTGACGCGGACAAGGAATGTCACCG
>CAZXXY010000101.1:0-8022 GCA_964644755.1 uncultured Hyphomonas sp. | reverse complement strand
ATAGAGACCAGACAGTCTCCTTCAATCCCCCTGCGAAGCGCGATTTCGGGGTAGGTTACAATCGGCGGGCGGATGGGTAATACCTCCTCATCCGGCGCGGCATTTGGCGTACGATGCAAGATCTGGATTGGCCCCGGCTCTATCTCGGGCACGACCGGCGGAAACTCCAGAACAGGCAGATCAACAACGTCAGTGGTGACAATCAGGCGCGGCGAAGGGGGCGGTTGGGTCGCTGCTTCAATCCGCTCGATTTTCGGTCGTTTCCTGACCTTTTCCTCTTCAATTGCTTGGGGTGTGATCGTGCCGATCAGGCGCGGTTCTGACGCTTCGGCAGGCTTGAAATCAACCGCAATGAGTCCTGCCATAGCAAGGAACAAACTCAAGGTCACTCCCACTGCCGGCAACACGCTCAGCATAAGTCTCTGAGATATCGATTTTGGCTCCAGCTGGGCGCTTTTGGACAACTTCGCCAAGTGATCTCTCGCGGCACCGCTGTGAACCGAACGTCCAGCGAGCGTCTCATTATTCTCCTGTTCTGACATCACACTCTCCTTATATGTTATGCACTCCACTTATTCGTTATGATGTAACATAACATAATTATTGAGCCTTCGCAACACGAGGCTTGAACCGAAAAAAAAGGGGAGCCGAAGCTCCCCATAAATAAATTGATTGAATCGCTCGATGACCTACTCGTCGAGGCTGAACACCAGCGGATAAACCACATTCCGGCGCTCACGGGCTTCGCCACCAACAATTTTAGGCGCAAATTCAACGCGGCTGACCGCACGTTCGGCTTCACGTTTGAAGACGCTATTCGTGCAATCGGCTTCGACATTATAAGGTCGCCCGCGCACATCAACGTCGAACCGGACCTGACAGTCGCCTTCCGTCCCGCGCTCAAGCGCACGGTTAGGATAAGTCACCACAGGTGGGCGGATTGGCTGTGCATCGCGATCCGAAATCGCAACAGGATTAATGTCAAGCGACTGGACCCGGTCCACCCTAATCTCGGTCGGCGCAGCACCTTGAATATCCGGTGTGGGCAGATCGATATCGGATTTGCGAGCCGATAGCTTTGGCGGTGGAGGCGGCTTGTCTGCCGTCTGCAACCGGCGTGGCTTTGACCGCGCTCGTGATCGAACTTCCTCATTCGCCGCTTCAGGCGTAATCCGCTCGATAACACGTGTTTCATCTGCATCAGCCGGGACGAAGTCCTGCGCGATCAACAGTCCCATGCCAATGAAGAGTGCATAGACAACAATCGCTGCTGCAGGAAGTCCAACGACAATACGAAGTATTGGGTTTTTAAACATTATCTACTCCTAATTCCGCTCAATCGAGATGTTGATTGCATTGCGACCATCAGTTTCAGCAATCACGTCCATCAGATCGACCAGTGCTTTCGCCTCAGAGTTACCATCAGTTTGGACAACCAGTTTACCATTCGGGTTGTCTTCCCGCAATTCGCGGATTTTGAACCCGATTTCATTCGCATCAATAATCTCCTTATCAATCCAGATATCGCTGTTCTCATCGATAGCAATGAGAATGGCGAGCGGCTTGATTGCCCTGTGATTATCAACACCAACGCGATCGACATCAGGTCCCGGCTCTTTGATAAACTGGGCCGTCACGATGAAGAAGATCAACAGGATGAACACAACATCCAGCATTGGCGTCAAATTGACTTCGTCGTCATTCCCGCCGCCGGCGCTACTTACGCGTTTCCTACGTGCCATAACTACACTCTCCTACACATCACTCAGGATGACATTGACTTTATCAATGGTGGCGCTTGCCGCCTGATCTCGAATGCGAATAATGGTCCGGTTCTTCGCTTCGGGGTGGGCTTGAATAATCACCGCCGAATTAGGGGTTTCCGCCCGCAAACGTTCAATGTTGGCCCGAACCGAACTGATGTCCGAAATACGGTTGTTCACAAACACCAGATTGTCTGCATCGACACGGATCAAAATCACCGGCACCGGTTCGGACGGCGTGTCCGTTTGCGGTGGTGGTGGCTCCAATTGCTGCGCATGCTCGTCAAGAAACACGGCCGTCACAATGAAGAAGATCAGAAGGATGAAAACAACATCCAGCATCGGCGTCAGATCAACGGCTGCTTCTTCTACAGGTCTGTTTTTACGTCCACGCATCAGCCAATCTCCATCTGGTCTTCAACCCGCTGGACAGCCCGCGCGGCGCGCTTATCCATTCCGGAGGTAAACAGAATACCTGACAGAGACGCGACCATGCCCGCCATTGTCGGGATCGTCGCGCGTGACACACCAGCAGACATCGCTTTCGCATCAGCACCATCTGTAATGGCCATAATGTCAAACACCTGGATCATGCCTGTCACCGTGCCTAACAGGCCCAGCAGCGGAGCCAAGGCAACGAGCGCCTTGGTTAGCGTAACATTCAGCTCAGTTGCCTGACGTACTTCAGAGACAAGTTTGTCCCGTACCCAGTGCGCCAGAGTTGACTTGCGATCGGAGCGCGAACGCCACTCCGAAATCGCTTCGTCTGCAACAGCCTGGTGGGCGAAGCGGAAGTAAAAAAACCGCTCCAAAATCAAGGCCCACATAAAAAATGTGGCCGCCATGATCACCAAGAGGACAGGTCCCCCTCGGTCCAAAAAGGCTTGCAGATCACCGAAACCCATATCGGGCTCCTTTCCCTAAAGGGGGCGGCCTAAGCCGCCACCCCATTCCCACGTTCAGCGCGCTCAGCAACCAGACCAGCGGCTTGCTCGTCGAGAACTTGCTGATTGCCACGTGCCATTGACGATCCAATTGCGTTGAGCAGAAGAAGCGGGATCGCTGCAACCAGACCAAGCACGGTCGTAACAAGCGCGGTTGAAATACCGCCAGCCATGATCTTCGGATCGCCGGTGCCGTAGTTTGTAATCGCGGTAAACACCACAATCATACCAACAACCGTTCCTAGGAGGCCGAGAAGCGGTGCCACAGCGGCAAGCACTTTAACGATGTCGTTGAACCGTTCAATCTTCGGCGACTCGCGCAAGATTTGCTCGTCTAGTTTTAGTTCGAGGGTCTCGATATCATCATTCTTATGGTTCTCATAAGCTTCGAAGATACGTGCAAGCGGGTTACCTGTACCAGCAGCTTTACGCTTCGCAGTCGACCGCATCGAGTTACCCATCAGGAAGAGCGTTACGATCTTAAACAAACCAAGCAGAACACCGATTGGCAGAATGATCCAGAAGATCAGGAAGCCAACTGGGCCACCTTGGGCCAAACGCTCGCCCAACGATACTGTGTTTCCGAAAATCGCGAACAGGTCACCTTTTGTCGGATCAACTGGCGCACGCACGACAGCACCTTCAGCAGCACCAATCAGATTCTGCATATTGCCGCGATAGTCACCGCCAGGCTGGCTTGCAAATGCGACCAGTTTGCCATTATCACCCACTTCGACGAAGCGCGTGCCATCTGTCGTTGCAGCTGTGAAGACGCCAATCCGCATCAGCTCCAGATCAGCGTTTTCGCCGTCAGCTCCGCCATTTGAAACGTTCGCAGTAAAGGTCGTAACCTCTGACTGGGCGATCATTTCTTGCAAAATAGCCTTTGGCAGACTGTCAAGATCCGCGCGGGTTGGCAGCGAACTCGCCTGAGCGATTTCAGACAGATTTTCGACGCGGCCAGTATAGTGGAAGTTTGCCAGAGAGTTGGAAATCACCGGCATTGTTTCACCAGCAGCCTGCCGGAACTGGCCGAGCAACTCGCCAAAATCGCCTGCTTGAGTATCCAGCTCAGTGGCCAGTTCTTCAATCCGGGCAGAATTGGCATCAAACTGAGCCGACAAGGACCGTCCGCGGGCTTCAGCAGCATTTAGCTCGCCTTGCGCCGTCGCCATAATCGCTTGCTGTTGATCACGCGCTTGCTGGAATTCAGCAACCCGACGTTGGTTCTCAGCCGACATCGCACGAGAGTCTTCTTGAACAGTCCGGAAGATCTCACTCAATGATTGGCCTGATGCCGCCGTGGGCAGGGCAAGGCTACCAAGAGACAGGAGCGCTGCGGCTCCCAATGTTTTCAAGGAAAATTTGTTCTTAAACATGGTTACAACTTTCTCTAATTCTGGGCCGCTTACTCAGCGGAAAATTTCACAAGGGGCGCATAGAGGACGGTTTGCTGCGCAACCCCGTCTGCGATCTTCGTAGCTTTGACAATGTCGGTACGCATCGCGCTCGAAACCGGAACCCAAGCACGGGTTTCGCGGTCCCAACGGGCTGCTTCCGATCGGTCCAAAGACAGATAGACAAGAGCCACACGACCATAGCGGTACATCTTCACTTGCGTCGGTCCAGTGTCCAGCTCGATCTGCTCTTCCCAAGTTTCCTGAACGGAGCCTTGAGCCATCTCGTCCTGATAGGCTTCAATGATAAGACGGTACTGCTCACTTATCGGAAGATCCGCACGATCCAGCGCGGTTCTCAGACTTGCGATCCGTTCACGACGGTCAGCAATGTGGAACGGCAGGTCTGCTTCCACAAACGCTTCCAAATCATCAATCATCGTTGTCATCACTGGCAGCATCCCGACCCCGCGACCAGGCGCATCAACAATCTGCTCTTCAAGAGACGCAATTGTGTTCTCCTGATTTTGAATGATCTTTTCTTGCTGTTCAGCAAAAATATTGAGGTTCTCGATAACCTGCAATGTTGACTGATACTCTCCGGTCAACCCTTCAAACACTGGCGCTGGCGTAGGTGCTGGTCCTGTCACAGCTAGTTTCTGGAAAGGACCGGTCAAAATCGTCGGCTGGACAAGCTCTTTGGCCACGCGGATGGCCTGCTTGATATCGTCGCGATCGGCAGAGCCAAGTTCGACCCAGCCATTCGATGCTCTGTCCCAGCGGGCCGCATGGCGATTGTCGCGCGACAGGTAAACCAGCGAAACACGTCCATAACGGAACATATCAACATCTGTCGGGAGTCCATTGATCTCGACTTCTTCCGCCCAGGTATCAACCGTGTTCCCCGCATCCAACTCGCCTTGATAGGCATCGATGATCAAACGGTACTGCTCCGCTGGAACAACGTCATCACGCGTCATCACGGTACGAAGTCTGTCCATCCGTGCTTTGCGCTCTTCTAGTTTGAAGGGCAAATCAGCGGAAATAAATGCATCGAGATCCTCGATCATGTCGAGCATCATTGGCACCATCACCGTCGTGATCTCGTCGACACGGCTCAACTGATCAGCCAGAGAGACAAGTTCTCTCTCTTGGCTCTCAACACCGCGCTGTTGCCGGAGGACGAACACTTCCGCAGCATCTTTACGCTCGATCAATGATCTGAAGTCCCGGGCCAAATCAGACCGCTCATCATCAAGCTGGTTGATTCGGGCTTGGGCTTGCTCAGCCTGCCGGGTTGCTCGCTCGCCAGCATCAAGGGCTGGAGCCAACTGGGCGTCCGCCGTGATACTCGCCCCCACCAACAGCGCCCCAATTAAGGCACCGCGAGCAGGTGTTAGAACATTTTTCATAATGTCCGCCTCTCAACTATGTTACGCGCGCACAGCGCGGGAAAAACTTCGACCCGAATGAAAACCAAACGGATGCTTTACGAATTATCGCTTAATAGCCGCGTACACACATCGCGAGTTGGGATAGGGAAGTCAGCTGAACCGAGCTTCGCGTTTCCTTATTCTGGGGCGATCAAGCGCCCTCTTTTTATAAAGTGCATAATTTGGCGCACCTCTTTTATGCCGCTTACACGACATTTATGGACGCTAGCAATCCGCGCGGCGAGGATCAACTCGCCGAATGCAGGTTTTTTAGCACTTTTTTAACTTGCGTTTTAAATGAACCTGTGCAGGTGGACCTCGCGTAAAGGACTTCGCACAGAAGAAACGATATTAATCAAGATGACTGTTGGCTGGGGCGCCAGGATTCGAACCTGGGAATGCCGATACCAAAAACCGGTGCCTTACCACTTGGCGACGCCCCAACAGAGAGCGGTCAGATAGCGAATAGATTGAACGCTGGCAACACCCGATATGCCCTCAGCCCCCTGTCATCACGCTTTTATTTCCGTTTTTCTATAACCATTGCCTTTTGAGCACGTCTTTTCTTCTCACAATCCGGCAAATTCCAGAGCAAACGAAAGGCCTTCGGAACAAACATCTGGTCGACACAGCGCAAATCCAAGCTACAAGCAGACCTTCATAATCCAGAAGGCTGGATGTTTCGAATCGGAGACAGCGAAAATGGCAGATATCAGAAATGTGACAGAAACCTTTGCGGTAGCCCCTCAATTGGAGGTCACCGACCTCGCATTGATAAAGGCAGCGGGGTTCAAAACGATCCTCTGCAATCGGCCCGATGGCGAATCAGGTCCAGAGCAGCCCGGCATCGAAATTTTGAAAAAGGCTGCTGAAGATCTCGGCCTCACATTTTTGGCACTGCCATTCTCCGGCATGCCATCGTCCGAGATCGCCACCCAGCAAGGCGCTTTGATTGCCTCAGCCGATGCACCTGTACTGGCCTATTGCCGCTCAGGCACACGCTCCATCACAGCATGGGCTCTGGCCCAGGCAGGTCAAAACAAAGGTCCAGAAATTATCGAAGCGGCTGCCAATGCTGGATATGATCTTTCAGGGCTAGCCACACATTTGTAACACGCGCTTGTGAATGAACGCTATGAGTTGGTGCATCTCGCGCGCTTGTGTCTGACGGCGGGCACCGTATATGCTCTACTCGCGACACACATTCATTGTGGTGTAGTCCCTGATTACGAGTAAGGAGCAGATTATGAATGAACGAATCTGGCTTTCTGATTTCAAATATACGGATCGCGGTTTTCTGGTGAAGAAAACCGGCGCGCACATTCCGATTGCGTGGAGACTGTTCCACGATGTGTTTTCCTGGTTTGCATTCTACTTTTTCACCCAGACTTGGCGGATCGGCCGTTGGCTCAGCGGCCATAAACGCCCGACCATTGCTTTCTTCCCGGACAAAGCGCGCCCTTGGTATTTCATTTGGCCTGTTATGCATGTGGCCGGCGCCAAAGTTGTTGAAGACCCAAGCCAAGCCGACATCGTTATTCAGTTTGACGATTCAACCATTACCAATAACACGCTACCGGAAACGCGCAGCGACGCGGTGCTTGTGAATTTCCACTGCAACGATATTTCAAAATCTCTCATTGCCGAGGTTTTTGCAAAAGCAGCTGGCTATGACCTGTCTGCCGATCCTCGCACTTATGACGGCGCAATGGTTGAAAAGTCTGAGCTTAATGGTGCCCATGATGGGCGCATCATTGTTGGCCCGATGGAGCCGATCGAAGGTAAGTCCTATCAGCGCCTAATCGATAATGAGATTCCAGGCGGCCTCGTTGAAGACCTGCGCACCTGCATTGTTGCCGGCGAACCAGCTATCGTCTATCGCAAGCGACGCTTGATAGAGCGACGGTTTATGAATGAGAACGAACAAGTCATTCTCGACACAATTGCGAATGTTTACTCAGAAGAAGAGTTAGAGATTATTCGCCGGTTTGCTGCAGGGATAAATCTCGACTGGGGCGGCATTGATGTTTTGCGCGACAAGGCGACTGGAAAGATCCACATTGTAGATGCTAACAAGACTGATATGGGCCCGCCTATTGCGCTGCCGATTGGCGGCAAACTGCGCGCGACACGCCGCATGGCCAAAGCGTTTGCAACCGCTTTCAGCCCCAAGAAGTCTTGATATAGGCTCGCATCTCCCCCCTCCAAGAAATAAACGAACGGACAGATATATTCATGGCTTCGCCAATTCCTTTTATTAGAGACATCGATTTTGAATATGGCCGCGTTGATCAGGTCAGTCCGTTGATCCGCCGGGTCATCGCCAATAATCCCGGTCCTTTCACCTTTATCGGCACCGGTGTTTACATCGTTGGCCATGGCGAAGTTGCTGTGATTGATCCGGGCCCAATGAATGAAGCTCATTTCGAGGCTTTGAAGGCCGCGCTTGAAGGGGAAACCGTGACACATGTTCTTGTTACGCACG
>CAZXXY010000100.1:0-8204 GCA_964644755.1 uncultured Hyphomonas sp. | reverse complement strand
CGGCCCGCCTGCAAACAGGGGGCCGTCCTTAATTTCGTTGCCAAGGCGATCTGTGACTAGAACCTTGTACGCAGTGTCACGCCATATGTGCGTGGCTCTTCGATGAAGGCACCGCGAGAATTCACGTCTCCGCGAAGCGGGATGTTGAAGGTGATGCTGCGTGTTTGCTCATCGGTAACATTTGTTACCCAGCCTTCAATTTGCCAACGGCCGTCTTCACTGCCGATGCCCGCACGCAAGTTCACTTTGGTGTTTGATTCCTGAATGTCGAGTGGGTTTAAGCCTTGTGTTGTTGGGATAAATCCATTTGCAAGAGCAGGACCGTCGACATCGAGAGCCTGCGTACTCGTCCGGCGGTCTGTTTCGTAGCGCACGTTGACGTTTCCGAAGTAGACTAGGTTTTGATTGAAAGCCAGTAGACTGTCTTCCCAGGTTGCACTCCATATCCCAACGAAGTTCGGTGCGTTGGTAAGTTCAAACCCACAAAGTGACGTTGCATTGATGAATGTCTCATCAGGATCTGTACAGTCATTGGGGTATCTGGCATCCGTATAACTCGTATTTGATGTCAGCGAGAGTTGATCTGTAAGTTGAGCCCATACTTCAAGCTCGACACCCGTGCTAAGTGCTCTTGCAACATTAAAAGTCTGGAACTGAACACCTGTGAACTCCAGCACCTGGAAGTCATCTACAGACTGGTGGAAGAGTGCTGCATTGGCGCGTACTCGACCATCAAATAGGTCGGCTTTTACACCAAATTCCCAAGCATCAATCGTTTCCGAGTCAAACCGTGGATCCTGACTACCGATGGCAGCTGAAGAATCCAGGTTAAAGCCACCTGCTTTGAACCCGTGTGTGAAGCTCGCATAGCCAGTGATGTCGTCGCTAAATTTGTACGCGCCTTTAATTGTGTAGACGAGTTCATCATCTTCAAAATCTTCGACAAACAAGCCCTGTTCATCCGCATCATCACTAAAGGTCAGCGGCGTTACGCCCTGTCCAAGCGCGGCAATTCCGCCAATTATGCTTGCTTCAGGCAGGTTCGCCACAGTGGAGAATGGGAAACAAGCAGCAGGGACGAAACCTGTGCCAAATATAGCAAGTGGGGAGCCACCCGATGCGGCACCGATTACACCAGCGCAAGCATCTGACTGAGCTGCGAGTTGGTCAAAGCTGCCATCTTTCTGCTCGTCGACATAACGCAGTCCTACTGTGGCAGAGATCCTGTCTGTTACTGCAAATGTATTGTGCGTAAAGATTGACCAAGACTGACCTGATTGTTCAAACCGGTTTAGAGCGAAACTGCCCGATGGGTTGAGGGGAAGAAGGCCGCCGGTTAAAGCTCCTGTAAGTGTTTGTATCGGTGCGGAGCCAAGCGGCACAGCACCGCCAAAAATAGCGGGTTCAAATCCACCACCAAACAATGCAGCCGCTAGACCGAAGTCAAAGTCTTGGCCGAGGGTAAGAGAACCCTGAGCCGTAAGGTCTTCGTCGGAGTAGAAGCCACCAAAGAGCCAATCAAGGCGATCATCGAACGCGGTTCCCTGGAAGCGCAATTCGTGTGTTTGAAGTTGGTTATTAGTGGTCGTAGGCGTGCTGGCGATGGCAACGGCCTCGGCGTCGCTCGAAAAGCCAAAAGCAGTCGACCCAGGCGTTCCAAAAGCATCTCCGAGACTTGCTGCGCCGGCAGTTGAGCCGGCAACAGAAAAGAGCTGTAGGGACGTGAAGTCCGTTTCTTGAACGCTTTCTGCGTCAAACTCACGATAAGACCCAATATATGTTAGCTTCGCGAAGCCCAAATCCCAGTCTAGCTGACCGGAAAAGCCGAATTGTTCGACTGGATTTTCGAATTGCTCGGAATTGGTTAAGCGATCGTCCAAGGCATCAAAGCCAACAAATGGCGCGCCACCTGTTGAGTCGATAAGGCCGGTTGAAGGTATCGGGCCAAGGGCAGCAAACGGATCTGCTATGCCTAAGCCCGAGACGGGAGCACCATTGTTTTGAGGCCCGAGTGAATCGGTTTGCAAAAGATCCTGAACGATCACAGCATCACAGCATTCTTCACTCGTTTCGGCATAATCACCGATCAGGCGAATGGATATAGCGTCCGTAGGCTCCCAAAGAGCTTGGGCCCGTACGGTGAAACGGTCGCGGTCGTTGCTTTCGACGCCAAGCGTTGGGTTGGAGAGCAGGCCGTCACGCGTACGGTATGAGCCTGATACCCGAACGCCAAGTTGATCCTGGATGAGGGGAACGCTGACGCCGCCCTGGACGTTGATGAAGTCGCGGTTACCATACGAAACATTCCCAAAACCCTCAATCTTTTCGAGATTCGGCTTAGTTGTTGTAATGTTCAGTGCACCAGAAGATGTGTTCCGGCCAAACAGTGTTCCTTGTGGTCCGCGTAGGACTTCCAATTGTTCAAGGTCAACCAAATCGCCCAAAGCGATGCCCGGGCGGGAGAGATATACGCCATCAATAAAGACACCAACTGCACTTTCAAGACCAAGATTGTTGCCCGTCGTACCGATACCGCGAATACGGATACTCGTACCACCAGACTCTGTCTGTGAAGACTGCAAACTAAAACTGGAAGACACGGTGCTGAGTGTCGTAATATCGCGAACGCCTTGGGCTTCAAGGGTCTCCGGATCAAACGCGGACACCGCAATCGGAACATCCTGAATACTGGCTTCCCGGCGTGTCGCGGTCACCGTGATTTCGTTCAGTCGGCGTGTTTCCTCTCCTTCAGTTTCTGCGCTCTCTTGAGCGAGAACAGGGGCGGCGGCGATTAAACTGAATAGAGCGGCACTGCAAAGCAACTTGGAACTATAGCGTCGGGTAAACTTCATTTTTGGCTTCCTCCCATGATCCCAGCGACTTGCTGGTGACCGTGTTTTGTGATTTCGGTGCGCTTTGTTTTTTCAGTGCACTCTTTGTCATTGGAGGGGTATGCTCCTGACTATGTCAACTTGCGGGCGCGGTGCAATTGCAGGTGGATTGGTGCGTTATTTCCGGAAACGCTTGTTTTTAAAGGTGATCTGGTGACGGGTGTGACGCTAGGTCAGGAGGATATTATGTCGCAGTGTGGCCAAAATGCCATTGTCTTGTTCTCCGGTGGACAGGATTCAACCGTGTGTCTTGTCTGGGCATTGAATCACTTCGAGTGCGTTGAAACGATTGGGTTTACCTATGGTCAACGTCATGCTGTCGAGCTCGAATGCCGGCTCCGTGTCCTTGCTGGATTGCGCCATTTGGAGCCGGAACTGGCGGCCAAGCTCGGGGGGGATCATGTCAGCGATATTTCGGCCCTCGGGGGGTTGAGTGAAACGGCGCTGACGCGGGAGACGGCGATTGAAGTGTCGGAGGCTGGATTACCGACCACATTCGTGCCTGCGCGCAATCTGGTGTTTCTGACGTTGAGCGCGGCATTGGCGTGGCGGCGCGGCGCGAGCACGCTTGTTGGCGGCATGTGCGAGACAGACTATTCGGGCTATCCCGATTGTCGGCGCGTGACGCTTGATGCCCAGGCAGAGGCTCTATCGCTCGGACTGGACAAGCCGATGAAGATCGAGACGCCCTTAATGTATCTCGACAAAGCCCAGACCTGGCAGATGGCTTTTGATCTGGGCGGGGCAGCGCTTGTCGATCTGATCATCGAGGAGACGCATACTTGCTATCTTGGACGGCGGGACGTGCGACATGCCTGGGGCTATGGGTGCGATGAGTGTCCTGCTTGTGAACTGCGCAAGGCAGGCTGGCAGACTTGGCAAGAGGGGCAGGCGGCATGACTGTGTACTCGGTCAAGGAGGCTTATGTTACGCTGCAAGGCGAGGGTGCGCAGACGGGACGGGCGGCTGTTTTTCTGCGGTTTTCCGGCTGCAATCTCTGGTCTGGACGCGAGCAGGACCGGACAAGTGCGGTTTGCCAGTTTTGCGATACGGATTTTGTCGGGACGGATGGCCCTGCCGGCGGCAAATTTGTGGGGGCGGAGGCTCTGGCAAAGCATGTGCGGCAGGTGTGGGAGGCTGATGGCGCGCGAGCCAGCGGTTTGCCGTATGTCATTTGCACGGGTGGAGAGCCGCTTTTGCAGCTTGATCATGATGCGATTGACGCGATTCATGCCGAGGGGTTCGAGATTGGTGTGGAGACCAATGGCACGCTGGCAGCGCCGGACGGGATTGACTGGATCTGCGTCAGCCCGAAGGCGGATGCGGCACTGGCGCAGACCTCTGGCAATGAGTTGAAACTGGTTTATCCGCAAGCGCTTGCGCCGCCTGAGGCGTTTACGGGGCTGGACTTCGAGCATTTTTTCCTGCAACCGATGGATTCCGAGAAGACGGCTGAAAATATTGCGGCCGCCGCAGCGTATTGTATGAAGAATCCCCAATGGCGACTAAGCTTGCAAACTCACAAACTGATCGGTCTCCCTTAGCGGGGGATGGCCCTTGTCTCGACGGGAAAATTTTCGAGATCACCAAAGCTGTGACGTTCGAGGCGGCTCATCGGCTGCCCTCGCGCGCTGAAGGTGATCCCTATGGCCGGATTCATGGCCATTCCTTCGAGCTTGAGGCGACGCTTTCCGGCAAGGTGCAGCCGGGGAAATTGTGGGTCGAGGATATTGCCGTGCTGACATCGGCTCTGGAAGCGATTGCTGGTGAGCTGGATCATCAGCTCCTGAATGAAATCGACGGACTGGCCGTGCCGACACTGGAGAATATTCTGGTCTGGGTTGCCGGCCGTCTGTCGGGTGAACTCGACCATGTTTCGCAAGTGAAAATTTCCCGCCCGAGCCTGAAAGAAGTCTGTGTGCTTCGTCTTGGGGACGTTCAGGAGAGCGGCAGGTAGAATGATGACCAGCTCTGATGTCAGCGCGGATCCGGTTCTGGTGACGCATATTGTTGAGCATTTGAAGGCCAGTCTGCGGCAGGCTGAAGTGTCTACCAGTCCCTATAGATATTGGATCTGCCGAAATATGTTGCCAGCGGAGGTCGCGGCAGATCTTTGCGGGCTTCCTTTTTCTGCGCCGCCGCTGAACGGGCTGTCGGGAAAGCGTGAAGTGCATAATGCGACACGGAGCTATCTTGATACGGAGTGTCAGAGCGCGCATCCGGTTGCAGCTTGCGTTGCTGCCGCTTTCCAGTCGCCCGAGATTGTCGGGCTGTTCGAGGAAATGTTTGATGCGTCGCTCGGGGGAACATATTTGCGGGCGGAATATGCCCAAGATGTTGACGGGTTCTGGCTGGAGCCGCATTCCGATCTCGGGGTGAAGAAGTTCACGCTGCTTTTGTATTTGTCTGATGATCCCGAACATGCAGGGTTGGGCACTGACATTTACGGGGCGGATAAGCAGCATATCGGTGCCAGTCCATTTGCGCGCGGGACGGGCATGATTTTTGTGCCTTCGGACATCACCATTCACGGGTTTGAACGCCGGACCATTCAGGGTGTGCGCAAATCGCTTATCGTTAATTATGTGACCGATGAATGGCGGGCCAGAGAGCAGCTTGCCTTCGGTGATATGCCGGTCCGGCGCTAGGGTCAGGTCGCGCTTTTCAATGCTTGATATTATACCTGAAAATCCGACCAGACATGCCGATCGCATCGAGGCGCTTTATGATGTCACCTTTGGCCCGGGGCATTTCGCCAAAACCGCCGAGCGTCTGCGGGAGTTCAACCGGTCATTGCCCGACCTAAACCGGATTGCGATTGATCCGACGGGACGCGTTGTCGGCGCGGTTCGTATGTGGCCGATTTTGATCGAGAGGGGTGGGCTCGCTGTGTTTGTAGGGCCGGTGGCCGTTCATCCGGATGCGCGGGGCAAAAAACTTGGGCTCGATTTGTGTCGCCATGCGCTCGAAGCGGCGCGTGAAGCGGACTGGCCGGCGGCTATTATTATCGGATCGCGGAGCTATTTTTCAGAGCTGGGATTCGTCCCGGTTGATGAGGGGCAATTGGGTTTTCCGGGGCCACAGGATGTGGAGCGGGTGATGCGCATGGATCTGGCGGGCGATTCCAGCCTCTATTCTGGTACAATTATTCCACATAGAATCTACAGTTCCGGTGGACAATTTGCCAAGGCACAGTTTAGGGTCTGACAGATAAATAGTGAATTGTAACCTTAGTCCCCCCTTTCTGGTATGAACCTTCAACTCCTGAATAGAATAGAAGGCGCACTTTGGGCGTGGATGTCGCTGGTTATGCGTCACCCGATCAAGATGATTTCGGGGCTTGTCGCCCTCGCGGCTCTTGGCACTCTATTGGCTGTGAATGGATTGGGAGTGAATTCCGACACCTCCCGTATGGTCTCGTCCAAGCTTGACTACCGGCAAGCACAGATCGACTTCGAGGCGGCGTTTCCAAGAGAAGAAATTCGCGTTGCTTTGATCATCCGAGCGCGCAGTGAAGACGAAGCCGATGCGTTTTCCGCGGAGATCGCCGATGTTTTACGGGAACGGACGGATGTTGTCAGTGACGTGTTTGCGGCAACGGCCGACCCGTTTTTGATACAAAATGGATTGCTATATCTGGAAACGTCAGAGCTTGACGAGCTGCTTGGCGGCATGACGGCTGCTGCGCCGATATTGAAACGGCTGGGGCGGGAGCCGGACTTATCGAGATTGTATGTTGCATTGGCCGATGCGATCGAGCCTTTGGCGCCTGAGGACGAGCTTGCCGATTCCCTCATCGGAGCAATGGACGCGGTCTCGGAAACGGTGGAGCACCGTCAGGCCGGGCGTCCGAAACCGATGTCGTGGCAAGCTATTTTCCGGCCGGAAGACGAGGACGATGGGCCGGTAATCCATCAGCGGATCATTTCAATTACGCCAGTACTCGATCTCTCCCGACTGCAACCGGCGCGACCGGCTGTGTTGGCGATTGATCGGGCGATCGAGCAGGTCGTTGCCGAGAGCGAGTTCGAGGTTACGGCGTCGATTACAGGCAATGCAGTATTGCGAACCGAAGAACTTGCCAGCGTGACAGAGGGGATTGGTGTTTCTCTGTTATTGTCCGCGCTGTTTATTGTCGGGCTTTTGATGATTGCTTTGCGGTCTGCGGTTCTGGTCGCCACCTCGATATGTGGTCTGGTGATTACAATTCTGATCACGGCCGGGTTTGCAGCAATCATGTATGATGCGCTGAATCTGGTCTCCGTCGCCTTTATGGTGTTGCTGATTGGTCTTGGTATTGATTTCATGATCCATCTGGCGCTGCATGTCCAAGAAGAGCGAACGATGGGCCGTGGGTCCCGAGCTGCCTTGTTTAGGTCGAGCCGTCATATTGGGGCCGCTTTGGCACTGTGCGCGCCGACATCCGCGATTGCGTTTTTTGCCTTTGCTCCGACAAAATTCACCGGGATGACGCAGCTTGGTGTGGTGTCAGGCTTTGGTGTGCTTGTGGCCTTTATTGTGGCTGTGACATTGCTGCCAGCGGCATTGGCCTTGCTGCCACCGAATGCGGGCGTGCGGCCCAAGAATGGTATTCAGGACAAGTATTTTTCAAAACTGTCGATTGACGGGCCGTGGCAATCGCGGGTGGCGATGGCGACGATCGGACTGGGCTTTCTGTCCCTTTTCCTGTTGCCGCATGTCCGGTTTGATGCTGACCCGATGGCTTTGCGTGATCCTGACGCGCCATCTGTTCAGGCGTTCAATCTTCTCTTCGATGATGAAGATACCCAGCCTTACAATCTTTCGCTCCTCTTGCCCGATATGGCGGCAATCGACGATATATCCCCGAAGCTCGAAGCCTTGCCGGAAGTCCGGAAAGTCATTGGCCCGCATGATCTTGTTCCAGAGGAACAGTTCGACAAATTGGACGCGGTGGACCGTGTTGCGATCGGGCTTGAGAGCATTTTCGGGACGGAGCCGGATCTGTCGGACGAGACTGTGCGTGCAGCGCCGGCGCGGCTGATGGCGGCTCTTGATACTTTGTCGCATCCGAGCGTTGACCGGCTCGAAGCTGCGCTTGCGGAGATTGACCGGGTGAGTGCCAGTACTCCGGACTATAAGCCGGCTCTGGAGGGAGATATTTTCCGGTTTTGGCCTGATCAATATGACCGGCTGGAACAGCAGATTTATCCGCAAGAGATTAGCTTTGATGCGCTGCCAGAGCTGCTGCGCAGTCAATTTGTTGCGGAAGATGGACGGCTGAGGCTGCAGATCGAACCGGCTGAGGATTTGCGCGACAAGGCCGCGCGGGCG
>CAZXXY010000099.1:0-8715 GCA_964644755.1 uncultured Hyphomonas sp. | reverse complement strand
GGGGCGGTTGCGCCTTCGGCGGCAGGGTCTGGCCCTGCTCTCTCCCAGAGGAAATATTGATGCTAATCAGTTAGCTGCGAATCACCCGCGCGACAAGACCAAATGCAGGCTTATCCACTTACATCCGCTCTGGCGCCTCGATTCCGAGCAGATCGAGGCCGATATTGAGCTGATTTGCCACCGCTTCGCACAGACCAAGGCGCGAGGCACGCAAAGCGGGATCCTCTTCACTGGCAATCTTGTGTGCGCCGTAAAAGGCAGCAAAGCCTTGGGCGAGATTGTAGACATGCTCACACAAGATATGCGGCATCCGCTTGTCGCGGGTCTGGTTCAGCGCCAGACCGAAGCCATCAAGGGTGAGCACCAATGCGCGTTCAACATCGCTTTCAATCTTGATGGCACCGGCCACACTGCCTTCATCGGCAGCTTTGCGCAGCAGCGATTTGATCCGCACGGCCTGATACAGCAGATACGGGCCGGTTTTGCCCTCAAAGCTCGTGAAACGGTCGAGATCGAACACGTAATTGGTGGTGCGGGTGTTTTGCAGATCGGCAAAGCGCAGAGCCGCGCGGGCAACCAGTTCGCCAATACGGGCACGCTCGTCTGGCCCGATATCTGCGGATAAGCGGCCGCCTTCCTCAATTTTCTTGTTGGCTTCGTCGAGTGCCATCGAGGTGAGGTCGCCAAGCTTGAGCGTGCCGCCTGCGCGGGTTTTGAACGGCTTGCCATCGGTGCCATTGACCGTGCCAAACCCGAGATGCTCCAACCTGTCGGTTGGCATATAGCCAACAATTTCGGAGGCCCGAAAAACCTGCTCGAAATGCAGAGCCTGTCTTTGATCGACCACATAAAGCATGCGGTCAGGGCTGTAGGTCTGCACGCGGTCAAGGATCGTTGCGAGGTCAGATGTATGATACATGCTCGCGCCGCGTGAATTGAGCAGCATAAAGGGCGGATAATCCTTGGTGTCATCCTCACGCTCGACCGGAATGATCCACGCGCCATCATCTTCCCTGGCCAGCCCGCGTGCTTTGATGTCTTCAACCATGCCAGGAATGAACGGCTCGGCATCTTTCTCGCCCAGCCACAGATCGAACGAAACACCGAGAAACCCGTAATCGACTTTCAAAGCCTCGACAGACACATCGACAAAATGCTGGAGCAAAGCGCGGTAGCCTTTGCGCCCCGCCTGCATTTGCGCCACCGCTTGCTGGCTACGCTTATTGCGTTCAGGGTCATCCTTGGCCTTGTTCGACGCTTGCGGATACAGACGCGAAAGGTCGTCAATCGAGACCGGAGACTGATCGGGAAACGGGCCGTCATTGGCCGCATCAAAATATGGCAGATCAGGCTGCTCGTCTTCCAGCTCGGTGATCAGATGGCCCATTTGTAGCCCCCAATCTCCCATATGAATGTCGGAGGTGACCTTATCGCCAAGAAAGCGGAGCACGCGTTGTAGCGTGTCGCCAATCACAGCGGTGCGCAAATGGCCGACATGCATCGGCTTGGCAACATTGGCGCCGCCAAAGTCGAGGATCAGGGTTTGCGGATCGGACACGGGCGCAATAGCAGCGCGCGCTGCGTCTTGACGGACAGTTTCGGCGAGCCCCGCCATCGCCTCGTCACTGACACGAATGTTCAAAAAACCCGGACCGGCAATCTCGACCGAAGCAATCGGCCCCTGCCCTGTGACCGCCTCTGCGATCTGGGTGGCAATCTCGCGCGGGTTCCGCTTGGCCGCTTTCGCGCCAGCCAGCGCACCATTGCATTGATAGTCCGCCATGTCGGGCTTGTCCGACCGCCGCACCGCACCAAGCTGCGGGTCAAGGCCGGCTGCCTCAAACCCCCGTGCGAATATCACCCCAAGCTGCTCGCTTAGATGGCCCATGGGCTTCTCTCCAATTTCTGGATTTAGGATGTCAGTTTCGAGGCGCTAATCACCCGCCAGCATTAAGCCGGAACCGCTTACCATCCAGATTGAACTGCAATTGCTCATCGGTCAGATCGAAGCCAACGAGGATTTCGAAGTTTGCACCAGAAATACTTTCGTCAACACGCGGAATTTCGATGCGTCCAACAAGATCGCGCTTGGCAACAACCGGTTCATCGTTGAAATCTGCTTGAACCGTAAAAATTTCGCGGTCCAGCACGCGCGAATTCCGGCGGGTCACAGCGACGAAATAATTATAGTCATGCAAGCGCTCCTCCCCTTTCGGCCCCTTGCCGAACGCGAAAGACAGCTCCACCTCGGCCAGAAGCGGCTCATCGTCGACATATCGGCAATAAAGCCGCACATCCACGATTTCACCCGTATAGGTAATATCCCGAAACGATTCTGAATCACCCTCGAATTTCACAACCCGCGCGGCCTCATAGAGCGATCCGACCGTCGGGCATGGACCAGCATTCGGCCTGTCATCAAGCGATGAACCAACGCTGGAACATGCCGCCAGCATCGTAAAAGCAGCCAAGGAAGAAATCATGGAAACGCGCATGAGACGATGTGTCCTTCTAAGTGTCGGGCGAATTGCCTTTGGCAGTTACGACCCCATCTGATAGCCAATAGGTTTAACGGTGCCTAAGCTCGGGCGCAACGTCGCATTCGCAGGAGATTGACGCTTTGTCTTCGGAAAACCAAGCTCTCACCATATTACTTGCCGCGCCGAGAGGCTTTTGCGCAGGCGTCGATCGCGCCATCCAGATCGTTGAAGAAGCGCTGCTAAAGTGGGGCGCGCCGGTCTATGTCCGCCACGAAATCGTTCACAACGCTCATGTCGTTTCGAGACTTGAGGCCTTGGGCGCTGTTTTTGTTGAAGAAGTTTCTGACTGCCCCTCTGACCGGCCGGTTATCTTCTCGGCCCATGGCGTGCCCAAATCAGTGCCTCTGGAAGCCCGGAATCGCAACATGATCTATGTCGACGCGACCTGCCCGCTCGTCTCCAAGGTTCATGTCGAAGCCCAACGCCATCATGCGGACGGGCAGGAAATAATCTTGATAGGCCATGCCGGACACCCCGAAGTTATCGGAACCATGGGACAATTGCCGGACACATCCATGTCTTTGATTGAAACGGTTGAAGATGCAGAAGCGTTCACGCCCAGAGATCCGGACAATCTTGCCTTTGTCACCCAGACGACATTGTCTGTGGATGATACGGCGGAAATCGTCGCCATATTGCAGAAGCGGTTTCCGTCTATTTCCGCCCCGCACAAGGAAGATATCTGCTACGCCACGACCAACCGTCAGGACGCCGTCAAAACCATGGCCAATCGCGCCGACCTTGTTCTGGTGATTGGCGCCGAGACATCCTCCAATTCCAAACGCTTGGTAGAAGTCGCGGTGCGCAGCGGCGCCGGGGCTTCGAAACTTGTCGCCAGCGCCGACGATGTCGATTGGAATTGGTTCAAAGGCGTAAAAACACTGGGCATTACAGCCGGCGCCAGCGCGCCCGAAGATCTGGTGCAAAGCCTGATTGACGCCTGTTCGGCGCGTTTCGAGACCAAAGTCGAAGAAATTCGTGTGACGGACGAGAATGTTGTCTTCAAATTACCACGTATCCTGGCAACCTGAATCAGGCAACGCCCTACTTACTTGATCAAAAAAATACCCCCCGAACCATGAGGCTCAGGGGGTACATCATTTTCAAACTCTTACGAGCGATCTTCCTAGTAAGGAGAGATGCCGAGAGACTGAACAGTCGAAACGGTCAGGTAGCCAACTGGCAGACCGTTTGCGCGCTGATACTCTTCCATTGCGCGCAGTGTACCTGGACCAAACTGGCCATCATCAGGAACGCTGTAACCCGCTGCAGACAGAGCCCGCTGGATTTCGCTCACTTTAGCAGTTGTTGTGTTGGTGTCGCAAAGCACTTCACGCCACTCAAGACCGCCACCGCCAGTGACAACACGTTTCTCGACAGTTTTGTAAGTCGCCGGGATCACGTTCACCTGCTCGCTGGCTGGTGTCACAAGAACCTGCTTGCTGACTGTGCCAAACTCGGCAGGCACAACATTCTCAATCACTTGTGGTGGCTGAGCAATGACTTCACGTGTCACTGTACGTGTGACAGCAGGAATGACGCGTGTGTCAGTGGTTTCAGGTGTTGCAACGCGTGTACGTGTTACAGTGTCGTACTGAGCTGGAACTTCAACACGGCAAAGAAGTTCACCAGTTGCTTGCTCGCCATTGACGTTAGCAGTGCCAGTACCGGCAGCGCCACGACCAAACAGGCCAGCGCCTGGTTTCCATGTCGAGTAAGCTGGGCGAACCAGAACTTGCTCAGTGTATGTTTCGAAAGTCGCAGGAATAACACTTGTTTCCGTACGCTCAGGCTCGACAACAACAACCTCGGTCACTGTTTCATAAACAGCAGGAATAGTGCTGTAAGTAACAGTCTCTTCCTTGACCAGGACCTGATCGGTCTGGGTTTCGTAAGTTGCCGGAATGATGATGATTTCCTGAGTCTCAGGACGATCAACAACCTGCTCGGTTACAACTTCCGTTGTTTCTGGGATCAGAACGCGTGCAAAGCACTCGCCTGGATCCGCGCTTGGTGGATAGTCAGCACCTTGTTGTGCCAATGCTGCACCTGAGAACAGGGTGGCAGCGGCAGACGCTAGAAGCATCTTCTTCATGTTTATTCTCCCCTTAATATATCGGCTTCAGATTATCCGAAACCCGATATTGGCTAAACAATTAGAGCGCAGTCACTACAAACAACGCCCCAAAGAGTTTGCGTTTCGGAAAGCCCGATCCGCAACCAAGAAGAGTTTTAACCTAGGGAAACATTACAGACCAGTCACAACCTGCTTTTTCCTGCAAAAAGTCTGCAAGAAATTTTACAAACCTTCGTATTTTCAGGCGATCGGCGGAAAAATAAATGCAGAAGTTTTTGCTTTCCACGACCGGAAAAAGGAGGCAAACCCCCAGCGAGCTCCCAAAATCACGAGGAATCGAGACATGATTGAACGTTATTCACGACCGGAAATGGTCGAAATCTGGTCACCCGAATCAAAATTTTCCATTTGGCTGGAAATCGAAACACTTGCCGCCGAGGCGATGGAACAGTTCGGACAAATTCCAGCTGGCACCAGTCGGGCGGTTCGTGACCGTGCAAAATTTGATGTCGCGCGAATCAACGAGATCGAACGCGAAGTAAAACATGATGTCATCGCATTTTTGACCAATGTTGCCGAACATGTCGGCGAAGAGGCCCGCTACCTGCACAAAGGGCTGACCTCTTCAGATGTTCTCGACACCTGCCTTGCCGTTCAATTGAGCCGCGCAAGTGATCTTCTGATCACCGGGCTCGACCGTGTGCTTGCGGCCCTCGAAAAACGCGCTCACGAGCATAAGCTGACCCCGACCATCGGGCGCAGCCACGGCATCCACGCTGAACCGGTCACCTTCGGACTGAAGCTGGCTGGCTACTACGCCGAGTTCAAGCGCGCCCGCGAGCGCCTTGTCATGGCCCGTGAAGAGATAGCAACCTGTGCACTTTCGGGCGCCGTCGGAACCTTCGCCAATATTGATCCGCGCGTAGAAGCCCATGTCGCCAAATCGCTTGGCCTCAAGCCGGAACCGATTTCCACACAAGTCATCCCGCGCGACCGCCACGCCATGTATTTCTCGACGCTCGGTGTGATCGCCTCGTCAATTGAACGGCTCGCCACCGAAGTGCGCCACCTGCAACGGACCGAAGTGCTTGAAGCAGAAGAGTTTTTCTCGGCCGGCCAGAAAGGCTCATCGGCCATGCCGCACAAGCGTAATCCGGTCCTGACAGAAAACCTGACAGGCCTTGCGCGGCTGGTCCGCTCCTCGGTCACCCCTGCGCTTGAAAATGTTGCCCTGTGGCACGAGCGCGATATTTCCCATTCCTCTGTCGAACGCGGCATTGGACCGGACGCGACCGTGCATCTCGATTTTGCCCTGCACCGGCTGGCTGGCGTGATCGAACAGTTACTGGTCTATCCTGAAAATATGCAGGCAAACATGGACAAGCTCGGCGGCTTGCACAATTCGCAACGGGTCTTACTTGCCCTGGTCGAAAAGGAAGCCAGCCGCGAAGATGCTTATCGACTGGTCCAGCGCAATGCCATGCGCACCTGGGCCGGAGAAGGCGCCTTTCTCGACTTTTTGAAACAGGATGAGGATGTCAAAGCGCGCTTGAGCGATGGCGAACTCGATGCCCTGTTCGACATGGATTACCATCTTGCCCAAGTTGATTATATTTTCGGGCGCGTGTTCAGCTAATAATCATGTCGCATATAGTATAAAGTCATATCGCTTCTGAAAGGGCTCCTAGAATGCTGCGCATATTTCTGATTTTGGCTGCGGCCACGCTATTGCCACTGACCGCTCGCGCCGAACCGGTATTGAAGATCATCAACTTCACAGCGGAATGGTGCCCCAACTGCCAGATATTGAATCCGGCGATGAAGAATGCCCTGCTCGACTTCCCTGAAGGCCAGATCGAGATCATTGATCTCGACATGACATATGCCGGACGCGGCGCGAGCGAAGAGCAGAAACTCATTGTCTATGCCGATGCGATTCGGGTCGCACAAAAGCACAAGGCGGAATATTTGTGGGACCTCTATGGCGGCGTCACAGGCATTGCCGCGATCATCGCCGCAGATACTGGCGAAGCGATTGGCTGCATGACCCGGGCGATCGGGTCGGAGTCTATTGCCTACGGATTGCGCGAATCGCTGATCATCACCGAGCGCCGCCCGCAAGGTGAACGCATGCCAAATGGTGCCGACTGCCCGCCTGCCCTGAGATAAGCTGACCGACCGAATTTGGACTGACCCTGCCCCCTAAGCTGGGATCGGATCAGTCTAAACATCTCAGCAGCGTCCAAGTCCTGAAACGTGCGAACCTGCCTGTTTAGCTTTCTTTGGCGATTTGCTCGCGGGCAACAGGGATCAGCGCATCCATCTGCTCGCGAATGCGGGCGTCCGAACGATCCACACCTTTGATGTCAAAATCGCCACGGACTTTCCGCAACACATCGTCATCACCGGGTTCTTCGAGATCGGACAGAACAACTGTCTTCGCATAGGCTTCGGCATCAGAGCCGGACAGACCCATCAGATCGGCAGCCCACAGGCCCAGCAATTTGTTACGGCGGGCCATGAGTTTGAAGTCTGCGGCCTGATCGTGGGCAAACTTTGCCTCTTCACCGCGCTGGCGATCTTCGAATTGAGACATGAGAAAAGGCTCCTTGAATTAGCTCTTGAAGGATATAGTCACTGACATTGATGAATTTCAACATGAATGATGTGAGAAACGTTTGAATTAGGCATTTCGTGAGCCGATTATAGTTGATATACCTCGCCCTTCTTCTCACACAGGGGCACAGATTCGCCCCTTTGACCCCGGAAAGTCTGCCCATGTCACGACGCCGTATGATTTATGAAGGCAAAGCCAAAATCCTGTATGAAGGCCCCGAGCCTCATCTTCTGGTGCAATACTTCAAAGATGACGCCACCGCCTTCAACGCCGAGAAGAAAGCGGTGCTCGATGGCAAGGGCGTGCTCAACAACCGCATTTCAGAATATATGATGACGCGCCTCGGCGAGATCGGCATTCCGCATCACTTCGTCAAACGCCTGAACATGCGCGAACAGCTGATCAAGAAAGTCGAGATCATTCCGCTTGAAGTGATCGTTCGCAATATCGCCGCAGGCACGATGGCCAAACGGCTCGGGATCGAAGAAGGCGAACGGCTGCCGCGCGCGGTTGTCGAGTTCTGCTACAAGAAAGACGAGCTGGGCGATCCCTTGGTCGCTGAAGAACATATCTCTGCGTTCGGTTGGGCCACTCCGGCCGAAGTAGACGATATGGTCGCCCTCGCCTTGCGCACAAATGATTTCATGTCCGGCCTGTTCGCCGGTGTCGGCATCAAACTGGTCGACTTCAAGCTCGAATTCGGCCGCCTGTTCGAAAACGACACGGTACGGACAATTCTCGCGGACGAGATCAGCCCCGATAGCTGCCGGCTCTGGGACCGCGAAACCAATAAGAAACTCGACAAGGACCGCTTCCGCCGCGACCTTGGCGATGTCACCGAAGCCTATTCGGAAGTTGCCCGCAGACTTGGCATCATTCGCGACTCAGGCGAAGGCGCGGAAGTTGTTGATATCACAGGAGGCGCCAAGTGAAGGCAATCGTCCATATCGGCCTGAAACCAGGCGTCCTCGACCCGCAAGGCAAAGCTGTCGCCGACACGCTCGGACGCATGGGCTATAATGAAGTCGCTGCCGCCCGGATTGGCAAAGTCATCGAACTTGACCTTGAAGACGGGGCCAGCGCTGCCGATGCCGAAACCCGTGTCAAAGAGATGTGCGAAAAGCTCCTCGCCAATACAGTGATCGAAAGCTATCGTTTCGAGATTACAAGCTCATGAAAACTGCCGTCATTGTCTTCCCCGGATCCAATTGTGACCGTGACGCGAAAGTCTCGCTAGCCCAGGCCACAGGCGCCGAGCCTGTCATGGTCTGGCACAAGGACGGCACCATCCCCGAAGACACCGATCTGGTGATGATCCCGGGCGGGTTTTCCTATGGCGATTATCTGCGCTGCGGCGCGATGGCAGCCAACTCTCCGGTGATCAAGCAATTGCATGACCATGCCGCGCGCGGCGGCTATGTGCTGGGGGTCTGTAACGGGTTTCAAATCCTGACCGAGACGGGCCTCCTGCCCGGCGCGCT
>CAZXXY010000098.1:0-8781 GCA_964644755.1 uncultured Hyphomonas sp. | reverse complement strand
CCGCCAATCTTCCGCCTCGTCAATATCGATCAGCGTTGGCAGTTCGGCCACCTTCGCGCCCTCTCCCAGATTTGCGCGGACATCGGCCATAGCATGTGGGCCGGACCAGCGCACGCCGTTTCCAAATGGCGAGACAGTACGTGCGCGCTTGTGCATGCCGAACAGCCAGAAGCCGCCGTCCGTGGCCGGACCGAAGACGGCGTCATGTGTTTTGAGCGCTTCAAACGCCTTCCAGATCAGCGCGCTGGAGACGTCCGGCGCATCAGACCCGATAAACAGAACATGCCCGCGGGGAGCCTCTACCAGCCCTTTGTCTAGCCGCGCGGTGAGATCGCCTGTGCCTTGCGAGCGGCGCTGCAAATGGTCTGGCCATAGCCCGCCAAATCCGCGCGGGAGATATTTGTCCGGCGTGGTGTAAAGCACCGTATTCCAACGGGTTGCGCCGCCGACTTCCCGCAGCGTTTTAGCCATGGTCATGCGTGCAATCCGCCGCGCCTCGGCTTTACCGAGCGAGTTCGCCAGCCGTGTCTTCGACAGCCCGATCAAGGACGGCTTGGCAAAAATCAGTACACTGCGCTTCATTTATAATAAGCCCGCGCCAATTTGACCGGATCAGCCCCCATCTGGAATCTCAGCAGCAAAACCAGATTACGGGCACTTCGCAAAAACCAGCCGTCGCGCTCTTGCCGCTCACCGCTGGTCGCAGCTGTCTCATCCAGCACGCAAAGCCGCGCCTTGCCAATCTTGCGGGCCATCATCACGTCTTCCATCAAAGGCACATCATCGAACCCGCCAATCTGGTCATATAGCTTCCGCGAGATCAGCAGGCCCTGATCCCCATAGGGCAGCCCGAAAGTCCTCGCGCGCCAATTGGTCAGTGCTTCAACAATCCGGGCCCGCTTCGTCCGTGACCGAAAGCCCAACCGGAAAGCACCGGCCTTGTCGGCATTGTCATGCAAATGAGCGCTCACGACACTCGGCCAGTTCTCGCCAAGCCATGTATCGGCATGAACAAAGAGGAGCCAGTCCCCGCGCGCGGCCTCAGCGCCAGCCTTCATCTGGGTGCCCCGTCCTTCATCACCTTCAACCCAGACCGCCCCCGTCTGCTCGGCAATATCCCGCAAGCTGACATCATTGGACGGCACAGACGACACAATCACTTCGCGCACCAGACCAGCCTCCACCCCAAGGAATAGAGCAGACAGGCAGGCGGGCAGATCAATGGTTGCGCGCTTGGCAGGAATAATTATGGAAAGCGGAGCAGGCATGCGTAAGCTCTAACGGGCAATGGGGAACAGTGCAATTCACGCACTTGTCAATTCGCCGTCTGGCCGACCCTTAAGAATGAATACGTCATACGATCTACGCCTATCCCGCAAGCCGCGCCTGTATCTCCAACAGATCCCGCCACGCCCGCGATTTGTCCTCTGGGCGACGCAAGAGATAGGCAGGATGGAATGTTGGCAACATGGGAGCAGAAAAGCCGCCGGGCGTCTGATAATCCGTCCATGTCCCGCGCAGTTTCATAATTCCGTCTTTGCTGTGAAGTAGGGATTTCGCCGAGACACCGCCAACCGCAATGATCAGCTTTGGCGCATTAAGCTCGATCATCCGGTCCACAAACGGACGACAGACAGCCAACTCTTCAACTGTCGGATTGCGATTTCCCGGCGGATGCCAATAGGCAACATTGGTCAAAAAGACATTGGTCTTGCGGTCAAGCTCAATCGCAGCGAGCATTTTATCGAGGAGCTGTCCGGCCTTGCCGACAAATGGCAAGCCGACGCGGTCTTCGCGTCCACCGGACCCTTCGCCGATCACCATAACCGGCGCCCCTTGCACACCATCAAACACCACTGTTTTGTTCGCGCCGGCCTTCAAGGGGCAGCCTTCAAATCCCTCAATCGCTGTTTTCAGAGCGTCGAGCGTTCCGGCATTGCCCGCGAGTGATTCGGCTTCTTTGATCCATTCTTCAAGGGTTTTGCGGCCCCGCCGTCTCTGTTTCGGACGCGTTTCGCCTGAATTTTCGCTCTGGGGCGCTGGCTGCTGCGCCCTCGGAACCGCTGCTTTGTTGAGCGCATTGAGCAATGTATCGTCAACATCCACGCCCATATCGCTCCACCACTGGGTCAGCGTATCAAGCGCAATTTCCGTAGCGGGATGAGACATTACAACCTCTTTGGTTTTCTCGGTAAGCAGGTATAAACCATTGCAAAGCAAATTTAGCCATCTTTTGGAGAATACCTTATGGCAGACCAAACACCCGAACGGGAGTCAATGGAATATGATCTGGTCATCATTGGTGGCGGCCCATCCGGACTGTCTGCCGCGATCCGTTTCATGCAGCGCGCTCAGGAAACAGGCGAAGAGCGCACTTGCGTTGTGCTGGAAAAAGGCTCCGAAATTGGCGCGCATATCCTCTCTGGCCTTGTCCTTGATCCCAAAGCATTAGACGAGCTTATTCCCGATTGGCGCTCACGTGATGACCGTCCCTTGCAAACCGAGGTCAAAACGGATCACTACAAGCTACTGGGCCCAAAAGGCTCGCTCGAAGTCAGCTGGGCCCCTTTCCCACCGCTGATGAGCAATCATGGTTGTTTCGCAGGATCCTTGGCCAATGTCTGCCGCTGGCTCGGCGAACAGGCCGAAGGGCTTGGCGTTGAAGTCTATCCCGGCTTCGCCGCCTCCGAAATTCTCTACGGTGAAAACAATGAAGTGCGCGGCGTCGTTGCTGGCGTTATGGGCATTGCCGAAGATGGCTCCCGAAAGGACAGTTTTGAACCGGGCATGGAGCTTATTGGCAAATATGTTCTGTTCGCTGAAGGCGCGCGCGGCTCGCTGACCAAGAGCCTGAAAGCCAAATACAATCTTGAGGCCGATTGCGATCCCCAGAAATACGGGATCGGGCTAAAAGAAGTCTGGACTGTTCCCGAAGAAAACTTCCAGGACGGCTTGGTGCAGCATACATTCGGCTGGCCCGTTCAGGGCAAATCCGGCGATGGCGGCGGCTTTCTCTACCATTTCACCGACAAAGGCGACCGGTTCATTTCCGTCGGATATGTGGTCCACCTCAATTACAAAAACCCGTATCTGTCGCCCTATGACGAGTTCCAGCGCTACAAGCATCACCCCGATATTTTGAAATATCTCGAAGGCGGCACCCGCGTTGCTTATGGAGCCCGCGCCATTACCTCCGGCGGTTTGCAGTCCATTCCCAAATTGACCTTCCCGGGCGGCGCGCTCATCGGCTGTTCGGCAGGCTTTGTGAACCTGCCGCGTATCAAAGGCACCCACAATGCCATGAAGACCGGCATGATGGCGGCAGAAGCTGCCTTCGACGCCGTGTCAGCCGGACGCACCGGCGATGTGCTTGAGCGTTATACAGCCGCCTACAATAAAAGCTGGGTCAAAAAAGACCTTTCTCCTGTCAAGAACATGAAGCCGCTCATGTCGCGCTTTGGCACGCTCATGGGCGCGGTAATCGGCATGCCGGATATGTGGCTGCGATCCCTTGTCGGCTTTGGCTATCTGCCAACACTGCGGCACAAGAAATCCGATGCGCAGAGCCTGAAGCCTGCGGCCAAGTTCAGACCGATAGACTATCCTAAACCGGACGGCGTCATCAGCTTTGACAAACTGACCAATGTTGCCTTCACGGCGACCAATCACGCAGAAGATCAACCCGTCCACCTCAAAGTGCTCGACGAGCATTTGCAAAAAGCCAGTGAGCTTGAGCAGTTTGACGGCCCCTCGGCACGCTACTGCCCTGCAGGCGTCTATGAATGGGTGGAAGATCCGGATGGCTCCAAACGCTTCCAGATCAATTCGCAAAACTGCATCCACTGCAAAACCTGCGACATCAAGGATCCGAACGGGAATATCAACTGGACGTGCCCTGAAGGCAGTGGCGGCCCGAATTACCCGAATATGTAAGCAATCGGCCACGCCGGAGAAGACCGATTGGGTAGATCGATTTGGACACTTCGGCGTGTCGTTGGCCAATGTATGAGGTTTTGAAGGCGCAAAGATGAAGCGCCCTGCAAATCGGGGTCGATTTCCCGTCATAATTCCATCAAGAGCATGTGTAAGCCTTGCAGGAAGCACATTGCGTGTGCACATTGACGATAAGCATCAACTGGAGTCCCCATGCGCCTGAAATATCTTGCTACTGCCGCCATGTTCGCCCTCGCAACAGCGCTCGCTGCCCCTGCCCATGCAGAATTGTCCAAAGCAGCAAAAGCGACATCCGTTCTGGATGAACGCGGCAAACCGGTAGGGCCCAGCGCTTATGAAGATGCCAGCGACGCCATCAAGGCGGGAGACATGGCCGCTTATCTGCAGGTTCTCGCTGCCGACACAGAGAACGAAGAGACCACTGAAACCTTTCGCGGATTGCTCCTGGCGATTGATGCGCTTGCCGCCGATGATCTGGATGGCGCCCGAAAGATTGCCGAAAGTGTTGAAGGTGAAGACGGACCAACGCAGTTTAATGCCTACATTTCCTCATGGATCTATGCTTTCGAAGACAATACGGACAAAGCAATACGCGAGCACCGTGCGGCAGCCTCTGGCCTCCCCGGCCTAACGTCTGATCTGTCGCTTGCAGCCTTGCTCGAAAGTCTTGGACAAGAAGAAGGGGCGCTTGCGGTTTATACATCGCTGACACCTGGCGAGATTGATGCCCCCGAACATGATCTGGATGTTCAGAACCTGTATTTCTCGGATATCCAGACGGTCATATCGCGGCGCGCCCTGCTATTGCGCAGATTGGGCCGAATTGATGAAGCCATCGCCGTTTATCAGCGTCTGGCTGAAGCCGAACCCGAACAGGCCGTTTCATATGCAGCAGCAATCCAATCACTCAAAGATGGACGCGGACTGGATGATGAAGCACTAACCCCACGCACCGCACTTGCCCGCACACTGACAGATATCAGCTTGGCCTTTGCGCGCGGACGGATTTTTGAACGCGTTCAACGCGGCTTGCCCACCAATGTGTTTGACGAAACGAAATCATCGCTCGATCAGGCTGCTCTTCTCTTATCCCCTGATGATGAAGATTTGCGCCTACTCGTTATCAATGGTCTGCACCAGAACGCCCTCTATGACGGCGCAGCTCATGTCGCCTTAAGCGCACCTGAACTCAAACCCAATTTGGGAATGTCCGCCGCGCTCGCCCTGATGCTGCAACAAGATCAGGCGCAAGCCAAAAAGGCCCTCGGCCGCGCGCTCGAGCTGGACATTGACGAAGACGAAGAGTTCGGCATCAAGCTCCGCGCAGCAGCCCTTTACAGCCTGCTTGATGAAGAACGAAAAGCACTTGATCTAACCGACGAGGCTTTGGCGTCTGCAGACAATCCTTCACGTTTGGCACGGGCAAACGCAGCCAAGGCCGATGTCCTCCAACATTATGCGCGCTATGAAGATGCTCTCGTGTTTGCCAACGAGGCCCGACGTCTGGACGACACCCACGATCGCCGGATGTATGTCACCACCATCCTCGGCGAGCTCGACCGGGACCGTGAAGCTCTCAAGATCTTGCGGCAGGGACATCTCGAACGCCCTAACGATCCATATATGCTCAACACGCTGGGATATTTCCTGATCTCCCACACGGATCGTTACGAGGAAGGCTATAAGCTGCTGGGCCGCGCATCACAGCTCGCCCCACGCAATCCCTATATTCGTGACAGCTTTGGCTGGGCCCAGTATAAACTCGGTCACATTGGCCCTGCGGGACGGATCATTGAGAGCTCTCGCGACCTGCTTGCGCCGGAACGACACTGGGAAATAGAAGACCATCTAGGCGATATTTACTGGCATCAGGGCGATAAAGACAAAGCCCGCGAGGCTTGGGAAGCCGCATTGGAGATCTATCCACCAGCAACAGTTCGCGCTACAATCGAAGCGAAATTGCAGGATGGCATCACAGTGCCTCCCCCCGAACGTCAAACCTTGCCCTCTTTGTCTTTCGAACAAGATGCTCGCTTAACCGAGCGAGACATATAGCGCGAAAGTCAATGCGCAGGCGTCAGCCAAAAGCGTAAAGCGCGCTTGCACATAGGGCTGGAAGCTGGAAAGTAGCGATATGAAACTGTATTCAGTCATTCTTATCGCAGTCGCCGCCGCGACACTGGCGACATGTACCGTTGGGCAGGTCCAGCAAGACTTTGCCGAGCGCCAGTCAGCCCAATGGCAACGCATGCAGGACAGCCGGGCTTACTCGGAGTTTTTGCGCGGCCGCTATGCCGCACTCACCAATGATCCTCACGCCGCCGCCGGCTTCTATGCGGCCGCCGCAAAGAATGAACCACAGGACAAGGATCTTCTCGAACGCGCAACCTTTACATCTCTCATCGCTGATGATGTGGAAACGGCGCTCAAAACAGCCAAAAGTGCCCCCGCATTGGCCCGCGAAGGAACAGCGCTTCCCAATCTGGTCCTCGCCGTAGACGCCATAGCAGAGGGTAGACCGGAACGAGCCGAGCGATTTCTCGAGCAAAAGACCACCAGTCTTTTTAATAATCTCATCGCAGACAGTCTGAAAGCATGGGCGGTATATGATCTGCGCGGAGTAGAGGCCGGAATTGAAATACTTGGCACCCCGCCGGATCGGTCATCTCTCCTCGGCGGCTTGTCCGAAGTCACCAAAGGGCTGATGCAGCTCCATGCCGGGCAGCAAGCCGAAGCCCTGACCACGTTCGAAACCATGTGGGACAATGGCCTGCGCCTCGCCAGCGCCGCCGAGATACACGCCAAATTACTGGCCGCGGCCGGACAAGACCAGGAAGCCATTGAGCTGCTCACCACATTTGGTCAACGGGTTGGTCAGAACGCAGCCATTGAAGACACGCGGAGAGCGCTGCTAGCGGGCAATGCTCCGGCCTTACCCCAATTCTCGGTTAGCCAAGGCGCAGCTCTCTCGGTTTACACCGCCGCTGCCGCTCTCGCCGCCCAGACTAACAGCGATCTGGCTGGTGTTTATTTCGCTCTGGCCTTGCATCTTGACGATGATTTGCATGTTGCCCGAACGCTATGGGCCGATTCACTCGATGGCTCCAACCGTCGGGAAAATGCAATCGATCTGCTGCGGGAAGTGCCCGAAAGCTCCGTCTTCTATGCAACCGCGCGCGGTCAACTCGCTTGGGCGCTTCGCCGCGAGGGCCGCAATGAAGACGCTTTGCGGATCGCAAGTGAAGCTCTGGAGATAAGCGCCGACCGGAACCTGAAAATCCAGCTTGGCGACCTGTTCCGCTCATTGGACGATCTCGAGCAAGCTGCACATATCTTTTCAGAAGTCATCGACGCTGATGCCGAAGCCAATGAGCAAGACTGGCGACTTTTCTATGCCCGCGGCGCCATTCGGGAGCAGCTGGACATGTGGCCCGAAGGCGAAGCCGACCTCCTCATCGCGCTTGATCTCGCCCCCAGACAACCTGCCCTCCTAAATTATCTGGGATATTCATGGATCGATCGGGGAGAGCGTCTCGAACAAAGTCTCGAAATGATTGAAACAGCTGTCGCCTTGCGGCCCAATGCAGGATTTATCGTCGACAGTCTGGGCTGGGCCCACTACCAACTTGGTGACTATGAAAAGGCCGTAGAACACCTGGAACGCGCCGTAGAACTCTCCCCCAGCGAAGCGGAACTTAATCACCATCTAGGCGACGCATACTGGCAAGTCGGCCGCAAAACCGAGGCGAAGTTCCAATGGGTACGGGTTTTGAAAATCGATCCGGATCACGAAGACGCCCGCTCCATCAAAGCGAAACTCGAGAACGGATTGCCGGGGACCGAAGCCATATCGCAAGTATCGTCCCAGCAGACACCACCATGATCACTTGTGCCGCAAAGGTCTTGCCGCACAACAAGCCGCACTCATCCTCCCGTTTCTCTGGACCAACTTATCCATGACCATGCTCATTACCCTCGCGCCGGCCAAAATTAACCTCACCTTGCACGTTGGCAGCGCCAAGAAAAACGGTCGGCACCCATTGGACAGCTTCATCGTGTTCGCCGGAGCGGAGGCCGCTGACCGGATCACAGTAGAGACCGCCGACAGTCTGCAATTTGCCGTCATAGGCCCGTTTGCAGACAAGTGTGGCGACTTGAACGACAATCTCGTTTTCAAAGCCGCCTATGCCCTGCAAACCGTTTTGCAAACCGACAAGGGCGCGCGGATCACTTTGGTCAAACACTTGCCCGTCGCCTCCGGTATTGGCGGAGGGTCTGCCGATGCCGGAGCGACCTTGCGCCAATTAAACCAGCTTTGGGGCGGGCCGGACACATATGACCACCTGATCTCGGTCGGCGCGCAGCTGGGCGGCGACATACCAGCCTGCATCCTGTCGCGCCCGCTCCTGATGCGCGGCGAAGGCGAACGCCTTGTTCCTGCAACCATTCCAGCCCCTCTGCCTGCACTGCTTGTCAATTCGGGAGTACCCTGCTCCACCGCTCAGGTTTTCCAGACCTTTGATGCCAGCGGCGGCGGTGCCGATTTTCACGAAACCAACCCGCCACAGTTTAAGTCGACACAAAACCTGCTCAATTGGCTCGACAAGACTTACAATGACCTCGAAGCCCCGGCGATTGTTCTACATCCCGAAATTGCCCACACACTGGCAACACTCAAAGCACTGCCAAATGTGCGCTTTGCCCGCATGTCCGGCTCTGGTGCGACCTGCTTTGCCCTGTTTGACACAATGGATGAGGCACGGGCAGCACTGGCGGCACTCAAGACAGAGCAGCCCGATTGGTGGAGCGTGGCAACCGAGCTTGGGG
>CAZXXY010000097.1:0-8870 GCA_964644755.1 uncultured Hyphomonas sp. | reverse complement strand
CGATCCAATTCAGCGACGCTGGGGCCTGACAGGAATGCGAATGTGCCAAGGGTGAGGGCAAGGAGGCCGCCCGTGGTTTTGGCGGGATTTTTGATAAGGGTCATGGTTGTGTCCTGTATGATCTGCTTCAACTGGACCCGATGTGAGCGTTTGAGATAGGCGTCGATAAAGCTGCGCATGGCGTGACTGGCGGTAATGCCGTCGCGCTCGCACGCTTCCATGAAGGCTTCCTTTTTGGAATGCGGCAGACGCACTTCCAGGGTTTCGGATTTCTTCTCGGGGCGCTTGTCACTCATGCTTGCCTCTCAACCATCTCATCTCGGGCCAAGCCAGATCAGCAGGCCTCTATAAGGATGAAAACGCAAAACCGGTCTGGACGCGAGGAAAACCGTGTCTGGACACTCGAATATGGATCAAAGTCCGGCGAAAACGCCGTTTTAGGCCGAAATAATGTTGAGCCATAAGGGGCTTGCCGCCAGCAGAACGAGGCCAAGGCCGAGCCGGTAAATCACGAACGGCAGAAAGCTCATCCGCTCGAGCAGCTTCATCAGAATGGCAATCGAGGCATATCCGGAGATTGCCGAGAGCGCGGCGACGGTCAGCCCGTCTTTTAGGGTGAGCGAGATGGCGCCGGGTTCGGCGGTGAAGAGCTCGAGAAAGGCGTATGCGCCACTGGCAACAATCAGCGGCGCGCCGATGAGCATGGAGAAGCGGGCGGCCTCGATGCGCGAGAAGCCGAAGGCGCGGGCGGCGGTCATGGTGATGCCGGATCGGCTTGTGCCCGGAACCAGCGCGGCGACGGCCTGGGTTGCGCCAATCAGTGCAGCTTCTTTCACGCTCATATCTGCTTCGGTTTTGCTCGCTTCAGGGCGGGCATCGGCCCACCAGAGCGCAAGTGCGAAGATCACGGTCGAGGCAATAACGACCCACACACTGCGCATGCCGAGCTGCAAGGTTTCGGGCAATTGCGTAAAGGCGACACCGATAAGCAGTGCGGCAGGGAGCGAGGCGAGTATCAGAATGGCGAGCCGTGCCTTATCTGAAAGCGCACCGTCTTTGCGGCCAATGCCTACGAGTTCCAACCCGCCCAGAATGGCGCGCCAGACATCTTTGCGGAAATAGGCGAGCACGGCGAGCAGCGTGCCCAGATGCGCCATAGCGTTGATGAGGATTTCGTCTTCGCCGACCAGTCCGAAAAAGCCTGCGACCAGTAGGACATGACCTGATGAGGAGATTGGCAGCCATTCGGTTATGCCCTGTACGATCGACAGGATAAAGAGTTGGAGTAGTGACATGCTGTCCCCCGCGATGAGCCTCCTAAATAGGCGTTTCGATTCTGTCTGACTAGTCTCCATTATGAGTATCAAAATGATATTTATATTTGCTTTTTCGCCTTTCGGTTTTCTCTGAGGCGATATTTTCCAACCCTTTTTTAATATCATAATGATATATATAAGTGGATTTTTCCTTGCGTTTGCGTGACGGAGCCTTTAGGACAGCGGCTTCATTCCAAGTTGGGGGTCCTAATGGCGCAATCCATGCTGCAATTCATCCATGTTGATCGTAAGACGCCCGTTAAACGTACGGCGAAGGCCCGCAAGGGTGATTTCAACGAGATCTATGGCGCTTACAAGCCTGCCAAAGCGGCTGCGCAAGCGTCTCGCTGCTCGCAATGCGGTGTGCCGTTTTGCCAGCAGGGTTGCCCGCTATCGAACAATATTCCCGACTGGCTGATGCTCGCTGCCAATGGACGGCTTGAAGAGGCTTATGAGGCAAGTTCGGCGACCAATAATATGCCGGAGATTTGTGGACGCATCTGCCCGCAGGATCGCCTGTGCGAAGGAACCTGTGTGATCGAGCAATCAGGACATGGCACAGTGACGATCGGTGCGGTCGAGAAATACATTACGGACACAGCTTGGGAGAAGGGCTGGATTGTGCCGATCAATCCGCCGCGTGAACGTGGGCAGAGTGTTGGCATTATTGGCGCCGGACCGGCTGGGCTAACGGCGGCTGAAGAGCTGCGACGCAAGGGTTATGCAGTCACCGTTTACGACCGCTATGACCGCGGCGGCGGTTTGCTTGTTTACGGCATTCCGGGCTTCAAGCTTGAAAAGGATATTATCGAGCGGCGGCTTGCCCATCTTGAGGCGGGCGGCGTCGTGTTCAAGTACAAGACCGAAATCGGTGTCACGCTGAGCTTTGCCGACTTGCGGGCAAGCCATGACACTGTGTTGATTGCGACCGGTGTCTACAAGCCGCGCCGTTTGAAGATTGATGGGTTGGAGGGGACAGGGGTTCTCGAAGCGCTGGACTTTCTAACGGCCTCTAACCGGAAGGGGCTGGGGGATGATGTGCCTGCGTTTGAAAGCGGCGAGTTGAACGCAGAGGGCAAGCGCGTGGTTGTGATCGGCGGCGGCGATACGGCTATGGATTGTGTGAGGACGGCAGTGCGCCAAGGGGCGAAATCTGTCACCTGCCTTTACCGGCGCGACAAAGAGAATATGCCCGGCAGCGCCCGTGAGGTGCAAAATGCTGAAGAAGAAGGTGTTGTGTTCGAATGGCTTGCTGGTCCTGACGAAGTGGTGCGGACCAAAGCCGGCGCGATCAAATCCGTCAAAGCGTCCCGCATGAAGCTTGGCGCACCAGACGCGTCCGGCCGGAAACGTCCCGAAGCAACAGGAGAGACATTTGACGTCAAAGCGGACATGGTGATTTGCGCTTTGGGGTTTGACCCTGAAGACCTGCCTAAACTCTGGGATCAGTCTGGCCTTGTGGTCAATCGCTGGGGTGCTGTGCAGATCAATTTCAAGAATATGGAAACAAGACTGCCCGGTGTGTTCGCGGCAGGCGATATTGTGCGTGGCGGCTCACTTGTGGTGTGGGCAATCAAGGATGCGCGAGATGCAGCAGATGCGATGCACGAGCATATGAAAGCCATGGCCAGCTCGGCCAAAGTGGCAGCGGAGTAGAGATATGACCGGACCAAATCAACCTTTCCTCGATGCCCGCCAGAAACTCATGGAGGCGAACGCCTATAATCCTGCAGACGAACACTCAGCTTGTGGCGTCGGCCTTGTTGCAGCGCTTGACGGGACGCCGCGGCGCGAGATCGTTGAAATGGGCATCAAGGCTCTCAAAAATGTCTGGCATCGCGGGGCGGTTGATGCTGATGGCAAAACCGGGGACGGCGCTGGCATCCGACTTGATGTGCCGCAGGAGTTTTTCCGTGACCAGATTAAACGGACCGGCCATACGCCGACCGATGCACCGATCTGTGTCGGACAGATATTTCTGCCACGGACTGATCTTGCCAAGCAGGAAGCGGCGCGGACAATTGTCGAGCGCGAAATTCTGGCGATGGGCTTCTATATTTACGGCTGGCGGCAGCCGCCTGTTGATGTGTCGGTGATTGGGCAAAAGGCCGCTGATACGCGTCCGGAGATCGAGCAGGTCATTTTCCGTGACGATCAGGGGCGCGATGCTGAAGCAACGGAGCGGGCGCTTTATATTTGCCGCCGCAGGATTGAGCGCAGGGCGCGCGAAGAAGCTATTCCGGCCTTCTATGTCTGCTCGCTTAGCCACAAATCCCTGATCTATAAGGGCATGTTCCTCGCCGAGGATATTGATGCCTTTTATCTCGATCTGAAGGATGAGCGTTTTGTCTCGTCAGTTGCGATTTATCACCAGCGCTATTCGACCAATACGTTTCCTGAATGGGCTTTGGCACAGCCGTTCCGGATGATTGCGCACAATGGCGAGATCAACACGCTCAAAGGCAATGTGAACTGGCTCAAAAGCCATGAAATCAAAATGGTGTCCGAGAGTTTCGGCGAGCATCAGGATGATGTGAAGCCTGTGATTACGGCTGGTGGGTCGGACAGCGCGGCGCTTGATAATGTGTTCGAGATTCTCTGTAAGGCGGGCCGGACGGCGCCAATGGCCAAAGCGCTCCTGATCCCCGAAGCCTGGTCCAAGCGTGCATCGATCATTCCGGAAAGTCATGCTGCGCTTTATCAATATTGCAATTCGGTGATGGAGCCTTGGGATGGGCCTGCGGCAGTGGCTGCATATGATGGCCGCTGGGCGGTTGCGGGTCTCGACCGGAACGGGCTCAGGCCTTTGCGCTATGCCCTGACGGCGGACAATATTCTGGCGGTAGGGTCTGAAGCGGGCATGTGCCCGCTCGATGGCGATGATATTGTCCGTAAGGGGCGTGTGGCGGCAGGCGGTCTGATCGCAGCGGATCTGCAAACAGGAAAATTCTACGAGCACGCCGAGATCGTGGATCTTCTGGCCAGCGAAAATCCCTATGAGGCGTGGCTTGAAAATGTTGTCGATCTGGAGGCCAAGATCGGCCCCGGGCCAGAGCCACGTGTTCAAACAACGAAAGAAGGTTTGCTACAGCGCCAGACGGCTGCGGGCGTGACGATGGAAGATCTTGAGCTGATTTTGGCGCCGATGGCGGAAACCGGCAAAGAGGCAATAGGGTCAATGGGCGACGACACACCGCCTGCGGTTCTGTCCCAGAGCTGTAGGCCACTCTCCCATTTCTTCCGGCAAAATTTTTCGCAAGTGACCAATCCGCCCATTGACCCTTTGCGCGAAGACCGTGTGATGAGTTTGAAGACGCGGTTCAAGAATTTGGGCAATATTCTGGCGACCGATGAAGGCCAGACTGATGTTTTTGTGCTGGAGAGCCCGTTTCTGTCCAACGGCATGTATGACCGGCTTCACAAAGTGCTGGGCAAGGGGCTCACAGAGATTGACTGTACGTTTTCGGTCGAGGGAGTGGCCAAAGACGGCGCGGCGCTGAAGGCGGCGATTGACCGTATCCGCAGCGAGGCGGTGGATGCGGTTGCGGCTGGGCGCGAGCATATTGTTCTGACGGACGAGCATCAGGATGCTGGCCGCGTGTCTATTCCGATGATTTTAGCGGCAGGCGCGGTGCATGCGCATCTGGTTGCCAAAGGGTTGCGCAGTTTCTGTTCGATCACAGTGCGTTCGGCGGAGTGTTTCGATACGCATTATTTCGCTGTGCTCATTGGTGTCGGCGCGACATGTGTGAACCCGTACCTTGCTCAGGACGGCTTGGCGGACAGACATGCGCGCGGATTGTTTGGCGATGCCAGCATAGGCGATGTTGTTTCGAACTATAAACGGGCTATCGAAGCGGGGCTTTTGAAGATCCTGTCGAAAATGGGCATTTCGGTGATTTCGTCTTATCGGGGCGGATATAATTTCGAGGCGCTTGGCTTGTCGCGTGCGCTTGTGGCTGACTACTTCCCGGGCATGACCAGCCGCATTTCCGGTATTGGATTGGCAGGTATAGAAGAGAATGCGATCGAGCGTCATGCGATGGCGTTTGACGAGCAAGTCATCGCTTTGCCGGTTGGCGGTTTCTATCGCTTGCGGGCTTCAGGCGAAACACATGCGCTGAACGGGAATTTGATCCACACATTGCAGGCGGCTTGTGACCGTGGCGATTATGCGATCTATCGCCAATATGCGACGGCGCTGCGCAATCAGCCGCCGGTCCAGTTGCGCGATCTGATGGATTTCAAACCGGCCGATCGTGCCAAACCGTTAGAGGACATCCAGTCGATCAATGAAATCCGCAAACGCTTCGTAACGCCCGGCATGTCGCTTGGCGCATTGAGCCCTGAAGCGCACGGGACATTGAATGTTGCCATGAACCGGATCGGGGCGAAATCCGTGTCCGGTGAGGGCGGGGAAGTGCGTGAGCGCTATACGCCGCTGGCCAATGGCGACAATATGAATTCGGCGGTCAAGCAGGTTGCTTCTGGCCGGTTCGGGGTGACGGCTGAATATCTCAACCAGTGCCGCGAGATCGAGATCAAAATGGCCCAGGGCGCAAAGCCCGGCGAGGGCGGGCAATTGCCGGGGTTCAAAGTCACCGAGTTCATTGCCAAAAACCGGCATGCGACGCCGGGTGTGACCCTGATCTCGCCGCCACCGCACCATGATATCTATTCCATCGAGGATCTCGCCCAGCTCATCTATGATCTCAAACAGATCAATCCAGATGCCCGCGTCTGCGTGAAACTGGTGGCCCGTTCGGGAGTTGGAACGATTGCAGCAGGCGTCGCCAAAGCGAAAGCGGATGTCATCCTGATCGCTGGCAATGTCGGCGGCACAGGCGCAAGCCCGCAAACCTCGATCAAACATGCTGGTCTGCCCTGGGAGCTTGGTCTGGCCGAGGCGCATCAGGTTCTGTCGATGAACAATCTGCGCGACAAAGTCACGCTGCGCACGGATGGCGGATTGCGGACGGGGCGGGATATTGTCATGGCGGCGATGCTCGGCGCGGAGGAATATGGCATTGGCACGGCCAGTCTTGTGGCGATGGGATGCATCATGGTGCGTCAGTGCCATTCGAACACTTGCCCTGTTGGCGTGTGTACGCAAGACCCCGAGCTGATCAAGAAGTTCACTGGCAACCCGGATAAGGTCGTCAATCTGATGAGCTTTATCGCAGAGGATGTCCGCGAGGTTCTTGCCGAGCTTGGCCTTGGCAGTCTCGACGAGGCCATTGGCCGGTCCGATCTGCTTGCACAGGTTTCACGCGGCGCGGCGCATCTTGACGATCTCGATCTCAATCCGCTGCTGGTGCAGGTCGCGGGCGGTTCGGATGTCACCTATCAGCCGACACAGCGCAATGACGTTCCCGATACGCTGGATGCGCAAATCCTGCGGGATGCCGATCCGTTCTTTACGCGCGGCGAGAAGATGCAGCTCTCTTATGGCGTGCGCAATGTCCAGCGGGCAATCGGCACACGGTCATCGAGCGCGATTGTGCGCAAATTTGGCGAGCGGGCTCTGGCCGAAGGGCGACTGCATGTCCAGCTTGAAGGCTCGGCGGGCCAGTCGCTCGGCGCTTTTGCCGTACAGGGACTGATGCTCGATCTTGTTGGCGACGCCAATGATTATGTCGGCAAGGGCCTTTCCGGCGCGACAATTATTGCCCGTCCGCCTGCCAATGCGAAGTTCGAGGCGGCGGACAATGCCATTATCGGCAATACCTGCCTTTATGGCGCAACCTCCGGCAAGCTCTATGCGGCGGGCACGGCGGGCGTGCGGTTTGCCGTGCGCAATTCGGGCGCGAGTGCCGTGATCGAGGGCTGCGGGGCGAATGGCTGCGAATATATGACCGGCGGCCAAGTGGCGATCCTCGGCCCTGTGGGCGACAATTTCGGCGCGGGCATGACAGGCGGGCTTGCCTTTGTCTGGGACCCTGAAGATGTGTTCGACGCGGTGGCCAATCCGGATGCGATCAAATGGTACAAATTGTCGGCGCTGCCTGCGGCCCATGCGGACGCGTTCCGGCTTCTGGTCGAACTGCACCATGAACGCACTGGCAGCGCCCGCGCAGAAGCGCTGTTGGCGAATTTCGAGCGCACCTGTGAGGAGACGCTTTTGATTGTGCCCGACGAGATTGCCAGCCGGGTGCTTGGCGAGGACGGGGTGAAGGTGGCGGCGGAGTAGGGGACGGGTGTTTTGGTTGTCTCCCGCTGACGCGATGAGACGCCGCTTCGCGGGCTGAAGGCTGTTTTCCGGGCTCTGGGCTGTGTTTTTTGCCGACCTGTCCGCTCTTATGCACCCAATCTCGTGCAGCCTCCGGGGAGTTTCTGCTCACACAGACTTGCCAAAGGTTACGTCCGGCGACCGCTGGCGGCGCTTACGCCTCGTTACGGCCCCCACGCTCCAGTCATCCGTCCCCACACGAACAACCGGTCGGTCCGATTGCGGCTTTGCTCGTGCGGGGATGGCAGGGACTATAGGGCGGGGGGAAGGGGTGTTGGAGTAGTTTTGGTGGGTTTGTCCCAGGAGCGGACATCCCGTGCGTCCGTTGTGGGGCGAATTTAGGACGCACTAGAGACTTTACTTGGTCAACAGCAGCGTGCTCTTTGTAAAGGGTATGGTGGAAAGAAAGCGTGTGTGAGAAAATGATGGAAGAAACGTATAGCTCGCGAGAGAAGCATTCGTTACACCGAAGTAACAGCAATACAAAATGCATTTCTGTTATGCTTGGTTTGACTTCGTTATTCGTGCTGGGTGGGTGCACGGCCTCACCGTCCACAACAACAATTTTCGCTAGCGAGGAAAATATTAGCCGAGAGGCACTTTTTGAACGCAAGATCAACCGTGCTTTAGACTTGTTTGACCTCTTACTGGAAGACCCCACAATCGTTGAAGACTGGCCGGAACAGACAGCAAGTGTCGTCTTTGCACCGATAGCCTGCCCAGCGTGGACGCCTGATCCCCCGCCAGAGGATTGGCTTCTACCAGTTCAAGCGATACAAGCCATTACGCCTGAGATTCTGGAAGAAATAGAAGCAGGAACATATGTTGCGCCAGAACCGACCAATCCAGAGGGCCACATTATGAGAGTTGATCCAGTCGAAGGCTTACCTGTTTACTGCAAGCCGACATACTGCTTCGCCACCATACCGAAAAGATATTTTGAAGGTATAGATTTTAGCACGCTCCAAAACACACTCTTCGGGCGAGGATACGCTAGTATTCCCAGGATTGGGGGACTGGCATGCCGCATAGGACCAATAGATATTTGTACCGGCGGGCGCTCTTGTGCGCCAGACAAATGGGGGTATCGGCAGGATGAGGACGGCCGCGTCATCGAAACTTGGTTAGCACCACTATGGATGGCGCGTGGCAGTCTCAATCTAAGCATGCAGATAAAATAGAGCATACGTATAGGAAGGCGATGTGCGTATATTTCTACTTAAGCGGCAAACGCGAGCGGCTGTTTTTGGGCGACTTAAGCCGCACGCTTATGTCCGCTCCTGCGCCCACAGTAGACCAAGCGCCCTATCTCGGCGCACGCTTTG
>CAZXXY010000096.1:0-8981 GCA_964644755.1 uncultured Hyphomonas sp. | reverse complement strand
TGTGGAACGCCAAAATTGCCTTTCGATGCAGGGCCTAGACTAGCCTGCTCCCTGGGTAATGGTCCCATAGTCTTGTCTCCTTAATAGTAGATAATCGTCTATTAAGGCCGGAATCAAACCGTGACAGGTCCAGTCCCCTGACAGCGGCACCTTGACCGACTTTTGGACAGGAGGGCCAGCTCTTTTGGCTGCTCCTTGATTTGCGGGCTTAAAACTCGGACAGCAAACGGCCAAAGCCCTGTATCTTGTCATTGATGCCATTGGTCCGCAGCGCATGCCAATAGGTTGCTGTATTGATCGCGATAACAGGCTTGCCGAGCCAAGTTTCTGCCTCTCCTGCCAGTTGGGCCATGCAGAGATTTGTTCCGATCTGAACAATGGCATCGACATCATCGCCATCAAGGCTGCGCAGCTCGGCGATCAATGTCTCGCGCGTCACTTCGGCAATCGCTGTCCAGCTCAAACACTTCAGGCAAGTGTTTCGCACGACTTCAAATCCGGCGTCTTCGAAATAGGCCGCGGCAATCTCATTCATGGCCGGCCAGTATGGCGAGATAAAAGCGATGCGCTTAACCCCGTTATAGGCGCGCAAAGCATCACGGGTCGCATGCGAGCCAACGCTAACATCAACTGTTCCGCCCGAAGCCTCTTTGACCCGATCAATGAATCCATCAGCGCCCTTCTGCCCGCCATTAAATGTCACTGCTGACATGCCCATGACGAGGTGTCCGGGATCTACATTCATCGCCCAATGAACGGCGTCGAATGTCAATTTTTCGATTTCCTGAGTGCCAGCAAGGAAGCTTTCATTCGAAACGGCTTGCGGGTTTCCATTTTGTATCCGGCTGTAATGATTGGTGACACCTGCCGGACGCATATCGTCAAATTCCGGCTGGACAATCGTATTGGTTGATGGGCCCAGAACGCCAAATTTCATGCGCCAACCCAAGGCATCTTTTTTGATCTCAGTCATGGTTTTCTCTCGTTAAGATGCGGACCCCCGTGGCCCCATCGCCAAGCAGGCTCATATCGGCCACCGATACGCCATCACCAGCTTGACGGATGAAAGTGATGATCGCAGCGTTCAGGTCTGCAACGGCGTCGACCGCTGCGCGCCCGTCATCGATCCGTCCGAACGCGCCGTTGAAGTAGTGATCTATCTCATCGAATACGATTGCAGTGCTCAGCCTTGCCGGCGCAGCTTCAAAGGACGCCAGATGATCTTCCCATTTCGGGGCGATAAAGGGAACGATATCGTTCGTTCCAGTGACAACCAGCATGGGGGCTTCGATCGAGGCCCAGTCAGAGGGATCAACAATACCCGGCACGGCTCCTGGCGGCGAAATGGCGATGACCACTTTGGGACCTTGCGCCGCACGGATTGAATGATCCATGACACTTGCCCCCCCTGCAATCTGGGCGATAAGAGCTCCGAAGGAATGTCCTGCGGCCATATAATCTCCGGCGAAGCTAACCCCCTCAATAGATGCGAGCTGAGCGGCTAGCAGATGCTCTATAGTCGCCGAGACATCCTCGACGCGCGTAGGAAGATGGGCATCGCGGTCATACTCGGATCGCCGTGGATGGGCCTCGGAGTCGACATGTAAGGGCGCTGCAACGACATACCCCTCTCGTGCCCATGCTTTGAGCAGAACGTCATAGCGGTCATAGGTGGCGTTCGCCCCGTGGGAAAACATAATAAGGGAGCACTGATCGCAGCCTCCGGCTTTGTAGAACACCCGGACATCTACCGCGCGGCCGTCCTGACTGACCACAGTGACATTTTCATGGACGACCTCACTGGCAGCAATTGTCTCGTCGGCGGTCACTGAGGGGCCAACTGCACAGCCAGCACTCATCAACAGGGACAGCCAAACCCACAGAAGACCAGAAACTTTACTCATCCAATGCGCCCAAAACGAGATTTGGCAGCATGGCATCATCCCAGTCCATACGGGCATCACCAAGCCGTACGATGACCAGATCATTGCTGCGACTTATGTAAACACGCTGACCGCCAAAGCCATCAAAGAACAATATGTCATCAGCCGCATATGGCGCGCTGGCGGCAAAACTCGCACCCGTTTTTTCCGCATTGTAAAAGCGCCTTGGTTCATAGGTTTCACCGCGCCATATCTGCCATCCATAATTGGGGTTATGCACAGACGGCGCCGTCGCTTGGGCCATGATTTCGGAGGGAATAATCTGTTGTCCGTTGGCGACGCCATTGTCCTTGTATAGCTGGCCGAGCCTGAGCCAATCACGCGGACGGGCCAAAAGCGCCGTATAGCCCCGCGGAAACCCATCCTTTTCATTCAGCCACACATACGCGTCACCCGCTCCGAGGGGTTTCCATAGTTTTTCCGACAAATATGTCTGATAGGGTTCTCCGGTCGCCGCCTCGACAACCATCAGCAATAGCTGCGCCACCGGGTTGGCATACTGGAATTTTGTGCCAGGGGCGTGGTCTAATGAAAGAGACAGAGTACGGGCGCGGGCGCCCTCTCCGTCAATGACATATTGTGCTCCCGCCGAAGCCGGTCCCTCTGCAAATGAAAACCGCTCAAGCCCGCTTGCCATGGTCAAAAGCTGCTTAACGGTAATGTTTCCGCGGTCATCATCTGCCCATTCCGAGATATATGTCCCAACCGGGTCATCGACGCTTGCAATCGCCCCTTCTGACAAGGCGATCATGACGGCCAGCCCTATAATCGATTTATGCATCGAAGCTGATTCCGCTCTTATATCCTGATCATGACCGGAGAAGTACTCCTCGACCTTAAGCGAACCGCCTTGCCAAACCAGGAAAGCATAACTGCCCATGTCACGCGCATAAGAAATCGCTTCGGAGAAATCACTACCAGCCGCGTCAGCCGCAGATATGGGGTCTCCATTCTGAGCGCCAGTAATCCGCCCAAGGGGGTGCAGTGTTTCCATGGCCAAGGCGTATGATGGAAATGCAGCGGGTTCGGGAACAGCTACAGCCGGTTCTTCCGACGATGTTGGAGCGGCGGGAACATCTGCCTCAACCGGAGCACCTTTGCCTTGCTCACAGGCTGCCAGACACATTCCGAGGAGCACAAGACCCAGCAGACTTCGAAGCTTTGAAAAGTCGATATTCATGGCAAGTCCCTTTTGCTATCCCCCAGGGCCGATTGTTCACTAACGTTCCCGGTGACCTGTCCGCCTTGCCGCAACGGTCGATCGCGAAATGACCAAGGTAACCGGTAAGAAAAAAAGAACCACCTGCACCAATGATGCAGATGGTTCAAACGGTATCAACCGAAAATTTGATGATACCGCCCCTTGGAGACTCTAATAGGTCAACTTCACCGTTAGACCGAATGACCGGCGATCACCGAAGAAAGTGTTGAACGAGTTGCCGAACGCTCCGATGACTACGAAGGAATTCGATACGAAGTTCTCATCTGTCAGGTTACGAACCCAGATACTCGCATCGACATGACCAAAAGTGACGCCCGCACTGGCACCAAGCAAAAAGCGGTCAGGTATGGTCGCAAGATTGACGGGGCTCGCAAAGAACGAGTTTTGCCAACTGAAATCGCTGCGAATATAGTAGCTGCCATCCCAAACCGGGAGGTCGTCGCCCCACTCCGCACCGACCGCGAGTTGTGTGGACGGTGTCCGCTCAATCTCGTTGCCGCTAATGTCGCCATCTATCGGACATACGATGCCGTCACATGCCGGCACTGGCGGGAAGCCAAACCCGCTAAGTTGAGCGAACCTTTGATCAACAACACCATTATCATATTGACCGTCCGAAAAGGAGAACGATCCATCTATGCTAAACTGATCGATAATCTGAATACTACCCTCCAGTTCAACACCCAAAACCCGAGCGCCGCCCAAATTGCTTGTGATGGCGCTAGGGACTGGAGCTGTTGATCCAAAATCAGGCCCGTTGATCTGCAGATTCCGCCAATCAGTGAAGAAAGCTGCAACATTCAGGACAACACGATCGTTCCAGAACTGGTTCTTGGCACCGACCTCAAAAGTCCAGTTTGTCTCCTCGTCGAATGCCTGGTTCTCTTCCAGAGTTGCCCCCGGGTTAAACCCGCCCGCCTTCGCCCCGCGCGCAGCCGAAGCATATGCCAGCGTATTCTCTGTCACATTGTATTCGGCCGTGAACCTCGGCGTAAAGAATGAGAATGTCTCCGAGAGTTGGTCCGAACCAGGGGTGATCAGGCTGACCGCTGATATTTCATTCTCCGAATAGCGAAGCTCCCCGCCCAATCTGAAGCGGTCGTCGGGAGAGCGCCATTCAAACGCACCAAATACCGCAATAATCTCCGTCTCGGTCAGGTCATTTTGTAGCGTAGTAGCGAACTCAGTGATCGGCTCGATTGTAGCTGGATCTGTTACACCTTCAATCAGGATAGGTTGGTTGGACACCTGCGTCGCGAAGATATCTTCACCGTCCGAAGCAAATCCACCGAACTCAAATCGCCAGGAATCGTCATCATCATAAACCACGCGCAATTCATGGGAGTCATAGCTTATGCTGCCAATTGGGGACGCTGTGAACGCACAAGATGGAGGGCCGAATGGAATAAGACCACAATTAATCTGGTCGACTTCACTGCTCCCCGCCGAAATGACATCGCCAGATACATGTCCAAACGTGTAGTATAGATCCACTCTGTCAGAGAGCTCCAGAGAGCCGCCGATCCGAAGAATGTCCGTCTCCGCAAACGTATCGAACGCCCGTGGATCTGTCTCCGCATCCTCGCCTGGTTCGGGAAGCTCGCCACAGAACAGTAGGTTCGCCCCAAACACGGCCGATCCACAATTCAAACTCCCTGCGAACTGGCTGAGATTGCGTCCCGCCCGAGCTTCGTTCTCGACATCGAACTGATTGAAGCTCGCTTCAAGCGTTAGCGCTTCTATCGGCTTGGCAACGGCAGAAATCGAAAAACTGGTCTTATCAAAACCGCCAACATTTCCAGTCGTACCCTGCTCAAGGTCGATATCGGCAAATGGACTTGTATTGTCGAATGTTCCATCAAATGTCGAATAGTTGAAAGATCCTGCTACTGCGAAGTACTTACCGTCTGAGATGTTTGCACGAACGCCACCATCAAGCCGCTCGTCTGACCCTACTGTACCTTCAAGTTCTCCCGAAACGACCTGATCGGTAATGGTCGCCTTAAACGGCACATAGTTGATAGCACCGGCGAAAGCATTTCGTCCGTATCGGGCGTTTTGTGGCCCCTTGACAACTTCAATCCGGTCAAGGCTTGCAGTCCCAACGTCAAACGCCCAAGCTCGCGGGATCCAGACACCATCAAGAAAAGTCGACACATTCGACTCAAGGGCCGTCAAGCGTGTTTGAGTTTGTCCGCGAATAACCGGCGTGGCAAAGCCCCCGCTGAAATCCTCAAAACTCAAACCGGCGGTCAACCGAGCGACATCATCCAGAGTTTCAATACTTCTCCGCTCGAAATCCGTGCGGTCAAACGCCGTGATGGCTAGAGGAATATCCTGCAAACTCTCTTCACGGTTCCGCGCGGTCACGATGATCTCATTAAGTGTAAAGGTCTCATCAACCTCATCGGCGACCGGATCAACACCCGTATCCTCCTGGGCAGTCGCCACTGCGGAAAAACCCAAGGTAAACCATGCAGCTCCCGACAAGAGGATTGCTTTCGACACCTCTCCACTAACCAATTTGCGCTTCATCATCTTCGTGTTCCTTCCCCTAAAATGGCGATTAGATTTCAAGATTCCTATGTTTCAATATTCAATTTTTAGCCAAGTCGATCACCCACACAATTCAGCTCATATGTTTATTCGCCTGCCGATTATAACGTTAAAAATGTTTTTATTTACAACGTGATGATGCAGAAATAGTTGCCCTTAAGCCCCCTTTTCAGAGTGCCATATTGGCCACACAAAGAAAGGGCAATGCCATGCATGTCCTTCCCGGAAATTCGGTTTCTTTCCGCTCACGGCTTATTTTACCGGCGCAGGCGTTTCAGTCAGCTTATAGTTTTCCAAGCTCGACAAATTCGGACCGTAATCTTCAGTCGGCGCTTCCAGATATTTGGGATCTATTGCTTTAGCTGCATCAAGAATTCGTTGCGGAATACCCTCGCTGGTCTTGCGAGAAGCAAAATCACAAACATAAACCATGTGGCCCGGCCCCTGATCCATAAGCAACCATGGGAACCATGGTGTAATTCTGTTCCAGACCCCCAGATTGTCAATCGCTGTCGCGTCCGGATCCATCAATGCCGCCTTGTCGATATTGTAGCTGAACATTTCGGAAACTTGCGTGAATTTCCCCGGGCTCTCGCGTGGCCACTCCTCGGGCTGCAATGACGAGGGGTAGAAGAGGTGAATGTCCGTATGAAGAAATACTTTGTCACCGAATTCACGCCAGTTTAGAAGCAATGGGCGCCGCGGCGGGCGCTCGGCATTCAGGCCACCATAGCTTGGCGGTTCGGGCCAGAACTCTTCAAAGGTGACATTGAACGGATCATTGGCGATCGGAACAACATTCACCTTTTCTCCAGTGTAAGGATTTTCGAAAGTCTCGAGAATGGCGCCTGTATCCTTATCTAGATAGAAGCCGACTTCGCGCAATAGTTTGCGATAATTTCCATCCCCCAAATGTATCATCCGGGCGACGGAGAAACCTTCGAAGTCGCAGACATGCTTGTCCGGTTCTCCAGGACGCACACCAATAACGCGCCCGCCATACCAGCCCCACTTCTGTTGGGAGGAATCCGTATTGCCCTGTAATCTAATGAGCTTGTCCCGGTTCCAGCGCGGATTGTCGAACTCCAAGGGTGCCAATTGGGGGGCCGGAGCTTCTGCGGCCTGATCCGGTTCTGATTTCGCCGTCGGCGTGCAGGCGCTGACGGCGCCGCCAGTTGCCAAAGCCCCGCCAAGCCAGAGCGCATCTCGTCTATTGAATGTCTTCGTCATTGTCTCAGATCTCTAAATTGGCGGCCACACTCGGCCTGTTTCTATTCAACTTCTGCAATCTCGACGACAATTTCACCACTATCAATTTTGCTGCGGATATCCTGCATGAACTCCACCGCATCAATACGAAGGTCCACCCATTCCCCGGTATTGAAGATTTCGGGGGTGTATTTCTCCAGCCCCGCCCGGACCTCAGGTGGAATATCATCAAGGGAGTCGAGATGGGTTCCGAACGCCCGCACCATTGTACGGCCTGGACGAAGCCCCATCTTGAAGAAGGGGTTCCAGCTTACCAGGTTTTGCATATGGATTTCGGCCCGCGCGTTCGACGTATCAGGGTTCAGAACATCCTTAATGTCAGCAGAAAACGTCAACATAGAATCCCAATAGACATCAGGGTCTCCGGCATACTCACCCCAGTCAGGCGTGCTCATGGGGTTGAATACTTTGTCGGTCGACGCTGTTGGAATAAAGACACGATCGCCAATCACGGAAATGTTCAAAGGGTTCGGCGCAATTCCCGGAGCAATAATGCCGTCAGGTGTATATTCACGGGCAATTGGGCCGAGGATAAAATGCGGAACATCTACAACTTCACCGGTGATCGGGTTCTCCCAAGTCTCGATAGGTGTTGTGCTATCGAATTCGGAATAATAAGCGACCTCATAATGCTGCATGGCAAAATAGCCGGGTTCAATGGGTGTCCATTTCTGAACGATGACATTGTTCATTGTGAAAAAGGGAATAACATTTTCACCGGCATAGCCATAAACATGAAACTTCAGGAATGCGTACGTGTCTTCTCGCTCCGTACTCCCCATCACTTTGACAATCATTTCTGAACGTTTGATCGGGTCTGCGAGAATATCGTCAAGATCAGCAAGCGTATAGGACACCGCCTCTGTCTCTGTCTGCGCCTGCGATGTAGCGGTCTGGGTTGCCGGCGGAGCACCACAGCCAGCAAGCGCAAGCCCCAGCACGGCTGCAGCGAGCGCCGCGAAACCTGGCTTCAAACGTTGCTTGTATTTTGAAATGCCCATGAATTCCCTCAAATTTCTTTTGATTCAATCACTCAATGCGACCGCTGAACCTCACCATGCATATTGCTAGAGACTGGCTGGAACTCCAATCGGTTGATGTAATTATCCGGCAGCCGAAGAAACGCTGACTTGCCATCAGATGACCCCCGATGACCGGACACCGTGCCCTGCCCCAAGCGTCTGTTTACACCACGCTGCAAACTGTTTTGAGCTCCAGATAGGCCTCCAAAGCGGCCAGACCGCTGTCACGCCCCCAGCCAGACTGCTTCATACCGCCAATAGGCAGGCTCGCATCGTACATAGCGTGGCAATTTACCCAAACCGTCCCAGACCGGATATTGTCGCTCATCAGATGCGCGACCGACAGGCTTTCTGTCCAGACACTGGCGGCCAATCCATAATCGGAATCGTTTGCAAGCTTCAGCACATCGGCTGCATCATCAAAGGGGGCACAAACGAGGACAGGACCGAACACTTCTTCGCGTAGCATGTTTGCATCACGGGACGTATTCGCGACAACGGTCGGCTCGACAAAACTTTCATTTGGTCCAGTCAGGCCGCCACCGGTCAGAACGTCTCCCCCAGCCGACTGCGCGCTGGCGATGTGGCCGGCAACTTTGAGGGCATGCCCGCGTGACACAAGTGGTCCCATCTGTGTCTGGGCATTCAGGCCGTGCCCCAGCTGCAATGTCCCTGCAATCCTGGCTATCCCCTCAACAACCTGATCAAAGATACTTCTCTGGACGTAGAGACGAGATCCAGCGACGCAGACTTGCCCGCCATTGAAAAAAATTGCGTTCGCAGCGCCCGAGATGGCAGCCTCAAGATCAGCATCGTCGAAAATGATGGTCGGCGATTTGCCCCCCAGTTCCAGCGAGACCTTTTTCAAATTGCCCTTGGCGGCTTCAAGAATGCGCCGCCCCGTGGCCGTCGACCCGGTAAACGTCACCTTGTCGACGTCTGGGTGCGAGGCCAGCGCCTCACCCGCTT
>CAZXXY010000095.1:0-8982 GCA_964644755.1 uncultured Hyphomonas sp. | reverse complement strand
CGCCACCATGCCTATCAGCTGTTCATACGCTCCGGCTGGGGCCATATCAAAACGGCGCTGCTTTGGTGGAGTTTTGCGGTGTTTTGCGCTGCGGCGGCGCTCTGGGCCGCTTCCGATAGCAAAGCGATGAGCGCCTATGTCTTCCTTGGCATGCTCGGCCTTGGAGGCGGGCTCTGGCTCATCCAACGCGCAGGACAAGACTTATCCACAGCTAGTCTTTCCGCTATCTACGAATGTTCTTGAAATGTTCTATGCCTCGTGTTGTGATGCGAGCCATGACGCAGAGGCCGAGACCAACCCAGAAACTCCCCGCTACCGGACGGGTCACACTGCTCGATGTCAGGCAGACCGCAGAACGGTTTCACCATCGCGGTCGCGGCGCGATCTCCAACCAGTCCGGCAGGTACGAACCGACCACCAATGAAGCTTTCGATGATGGATGGAATACAATCGAGGACGAGGCAGAACGGCTCAACACAATCCTCACCGCCGAGACAGCAAAAACCATCATCACCCACAATCAAACTCCGGACATCTCGTTTGACCGGTCGATCAACCCGTATCGCGGCTGCGAACATGGCTGCATCTATTGTTTCGCGCGGCCGAGCCATGCCTGGCTTGGTCTGTCTGCCGGTCTCGATTTTGAAAGTCGGCTGACCTACAAGTCCAACGCCCCCGCATTGCTGGAAAAAGCTCTCGCAAATCCGCGCTACAGGCCCAAACCAATTGCCCTTGGAGTGAATACGGATGCCTATCAGCCTGTTGAGCGGCGCACCGGCCTCACGCGCGACCTTCTCACCATTCTGGCCAGACACAACCATCCTGTTAGCCTGCTGACAAAATCATCCCTGATCGAGCGGGACATTGATATTCTCGAACCGATGGCGCGCAAGGGCCTTGTCCGCGTCGGCATATCCATCACCACACTCGACAAAACGCTCGCCCGCAAACTTGAACCGCGGGCGGCAACGCCCACCAAACGGCTGGCGACCATCAAAGCCCTCTCTGACGCCAAGATCAAAACGGCAATCATGGCCGCGCCAATTATTCCCGCTCTCAATGATCACGAGATCGAAGCCTTGCTCTCGGCGGCAAAGTCTGCCGGCGCAACAAGTGCGGGCTATGTCCTGTTGCGCCTGCCGCATGAACTCAAAGACCTGTTCCACGAATGGCTCGCCCAGCATTATCCTGATCGGGCTGCACGGATTATCAATCAATTGCGCGAAATGCGGGGCGGCAGCGATTATGATGCCCGATGGTTCGAGCGCGGGCGCGGCAAGGGCGTGTATGCCCAAATGATCGCCAAACGCTTCGCCCGCGCCAGCCGAAAGCTCGACCTGAACCGGCCAAGACCGCAATTGCGCGAAGACCTGTTCATCGGCGATCCGGAGACTCAAAAACAGCTCGGATTTGGATTCTAGCTTGCCGAGCAGTTTATCCACAGACTATCCTCATGATAATCACAGAATTGCTCACAAGCGGCGGATTTTCGGATATCGCCGCCAACGGGCATGTCGAAACCGGGACGGCAAGAAATCGGCGGGCTTTAATTTCTTGATAAGGAAATCAACAGCCAATGTCGGTCTTGCGACTAGACATGCGGAAATGGAATAGACTGATGGACCTGGCAACAAATACAATTATCGAAGGCGACTGCGTTGAAATGCTATCGCGTCTGCCTGAAAAGTCAGTCGATCTGGTCTTTGCAGACCCTCCCTATAATTTGCAACTTGGCGGCGGACTGACACGACCGGACCAGTCGAAAGTCGACGGCGTCACCGATGCGTGGGACCGGTTTGACAGCTTCGATGCCTATGACCTGTTTACCCACCAATGGATGACCGAAGCGCGGCGCGTCCTCAAAGACAATGGCGCGATCTGGGTGATCGGCTCCTATCACAATATTTTTAGGGTTGGCACCGTCTTGCAAGACTCCGGCTTCTGGATTCAGAACGACGTGGTCTGGCTCAAGACCAATCCGATGCCGAATTTCAAAGGCACCCGCTTCCAGAACGCGCACGAAACGCTGATCTGGGCTGGCAAGTCGGAAAAATCAAAAGTCACATTCAATTATCAGGCGCTCAAAGCGTTCAATGAAGACACGCAGATGCGCTCTGACTGGTTGATCCCGCTGTGTACCGGAGGCGAACGCCTCAAAGGCGATGATGGAAAGAAAATCCACCCGACCCAGAAACCGGAATCACTGCTCAAGCGCATTTTGCTGGCAACGACAAATCCCGGAGATATTGTGCTCGATCCATTTTCCGGCACAGGCACAACGGCCGCGGTTGCCAAAATGCTCGGCCGGCAATTTGTGGGAATTGAACGCGATCCAGTATATGCCAAAGCTTCGCGCCAACGTCTGGCAAGCATCGAACCCGTTGGCGCAGACGCATTGCAAGTCGAGCAAAGCAAGAAAGCACTTCCTCGCGTCCCGTTCGGCGCATTGGTCGAACATGGCTGGCTCAAGCCCGGCGAACGCCTTTTCAGTCCGAAACGCAATCACATGGCCCGCATTCGGGTCGATGGCTCGCTGTCCACAGGCGAAACGACAGGCTCCATCCACCGCGTTGGCGCACATGTTCAACAGGCACCGGCGTGTAATGGCTGGACCTATTGGCACTATGAAACCGACAAGCGCGACCTTGCGCCGATTGACTTGCTACGCCGTCGCTACCGGACCGAGATGGGGCTTTGCTAGTCTTGCACTAAAAGCCTGAACGCTTTGGCGAAAACGCTCGGCAGCCCGGCAACTTTATCCACCGGCATCCAGACACCTTCAGGACGATCTCCTTCCGGCTTGCCTTGCCAAACGGTCAGCCCCAGAGAGAAATGCGTAAACACATGCCGCACCTCGCCGCGCTCTTGCCAATCGGCCAAAGCCGGCGCTCCCGAGCGTTCGATCAAAGACGCTTCCGCCCAATCTGAGCCGGGCAAGCCTAACATGCCGCCGAGCAAGCCTTTGTCAGGACGCCGCTCCAGAAGAATATCCCCCCCATCGGTCAACAAGAAAACGTGGCCAACACGGTGGGGCTTGGGTTTCTTCTTCTGTTTGACCGGATAAGTTTCGGCCGCGCCCTGCTTGTGCGCCTTGCAAAATTCCGAGACGGGACAAATCAGACAGTTTGGCCGCTTGGGCGTGCAAATCGTGGCGCCCAAATCCATCAACCCTTCGGCAAATTCAGCCGGGCGGTCTTCCGGCACCAATTCCGCAACCTCGGCCCGAATGCGCGCTTTGGCGTCATCCCAGGATCCAGACAAAGCCAAAAGTCGTGAAAACACCCGTTCGACATTGCCATCGACCGCCGCCTCTCGCTCGCCAAATGCCAGCGCCGCTACAGCGCCGGCGGTATACGGGCCAATCCCGGGCAATTTCTGAAGCCCCTTGGCCGTTTGCGGAAATCCGCCCAGCGCAACCACTTGGCGGGCGCATTTGAGCAGATTGCGCGCTCGGGCATAATATCCAAGTCCGGCCCACGCCGCCATGACATCTTCATCCTTCGCAGATGCCAGTGCCTCTATGCTGGGCCAGCGCTCGGTAAAGGCCAAAAAGTATCTCGCGCCATGCGGCACCGTTGTTTGCTGCAGCATGATTTCGGCGAGCCATACCCTGTAAGCCTCAGGGCGCTTGCCTTCGGCGCGCTCTTTCGGCCCCATCCGCCACGGCAAATCCCGCGCCGACGCAGCGTACCAGTCCAGAAGGCGGTCGGGCAGAGAGATCAAATTTGCATCCATTCTTCCCCGATCACCTTTCCTTTGCCCGAACACGGGTGCACAATCACCTGCATGGACAAGAAAGCAAGCCTTTCCGAAGCACTCGACCCGATCGAGGAAGCCATGGCCCGCGCAAGGTTAAAACGCATGCGCGCCAAGCCCAGCCGCCGTCCGCCGCCGCGTCTGGGGCATGATGTGCGCAAAATCGTGCGCAAACACGCCAAAGGCTCAGCCACATCCATCAGCAAGCTCAAGGATGACTGGGAAAGTCTGGTTGGCGAAGAGATCGCCAGATTTTGCCGTCCCGAAAAACTGACCGGCTCCAAAGCCGCCCGCACATTGGTCCTGCGCGTCCATCCTGCCGCCGCCACCCGGATCCAGCATGAAAGCGAAACCATTCGTCAGCGCGTGTCGGTCGCCGCTGGCGGCATGGTGACCAAGCTGAAAATCATTCAGGGCGCACTCGATCCAAGCAAGAAAATCGAGCTGAGCCGGAAGCGGGCGCTCTCGGCAACAGAGCGCGCAAGCCTGCAAAAAGGGGCCGGTCGTATCGAAAACCCCAAATTACGCGCAGCATTGCTCGCACTTGGCGAAGCCGTTCTGACAAGAGAGACTTGACTTAACGGTCGATTTTGCCAGACCGAGACAACAAGATCCGACCCCACATTGCTCATAAGAGGCATCCATGATGAAGCTAACAAAACATTTGCCGCGAAATCTACTGATCGCACTGTCCGCTGCAGCTCTAGCGGCCTGTTCAGGTGGCGACACAGCAGCAGGCGGATCGGGCGCGCCGGCAAGCGGCCTTGTCGAAATGAGCAAAGGCGACCCGAATGCTCCCCACACGCTGATCGAGTATGCGTCCACAACCTGCGGCGCGTGCGGCGCCTATCACACCATCATGTCCGAAACCATCGAGCAATTGGTCGATGAGGGCAAACTCTACTTCGTTTTCCGCGACTTCCCGCGCGACAGCGTCGATACGGCCGCATTCGTCCTCGCCCGTTGCGGCGGCGACGACACTTATTTTGAAGTGCTTGATGATATTTATGAGCACCAGCAAGGCTTATTAGCCGCAGCCCGCAACGGCACCGTCCGCGGTGTACTTGAAACCATTGGCGAGCGGCACGGGATCGACAAAGAGAGCTTTGCAGCCTGTCTTGAAGACGAAACAATCCGCGCGCAAATCACTGCATCCTACGAAACAGGCATTGCTGACGGTGTGACAGGGACGCCAACTCTGTTCTTTGACGGCATCATTGCTGAAAACCCAAGCGCCAGAACGCCTGAAAGCCTGATCGCGCTGGTTGATCCAGAAGCAGCAGGCGAATAGACCTGTTAACCTCTTGGCAAGAGTTCCGCACCACAATCGTTAATCAAAGGTTATAAGAATGGCTCAAATTTTACGCAATTCCCTTATGGCAGCCGCTTCGGCGCTATTGCTGGTCGCCTGTTCAGCGAACGAAACCACGGCTGCCCAAACGGCTGGCCCGGCGGAAACTGAAGCAAACAGTGCATATCTCTCGCAAGTGACCTTTGATGAAGAAGGCGCAGGCGTCATTCTGGGCAATCCGGACGCAACCGTCACGCTGATCGAATATGCCTCGCTGACCTGCGGACATTGCAAGACCTTTCATGAGGCAGTGATCCCGACCATCAAGCAGGACTATATCGCAACCGGAAAAGTCAAATTCATCTTCCGGGAATTTCCGACACCACCGGCCGAAATCGCCGTTGTTGGCTTTGCCGTCGCACGGTGTGCTGGAACCGACGGCTTTTTTCCGGCTCTTGATGACTTCTTCGGCAATCAGGACGACATCTTCGCAGAAGCCCGCGAAGGGCGCGCGCTAGAAGCCTTGCAAGCCTATGGCGAACGCAATGGCATCAGCAAGGCCGAGTTCGAACCCTGCATTAACTCCGAAGAGGTTCGGCGCGCCATCTCGAAATCGGTTATCACCGGACGCGACAGCGGCGTTGTTTCCACACCGACGCTTATTCTCAATGGCGAGAAGCTAGAATCTGCCGAATCGCGTACACCTGAAGGGCTGTCGGCAATTATCGATCTCGCTCTTAGTGATCTCGCTAAGGGCGATCAGGTGCCAGCTGGACCAGAGGAATAAGCCCAATCAAGGGAGGCTGACATGCAGATTACCCAAATTCGCATTGCCGGCTTCAAATCATTTGTCGATCCGACAGATGTTCCCGTTGAAGAAGGCCTCACAGGTATTGTCGGGCCAAATGGCTGCGGAAAGTCCAATTTGCTTGAAGCCCTGCGCTGGGCGATGGGCGCCAGCTCCGCGCGCGCCATGCGCGGTTCGGAAATGGACGATCTGATCTTTTCCGGCTCGGATGGGCGTCCGGCTCGCGAAACCGCTGAAGTCACACTGGTGCTCGACAATACTGATCGCAAGGCACCCGCAGAATTCAACTCGGCGGATGTGCTCGAGATCGAACGGCGTTTACGTCGCGGCATTGGCTCGACCTACAAACTCAACGGGCGCACGGTACGCGGCAAAGACATCCAGCTTCTATTTGCCGATGCTTCGACAGGCGCGAACTCGCCCGCGCTTGTCAGGCAAGGGCAAATCTCTGAATTGATCGGCTCCAAACCGCAAAACCGCCGTCGTATTCTCGAAGAAGCGGCCGGGATCGCCGGTCTGAACACAAGACGCCATGACGCCGAATTAAAACTCCGCGCCGCTGAAACCAATCTTGAGCGCCTCAGCGAAGTCACGGCTGAAGTCGAACGCCAGCTCGAACGCCTCAAGCGCCAGGCCCGAAAGGCCCGCAAGTTCCGCGCTCTATCAGATGAAGTCGCCGGTCTTGAAGCCCTTGCGGCCCATTTGCGCTGGACAAATGCAAAAACGACGCGCGAAACCACCGCTCAGGCACTCCAGCTCGCCAAACGCGCTGTAGAAGACGCCACGCGCGAAGATGCGGTCAAGGAAACCGAGCGATTACGCACCAATGAAGCGCTGGCTCCGTTGCGCGAAAGCGAAAGTCTGGTCAGCGCGAAACTCGGTCAGGCCCGGATCGCCTTTGCGCGTCTTGACGCCGAACACAAAGCCGCAAGCCAGGCCGTGGCACAGATCGAACAGGATGTTGAACGGCTGACCGAAGATCTCGGACGCGAACAGCAAATGCTCACCGAGGCACGGGAAGCTCAAACCCGTACCCAGTCAGAACTGGACGCCTTGCCGCTCGACGACGCTGATGCAAATGCTGCCCGCGAAGCCGAAGCCCGCAATGCCCTCGAAGCAGCCCGTGAACACCTCGCCAGTTGCGAAAGCGAGACCGATCTCGTCTCGACCAAACTCGCTGAAACGCGCGCACGCCAGCAGGCGGCCAGAGACAATGTTCAGGCATTAAGCCAACGCGAATCCTCGCTTCGCAATGAAGTCGCAAAACTGCAGGGCGAATTTGATGCGATCGGCAATCTTGACGAGTTGCAATCCGCATTAAACGAAACCCGCAACCTTGAGGAAAAAGCTGAACAGGCGCTGCACGATATCGAGCAAGCCCTTGATAGTGCCGAAGCCGAACTTGCCGAAGCCCGCGAAGCCGAAGAGGAGGCTGCGCGCCCTGTGTCAGAGCTTGAGCAGTCCTTACGGGCGCTTGAAGGCGAAATTTCTGGCCTGGAAAGGTTGCTACGCCGCGCAGAAACATCAAAAGCGCCTCCCGTACTTGATCGCGTGCGTACAAAAGACGGTTACGAAAAAGCCGTTGCGGCAGCGCTGGGCGACGATTTGCAGGCGCCGACCGACAAATCCGCTCCCTTGCACTGGGCCGGTGCCGCACCGCAGGCTGGCACGCTGCCAGAAGGCGCAACAGCGCTGAGCGACCTCACCGATGCGCCAGACGAACTGGCAGCAAGATTGGCCCAATGCGGGCTTGTTGCCGCTGAAGACGGAGCCCAATTGGCGAAGGATTTGAAGCCGGGCCAAAGACTGGTGAGCCGCGAGGGGCATTTATGGCGCTGGGACGGATTTGTCCGCACCCCCGCAGCGCCAGTCGTGGCCGCCGAACAACTTGAACAGAAAGCCCGTCTGGAAGCGGCAAAGAAAGAGCTTTCGCCCCTAAAAGAAAAACTCGAAACCGCGCGCGAGGCTTTGTCTAAAGCCAAACAGACCAACACAGACAAAGAGCAGGCCCAGCGCAGCTTGCGAACCGAGCGTCCAAATTCCTCAAAAACGCTCGACACCGCCAGACGGGAAACAGCGCGTGCGCTGCAAGCCTTTGAAAACGCCCAAATCCGCCGCGAGAGTGCCCAATCCGCACTCGATCGCGCCCAATCCGATTTCCGCTTTGCCACCGAGGCAATGGCGACGGCCAATATTGCGCCTGAAGACACCGGACAGGATGCGCTTGAAGCTGACCTGACCAGCAAACGTGCCGACCTGGCCAAAGCGCGCCAGAACGAAATGGATCTGCGTGGCGCGCTTGCAGATTTAACCCGTGGACGCGAGCAAGCCACCATTCGCCGCGACGGACTGCTGAGGGACGTCGCTGAATGGACCCGCCGCATCGACGCCACCCAAACCCGCCATGCCAGCCTGCTGACGCGGCGGGATGAAACGCAGGCGCGCCTGAGCACCGCCCGGAATGGAAAAGTCGGCGAGCAGGCCGAAAAGCTCGCTGGTCTGCAGGAAGCTGCCGAAAAACTCGAAGAAGAGCGTAAAGAAGCCGCCGATAGGTTGGCCGAAGCGGATACCAAAGCCCGCGAAGCCGAAAACGAATCGCGGACCGCAACGGCGCTTGCCGCAAAGGCGCGCGAAACCCTTGCCGGGGCCGCTGCAATGCTCGAAGCTTCAGAGACCCGTTTCGACGAATGCGTCGAAATTGCCCGTCAACAGTTCCAAAGGCTGCCTGAAGGTCTGCTCCCGCTCGCAAAATCCATGTTGGACGAAGACGCGATCGGCGATCTTTCCCAGACAGAGGCTGCGCAAAAAGCCGATTTGCTAAAACGCGAACGCGATTCGCTCGGCGGCGTAAATATGGACGCCGAATCGGAAGCCGAAGAACTTGCCGAACGGCTTGGCTCACAAGCCTCCGAAAAAGACGATCTGCTTGGCGCCATCGCAAAACTGCGCGAAGGCGTTGAAACGCTTAATGCAGAAGGGCGCGACCGGTTGCTGAAAGCCTTCGAGACGGTCAATGAGCACTTCAAAGCCCTGTTTACAGCATTGTTCAGAGGCGGACAGGCCGAACTCCGTCTGATTGATGCAGACGATCCTCTGGCCGCTGGTCTTGAAATTTTTGCCCAGCCAC
>CAZXXY010000094.1:0-8993 GCA_964644755.1 uncultured Hyphomonas sp. | reverse complement strand
ATGCCTCAAGTTGAGTTCCAAGACCACGCAATGTGTTCCTTGCTGATTTCTGCCAAGAAGGGTTTGCGTGATGCGCTTATGACACAGTGTTTTATATTTGCGGGCATATCCCGGTAATGAGCCCACAAGCGCTTGACACTGCGTGTTTCATATATAGAAATATATTTCACTGATGAACCATATGGGTTTTTTGCTCGAGCTTTTAGACATTCCTTTGGGAGGGAAATATGACTACTTTGATCAAAGATTCGAAATCTAATCGCTGGCTGCTCGCCAGTGTCAGTTTTGGCGCCTTATTGGCGCTTTCGGGCATCCCAGCTTATGCGCAAGATAACGGCTCCGGCGGACAAGGCGACGTCGCCGAAGACGACGTGTCTGTTCAGGAGACCGTTGTTATCACCGGTATCCGCGGCAGCCTTCAACGCGCGCAGGACATAAAAAGATCAAGCGATTCGGTTGTTGATGCGATTGCCTCAACCGATCTTGGCCGGTTTTCTGATGAAGCCATTTCCGATGCTATTCAACGCGTTCCCGGCGTGCAGATCGAGCGAAATGACGGCGGACAGGAAGGTGATCGGGCTTCGATTCGCGGTCTTGGACCCACCTTTGTTAATACAACTGTCAACGGACGAACCACGCTGTCGTCCGGTACAGAGTTCCTGACCAATCTGAGATCCTTTAACCTTGAAGTCATTCCAACCGACGTCATTTCCGGCATTGTTGTCAAGAAAACGCCAACAGCAAGTGATGTGGAGCACGGGTTGGCGGGCCTTGTGGAGATTGAAACCAGACGCCCCCTCGACAATGCAAACTTTTTGAACTCCGACAGCAATACGTTTGGTTCCGCCACCGTCCGCGGCGATATTGGCTCGATTGGCCAGAATCTTGGCTATAGGGTCAATGGTATCGCTGGCTGGAGAAGTAACGACGACACATTGGGATTCTATGTGACCGGTCTGTTTGGCGAGTCCAATCCGGAGCGCAACCAACTTTTCCCCTCTGTCGTTCAACGCGACATTCAAATCGACAATGACGGAGATGGCATTGCGGATGTTGTGCAGCCCGGCGTCTTTACGATCAATGACATCGACTTCGAGCCTCTCCCCGAAGATCGCGAACGCATTGCCGCATCCGCTGCAGTGCAATGGCAGCCAAATGACCGGATCGACATCAATATCGACGCCGTTTACACCTCCTTTGACAATGTGTCGGTTCGGAACCGCGTTGCTGTTGGTTTCGGTGACGCATTGGACACGCTGGTCTTCGATGCCAATGATATTGTTATCGATGACACAAATACGTTGCAGGCGGTGCTGCCCGGCGGGTTTGCGGGAGCCGATATCTCGACGATCTTCATCCCGTTCTTGTTCCGCAACGAAACTGAAACACTTATTGGCGGGGCGAATTTCGATTATCAGGTCACCGATAATTTCAACGTGAATATCGACGTCCACTATTCGGGCGTAGATTACTTTCAAGATCTGGACCTGCCCGTGTTCGCACAGTCCGTGCCCGGTGAAGAGGTTTCCTTTAACACGGACAATGGCTTGTTTGCTGCTGATCTTGGCTCCCTCTCACTCGATGGATTTTCTCTCGACCCTGGAGCTGTCCTGGTTCGTGATGTTTTCGGAACCGGTGATGAGTACGGCGCCAGAATTGACTTCGAGAACACATTTGACAATGCAGGACCACTCACTTCTGTTGAATGGGGGCTGCGCTACACACGGGCCGACGTTGATTCCCTTAGAACCAATATTATCAGCGTAGGCACGGATCTGACGCCAGAGGAGCTGGCGGCAATCACAACCCAGGTCATTGATCAGTCTGAAACAGGCGACTTCAATTTTTTCCCGGGCGACGGTGTTCTGACCAATGATCTGGAGAACCCATTTCCGATTGGCAGCCTGGAGACCGCAATTGATTTGATCCCGGCCCTGGGTGAGCTAAATGATATTGCAGCCGATCCGGCCAGCTCTTTTTCATTCGTGGAAGACGTAATCGCAGCCTATGCCGAAGCGAATTTGGCAGGCGAGATTGGCGGAATACCATATACTGGTAATGTTGGCCTCCGGGTCGTTAATGCACAGGTGGCCGGTGTTGGCGAGTCTATTCAGCCAGACGGAACGACTCTTCCCAACTCTAACACGGATGACTATACCCGCTTGCTCCCAAGCGTGAATCTCAGCTTTGATCTGCGTGAAGATCTCGTCTTGCGGCTGGGGTCTTCGCGGGTGCTGTCGCGGCCAAACCCATCGGATCTTGTTCCACGTGAAGCAGCAAATCAGGTGACAACCGCCTTTGACATCCCGACGGCGACATCAGGCAACCCGAACCTCGACCCCACCACGGCCTGGACCTTTGATTCAACATTGGAGTGGTACAATGACTATGATGGCGCATTCGTCTTCAGCTTCTTCTACAAGAGGGTCAAAGACTTCATCCTGCCAATCACGACACAAGGCTTGCTTCCCGGACAGGGCGATACAGTCTTCGACATCAGAACCCCTCAGAATTTCTCGGATGGCGATGTCGTCGGGTTTGAAATTGGCTTCAATCAGCCGTTCACCTTCCTGCCTTCCCCACTCGACGGGTTTGGACTGCAAGCCAATTACACGTTTGTCGATTCAGGATTTGACGAGGACATCGCAGCCACCTTCATCGACTCAGGGTTTGATACCGGAGCCGACGCGGTTGACTTCAGTTTTCCAGGCTCCTCCCGGAACAACTTCAACGCCATACTCTATTATGAAAAAGGGCCGATTGGAATCCGGGCTGCGGTTGTGTCGCGGGACGACTTCTTCAGAAACCTACCTGGACAAGGTGCTCAGCAGGAAAACTCTTCAGCCCTGTTCAGCGAAGGAGACACGCGGGTCAACCTGAATGCAACATATAATTTCGGAGATCACCTCTCATTTTTCGTGGACGTGAACAATTTGACCGAAGAAGGAAGACGAGACTTCTTCTTGCAGGAAGAAACCTTCAATGGTGCATTTAGACGCGAACGGACCATCACATTTGGTGCAACAGCTCGCTTCTAGAGGCAACTTGTTCTGGGGATTAGTAATAGATCCTACAGATCGCACTGCAAGCACCGCCCCTCGGGGCGGTGCTTATTACTATAATACGCCATCTCCTTTCCTCTGTCATACATCGCACCCCTCTGAGACATTGCAAAAAAGCACGGCGACCTGATTTGCAAATCTCTCTTTTGCCCATATATGAAACAAAGCGTGCGAGTGGGGGTGGCTTTCGCGTTCTTATGGAATTTAATCCGGGGAGATATCCATGTCTTACAAAGAGGCCGCAGGATCCGAGCGTCAATCAAAACACAAAGCACCGGCGCTCGCCAAAGGCTTGGAGATTCTGGAGCTTCTTTGCTCGCAAGACGAACCCTTAACACTGTCCGGACTTTCAGAGCGCCTCAACAGATCGCGCAACGAGATCTTTCGCATGGTGCAGGAATTACAGATACAAGGGTATATCGAGCGAAGTGACCAGGATGATGGTTATCAGATTACCAACAAGCTCTTCCTGCTTGGCATGGAGCGCCCGCAGAATAAGACCTTATTAGAAGTTGCTCTGCCTGAGATGCGGGTCTTCTCAACGGAGGCTGGGCAGTCGGTGCATATGGCCATCCCTGTTGGGGATATGATCGTCGTGATCGCTAGAATGGAGGCGCCATCACCTGTCGTGCTGTCTGTGCGGGTAGGGCATCGCCAGTCAATTTCATCCAGCACGTCCGGGGTTGTTCTCTTTGCAAACCAACCTCAACCTATCCAGTCTTTGTGGCTGGAGCGCTTGCGGGAAGCTGATCCGGATTTTGCAGAGAAAGATTTTCTCGCCAATACAAAAAAAGCCGCGAGGCAAGGATACTTCAAGCAGAAAAGCCAGTTTTTGCAGGGCGTAACCGATATTGCTTTTCCGGTGTTTCGCGGTGATCGCGCAGTCGCGACAGTGACGGCGCCCTGCGTGACACAAATTGACCTCAAAGAAAAAAAGAGCCTGCCCGTAGCGGCGCTGAGACAGACGGCAAAGAACATCACAAGTGGCCTTCGCCCGGATTCTGTCTAGAGGTGGTATATACGCTCCGCGGTGCCGCCCATAATGCTCGCCTGCGCATTTGAGCTGAGTGGCGCGGTCAGCTTATTCGCTAGGTCATGCCAGTAGGCGTAATTGCCATTCAGGTTCACCACTGGCCAATCCGACCCCCAGAGAAGTCTCTCGGGCTGAAAGGCATTCAGACAGTGATCAAATACCGGGGCGATGTCTTCCAGGCCCGCCCCTTGCGACGCTTCGGTCAGCAGGCCCGATATCTTACAGACAATATTTTCCCGTTCTGCACACTTTGCCATATCGGCTGACCAGCCGGACAGATCATTGCCGGCAATGTCGGGCTTTGCGCAATGGTCGATGATGATGTTCAGGTCTGGATACCTGTCGGCCAGCAGCCGTACCACAGGCAGGTGGCGCGGCTGAACCAGCGCGTCAAAAGACAAATTGTCCTGTTCAAGTTTCTTGAAGATGGGCCGAAAGGCGTCCCTCAATATCCATTCTGTATCATCGATGGATTGTAACATTGGGCGCACACCCTTGAAGACAGACGTTTCTGTTAGAGCTTCCAGGCTTTTGAGTGCTTTGGGCGGCGTTTCAAAATCTATCCACCCGACAACACCCGCAACAAAAGGAGTTGCCGCTGCAAGTTTGATAAGGTCGAGCGTTTCTTCAAAAGCGGGCGCCGCCTGGACAAGTATCGTCTTGTCGATGCCAGAAGGCTTGATGAGGGGTTCCAGATCGCCGGGACCGTAATCCCTGTAAATGACACCCTCAGAAGCCGTTGGCCAATCTGTCCATGGATTGCTGAGTTGCCAGAAGTGCTGGTGTGCGTCGATACGGGGGGCGGTCATGGTAAAGTTTTGCTCTGTAGCGGAATGCGAGCGTCGATAATTCCCTCATCTTGCAACGCCGTCCATACTTGATCGGGTATGGTCTCTTGCCACCAGGCGATGGCTTGGCGAACCCGTTGCGAGGATGACATGCCGCTCACCACGCTGACAATACATGGGTGTAGCAGGGGAAATTGGAGCGCTGCTGCTTGAGCATTGACCCCCATTTCCTGACAGACGTCAAAGATATGATTGGCTCTGGCAATGATCGCTTCGGGTGGGGTGTCATAGTTGTAATGTGACTTTGTTGTCGGTCGCTTGGCTAAAAGACCAGAATTGAACGGACTGGCGCACACAACCGACACGCCACGCTGTAGACACTCGGGCAGGAAAGTATCCATGGCAGGTTGTTCGAGCAGGGTGTGGCGGCCTGCAAGCATAAAGACATCAAAATCAGCGTGTCCGAATGTTTCGACACACACTTCCCATTCATTGACACCCAGCCCGATCGCCTTGGTCTGCCCGCCGCTTTTCAGCTCCTCCATAGCCCGAACGCCGTCAGACATTGCTTGGCGGAACAATTCAGGATGACTGTCTTCGCCATGTGTCAGCGCGCCAATATCGTGCATGTAGAGAATGTCGACAGTGTCCACGCCCAGACGCTCACAGCTCTGCTCGAAGCTGCGCATCACGCCATCATAAGAGTAATCATAGACTTGGGTGAACGGCAGAGGATCGACAAACCCATGATCGGGCGGTCCTTCTGGTCCGCTTGGCTCCAAAACACGACCAACTTTCGTCGATAAGGTTATTGAAGAACGATCACACTCTTTTAGAAACTGTCCTATCCGCACTTCGCTGAGTCCGTGCCCGTAATGAGGTGCCGTATCTATATAAGTGATCCCGCTGCTAACAGCCTCGTCTATTGTTGCCCGGGCCACTTCATCGGATGAGGCACGGTAAAGATTACCAACGGATGCGCCGCCAAACCCTAATCCGCAAATCTCCATATTCGCTGATTTTACCCTCGAGCTGGGTAGTTCTGCCTTCGAGTGCACTTCTGTTTTCCTCACTTCATTTTCTTATCGAGCATATCGCAATCAATTTGCGTTTCATGATTGCGCAGAGATTTTATATGTACTATATCTAAAACATCTTTTCAAATAAGAAACAATTGAGTACCTAGGGAAGTGTGAGGTAAATGATTAACTGGGGTGACAGGCAAAATCAGATGTACGTTCAGGGGCGGGCTTGTTGTTATACGGGCGGAATGGTGGCCGGACGGCCAAACTCTTCTGCATTGTCTCAGCTCGTCGGGCGTTAGGAGGGTAGGATGAGGCGCGTGGGTCAGCTTATCAAAATAAAGCCGGAGAAGATTGCAGAGTATAAGCGGCTGCATGCCGAAGCGTGGACAGAAATCCTGGCGATGATCTCGGCCTGCAATATCCAGCGATATTCGATTTATCTCAAAGAACCGGAAAACCTGCTTTTTAGTCACTTCGAGTATCACGGGGATGATTGGGACGCGGACATGGCCAAGATGGCGGCTGACCCAAAGACGAAAGAGTGGTGGGCCTTGACCGACCCTTGTCAGGAAGGGCTTGAGACGCGCGCGGATGGGGAGTGGTGGGCGCCGATGGAAGAGGTCTTCTTTCATGCCTAGGGGGATTGCGTCGAAGACTGAAACAGGGGTTGGCTATGATAGTGATGTCTTTTTGCTGTTGGCAGCAGAAGACAATGTCTTGATTGCGCGGCGCCCTATTGAGGTTGGCGAAAAATATCACATCGACAGCATAAGTTATACGGCAGATGTGCGCATTGGTGCAGGCTTCAAGGTGGCGAGATACTCCATGAAAACTGGCGCTACAGTCTTGAAATACGGCGCTCCAATTGGATCAGCAACGAGACCGCTCTCAGCAGGGGAATTGATTCACGTTCACAATATGAAGAGCGACTATCTGCCGACCTACACGCATGAAAAACAAAGTTTCACAAATCGAGGAGAAAAACCATGAAGGCTTGGTTGCGCAAAGATGGTCGTAAGGGCATTCGTAACGTGGTCGCTGTGGTGTATTTGGTTGAATGCGCGCATCACGTGGCCCGCGAAATCGCACTTCCGTTTCGAAATGAAGATGTGCACTTGATTGGATTTCCAGGGTGTTTCCCAAATCAGTATGCGTACGATATGATGAGACGCCTTTGTACCCACCCCAATGTTGGCTCTGTTCTGCTTGTTTCATTGGGCTGTGAAGGCTTCGATAAAAGGGGTTTGGCAGAGTATATCGAAGCCTCCGGGCGCCCTACAAAGACCTTGGTGATTCAGGCGACGGGCGGCACAAAAAGCACCATCGAAATGGGCCGTGACTGGGTAAAGGAAGCCCGTACCAGCCTCGCTGAGCAAACTCCTGTGTCGCTAAATGTTGATGAACTTGTTGTTGGAACCATTTGCGGGGGGTCTGATGGAGCTAGCGGGATTACGGCCAATCCTGCCGTGGGCAAAGCCTTAGATCGGTTGATCGCCGAAGGGGCGGTCTGCATGTTTGAGGAAACAGGCGAGTTGATAGGGTGCGAAGGCCATATGGCAGAAAGAGCCGCAACACCTGAATTGGCAAAAGAGATCATCGCCGCGGTCGAGAAAGCTGCAAATTACTACACTGTACTTGGTCACGGTAGTTTCGCGCCGGGTAATGCGGACGGCGGGCTTACCACACTGGAAGAAAAGAGTATGGGCGCTTACGCCAAGTCTGGCGCATCCAAAATTGTTGGCCTGATCAAGCCTGGCGACGTTCCTCCAACCGGCGGTTTATATTTACTTGATGTCGTTCCCGATGGTGAGGTGCGGTTCGGCTTTCCAAATATCTCTGATAATGCCGAGATCGTCGAGATGATAGCGTCCGGGTGTCATATGATCCTGTTTACCACGGGTCGTGGATCTGTTGTTGGCTCTGCGATATCCCCCGTTATTAAAATCTGTTCCAACTCACAAACCTATAAAAAGCTATCAGATGATATGGACATCAATGCAGGCCGTATCCTGTCTGACGGTGCGAGTCTCGACGAAATTGGTGAGGAGATTTACGAGCGTGTCATTACGGTCGCGTCAGGTGAAGAAAGCGTGTCCGAGGCGCTTGGTCATCAAGAGTTTATTCTAACCTATAAAAGTTTCGAGCCCACTGGTCCTGGCTGCCTGCCGACCCGTTAATTAATCAGGAAACAGATGACTATGCTCTTAGAGGGAAAAAAAGCTATTATCACCGCTGCAGCGCAAGGCATCGGGCGGGAAACGGCGTTGGCTTTTGCGCGCGAAGGTGCGTCTGTTCTTGCCACCGATATCAACGAGGCCGGACTGGCATCTCTTGAAGGCAGTGCAGAGGGCATCCAGACGGCAAATCTTGATGTCACTGATCCGGAGTCAATCAGGGGTGTTTTCGAGCAGTGGCCACTTTTTGATGTCGTGTTTAATTGCGCCGGCTATGTCGCCAGCGGTGCTATTCTTGAATGCGACCATGATGATTGGAAGCGCTCTTTTTCCATCAATGTCGACAGCATGTACCATATGTGCTGCGCTGCCTTGCCGGCCATGCTGGACAATGGCGGCGGCTCGATCATCAACATGTCGTCGGTTGCTTCGTCGGTGATTGGTGTGCCGGGCCGGTTTGCCTATGGGGCCACAAAAGCGGCTGTGATCGGCATAACCAAAGCGATCGCGGCTGACTATGTAACAAAAGGCATTCGTTGCAATGCGATCTGTCCGGGCACCGTGCAATCTCCATCTCTTGACGAGAGATTGGCAGCAACCGGGGACTATGATGCGGCGAAGGCTGCCTTCATTGAGCGTCAGCCCATGGGCCGCATTGGTGATCCAAAAGAGATCGCGGCGCTTGCTGTCTATCTCGCAAGCGATGTTTCAGATTTTACCACCGGTCAGATCCACGTCATTGATGGCGGATGGTCGAACAGTTAGGAGAAAACTATGGGGATTCCTGCACAATCACCCGAGGTATCGGACGCGGATGGGGGCGACCGCAAACCCCTGATTGGCGGTGGATTTTTTATCGCTTTCGCCCTCGTGGCAAGCCTCTTTTTCATGTGGGCGATCGCAAACAATTT
>CAZXXY010000093.1:0-9017 GCA_964644755.1 uncultured Hyphomonas sp. | reverse complement strand
GTCACATATGAGGCCATGCGCCCGCCACCAGAAAAGCCGGAAACATACATACGGGCAGGATCAAGCTCGAATGTCTCGCCGGCCTTGATGCGCGCCATCAGAGCATGCAGCATCCGCCGCGTCGGATTGATCTCGTTGCCGGACTTATCCGCAGAAATATAGATCAGGTTCTGCGCCTCGATCACACGTTTCCAGCCGGATGGAATCCGCCCAGAATTTGATGGACTCATATAGACAAGCAGTCCTGCAGGTACAGCCGGATCATATGTCTGGGGCACATAAACGCGCCACTTCACCGTCTTATCCACTGCTAAAGCGTCAGCAAAATGCGCTGCATCTTCAGCGCTCAACAATTCCGCAGACGTCCCGCTCAGCCGCGTCGGGTATTCCGCGTCCTGCGCTGCAGCCAAGCCAAAGCCGAAGACCACACAAGAGAGTAGTATTCCAATCAAACGCCGCATCTGATCTCTCCTATATCTCACCGCGCTTTGCTGCGCGGCTCAATTCCCGCGCAATGATAATCTGCTGAATCTGGCTCGTGCCTTCATACAGACGGAAAATCCGCGCATCGCGATAGAACCGCTCAATCCCATAATCGGTCACATACCCCGCGCCGCCAAACACTTGCACCGCACGGTCAGCCACGCGGCCGACCATCTCCGAGGCAAACAGCTTGGTCGAGCTTGCCAACATGGTCACAGGCTCTCCCGCGTCACGCCTGCGGGCCGTTTCCAATAACATGCAGCGCGCCGCGTAGGCCTCTGCCTGACTGTCCGCCATCATCGCCTGCACCAATTGATGCTGGGCGATGGGTTTGCCAAATTGCTCGCGTTCAAGCGCATAATTGACCATTTCCGAAATCAACCGTTCGGCCATGCCGGTGCACACGCCGGAAATATGCAAGCGGCCTTTGTCGAGCACCGACATCGCCACTTTGAAGCCCTCTCCTTCACCGGCAATGCGGTTTTCTACCGGCACCCGCGCGCCGTCAAAAACCACGTCGCAAATATGCGCGCCCTGCTGACCCATCTTCTTTTCAGGTGGACCTATGGAAACACCGTCCAACCCCCGCTCGACGATAAAGGCCGAGACCCCCTTGCCGCCGGGCGTGTCTGCATCCGTGCGCGCCATAACGGTAAAAAGATCCGCCGTGTTCGCATTCGTAATGTACCGCTTGGTGCCCGTAAGCACATAGTGATCCCCATCGCGCACAGCTTTGGTCCGAACACTGCCGGCGTCCGACCCGGCCTCCGGCTCTGTCAAAGCGAAACTGGCAATCAAATCCCCTGACGCAATGCCTGGCAGCCATTTGCTTTTTTGAGCTTCGTTGCCATGCAGCACCAAAGCTTGGCTCCCTATCCCGATATTCGTGCCCGCCACCGACCGGAACGCAGGCGAGGTCCAGCCTAGCTCTAACGCGACGAGACACTCGGTCTCCATATCAAGGTCCAGCCCACCATAGGCTTCCGGAACCGCCAGCCCAAAAAGCCCGAGCGCCTTCATCTCCTCGACAATACTTTTGGGCATCTGATCGCTCTCGCCAACTTCCGCCTCTAGCGGAACGCATTTCTCGCGCACAAAGCGGCGCACGGTTTCCACCAGTTGGGCACGTAGTTCTGCATCAAAGGCCATCTCGGATCTCCTCGATCATTTCGTCCAGTCTAGCGGGCTGGCGTACGGTTGTCGAAGGGTGCCCTAAGGGCAGGAATTGTTGCGCTCGCCTCGCCGCGCTATCACAATTGCAAGAAAGGATGTCCGCCATGAAAATGACCAAGGTTACTGACGGCCCATTTGCCGGCTGGTCGAATTGGCCCGAAGAACCGTTCGAGCATGACACGGCGGGCCCGTTTTACTTCCGCATCGACGAGCAAGGCCCCGTCTGTGCTTTCCGCGCAGAGCAAAAACATATGAATTCAGGTGGCGTAATGCATGGCGGCTGCCTGATGACTTTTGCTGACTTTGCCCTGTTTGGCATCGCTCATGAGCACATCGCCGATGATGCTTACGGCCTAACCATCGCTTTCAATTCCGAGTTCTTATCCGGCCCAAAAATTGGCCAATTGATCGAAGCACGAGGCGACGTGTTGCGCGTCGGCGGGTCCATCGTCTTCGTGCGCGGTCTCATCACCGCAGATGGCGTACCTGCGCTAAATTTTTCGGGCACGATTAAGCGGGTGCGAGCGAAATAGGCCTCAGCTTGCTTTATCCAGATCAATTGCCAGCCCTCGGCGATCTGGCATGGCAAGTTTGTCTTTCGAATGGATACAAACCCTCCCCTTACCGGTTGCCTTGGCAAGACGCAAAGCATCGTCAGCCGCTTTGAGTAGGTCGGCAGGGCGGGCAACACTTGCATCAAGTTTTGCAAGGCCGAGCGACACACCGACTTGCAGAGCGTTCCCCTGATATTGATGATTGCCTGCGAGATAAGCACAGAGCGCTCGCGCGCGGCGTTCTACAATCTCGACGGGCTGGGGATCCGGCTCATACATGATAATCGCGAACTCATCCCCGCCGAAACGCGCCGCGGTACTTTCTGCCTCGGAGAATGCTGTATTTAACCGGCTTGCCACAGCAATCAGAACATCGTCTCCGGCATCATGTCCGTGAAGGTCATTCACTTGCTTGAACCCATCCAGATCCAGCATGGCAAGCCAAATTTCACCACTCGTCTTTCGATCGCTACCGAATACTTCTTCAAGCGCAGCGGAAAAGAACCGGCGATTGGCAAGCCCCGTCAAACCATCACTGTTAGCAAGTTGGCTCAACTCCTTTTTCGCGATCTCCAACTCGCCGTTACGCTCAGCAAGCCTGGTTGAAACAACTTCCATCTCGGTCCGCAATTTGAGGATTTCCCTCAATGAGTTCGCCCCTAGCGTCATCATAATAAGACAAAGTGGCGTGGCGGTCGCTATGCCAAATAAAGCCGGGACCCACGGAGAGACGCCCGAGACAGCGACCTCGGGAACAACGGTCAGCAGGACAACCAGATTTGCAACAATTGTATTTATCAGCACAAAGGCAATCTGGTCCTGCTTTGTGAAATCAATTGGCCGAAGCCAGACAATGTATGCTGACTTTAAATACCAAAAAGCAGACTTTTTATTTGGCCCTGAGTGTTTCATGACTGTTTTATAACAGCGCAACATTCAATTTCCGCTAATGAACAGAGATGGTTTTACCAGTCATAGACACACATGATTAATTTTTCGTCCGCATCAAGCCGGTGCATTTCGATAGCTTAGTGTATGCCCCCGAAATGGCGCATCAACGCATCAGTCTAGCACGTCCTTGATCCACGGCCCGTAAGGAGACTCGCCGAGCATCGCGAGCTGCTGCTCCGCCGATACGTCATTGATAGCCACCTGAAACTTTGGCCCCGGATGGACAGCGCGCCGCAAAGGCCGTTTGCCTGCAGGCATTGCCATAATCTCGGCAATGGCGCGCGGCACATCCATAGGGTCTGCCTCTCCGCCGCCTTGGGTTGCCCCCATGCGTCCGGTCATAACCGGATAGGCCGCCAGCAGGTCTTCCGGCGAACGCGCTTTCAACGCTGCGGAGAGTGGTGCCTGATTGTTCCATATCTTTGTCGGATACCCGCCCGGCTGGATCAATGTCACATCGATCCCGTGCTGCACGGTTTCGTAAGCCATCTGCTCACTCATCGCTTCAAGCGCAAATTTGGTGGCTGAATACTGGCCAAAGCCGGGGACCATCACCCGGCCAAGCTGGGAAGAGATATTGAAAATTTGCCCTGACTTCGCCTCCCGCATGGAGGGCAACAAAGCCCGCGCCAGTCGTTGAGGCCCAAACACATTGGTTTCAAACAAGAGCTGGGTTGCCTGCATATCCTGCACTTCAATCGGGCCGGATGTCGAAATCCCGGCATTGTTGACCAGCACATCAATCTTGCCGCCCGCAGACGCCAGGGCCTTGGCTGCCGCTGCGGTCACGCTTTCATCCGAGGTGACGTCCAATTCAATGATCTCTATGTCGAGCCCGTCAGCCTCAGCCAATGCTGCCAGTTCAGTCGCTTCGACGCGCGGCAGGTTCCGCATCGTGGCAAACACTTTTGCGCCAAGGCGCGCATAAAGTTCAGCCCCCAAACGACCGAAACCAGACGAGCATCCGGTAATCAAAATAGATTTTCCGGCCAAAGACTTCGTAGGGCCATCACCCGTCTGCGCTGCCGCGCAAGCAGCCGTTGCCGCTGTTGCTGCAAGAGCAGCGCCAGCCATCAATTCACGTCGGTTTAACCCAGTCTTCTTGGCCATAGTCAACTCCTACAGTCGTCTTTATCGCGCCTCAAGCGCCTGTCTAATTTGGTCAAAGCCCTGCGCGGTCAAAGCTTCGCACAGTTCAATCCGTTCAACGGTTTGAGCCAGAGCCCTCTCATGTCCCGGGGCACTGCCGCCGACCTGTTCGAACAAGGCCTGGACCTCACCAACACCGCTCCCATCACAAAAACCGCCCGCAAGGCCCGGCGTGCGGCGCGGCCATTGGGCCGGAATTTTCGATACAAATTCAGCATAGTTCTGCTTCAGCCAGCCCCAAGTTTCCGCACGGGTCTCGGAAGAACCCATTTGTCCCTGAACCAGCGCATAGGTTTCGCGCGGGCCAAGTTCACCGGTCAACGCCAAAGCACGTACCCGCTCACCAAGCGCCTGATCGCGGGTCGCCGCCAAAGCGGTTGGCACCACGCCCGCAAACACCGGATCGTCAATCTCCGAATAAGCCGACAATAGCTTGTCAAAGAAAGCCTCTCCGCCATCCTGCACACCAACTGTCAATGCCGAAGCATACCTATCAGTGGCAAGCGCATCCGCCTCAGGATCTCCATCATATCCGATAAATCTGCGTGCATCGGACAGCAATCCGGCGCGAACCGATTTGTCTTCGGCCACAATCGCCAGAAACCGTTCAATCCTCGCCCGGATGACTTTATCCTCATCATCTCTTGCATTGGAAAGACTGTCGAACCGGTCTCTGTACAGCGCTCCTGCGAATTCTCGAAATGCAGACCCGCCATCAGCCTGCTCAATCAATCGGGCATAGCGTTCCAATGCGGCCATTGGAGCAACCGCGACCTGCCAGCGATCATGTTTCGCTGCGGCTTCAAGTATCGCCAGCATAGAGGCCGCGTCGCCTTCTCCGGCTTCGAATGCAGCAACCACGCTATCAATCGCGGACAGCGCTTCGCGTTCGGTGAGAACTTCAAAATGATCGATCAAATCGCTCCACCCGTCCGGAGGCAGGTTCCAGCGATAATATCCCGCGCCTTCAGCATTCGGCATGATGAAAGTGTGGTCACCATCTAGGTCTATGGTCATGTTTTCGCCGCGCATGATATCGCAGACCCGTTCACTGGCCTGTCCAGCCCGACCGATCTTCACACAGACCGGGACCGCCCAGCGCGTGCCCGCCTCGATCTTGGAGCCGAGTGGCCGATAGCGGCTTTGACCCAGAGTGATCGATTGAGCGCCTGCCGTTCCGGACGCCTCGACACTCACCAGCGGAACACCTTTCTGTTCGATAAAGCTGCGGAACACCTCGGTCATAGCCGGCTCGTTCGTCACTTCGCCAATCACCGCGTAAAAGTCCGGACTGTCAGCATCGCTATCAACAAACTTTTCCAAATATTGTCCGAGCGCAGGCCGGAACACATCCGCGCCAAAATAAGTGTCGGCCATAGCGATGACCGCCATGCCTTTAGAGTAAGTGATCCCGTCATAGGCGTTGCGAATATCTTCGTTGCGGCCAATCGGTTCGCGAACTGCCCGGGTGGACACAAGACTATCAAGTCCCATCGTGCCGATCGCGCGCGATGTTGCGTCAATCTCGTGACCATTGTCCGGCTCAAGCGCAGACAGAGCCAGCGGAGTGCCCCATGTTGCAAAAGCTTCCTTGAGCCACAAATCATCCCACCATGGCGGGGTCACAAGATTGCCGAACCACATGTGCGCAATCTCATGCGAGTGGATACCCAACATAGAACGATAAGCGGCCGGCCCCGAATTCTCGTCCAGCAAGATCCGTGACTCGCGATATGTAATCGCCCCCGCCAGTTCGGTTGCCCCGCTCGGCCATTGCGGCGCGGCAACAATATCGAGTTTCTGGTAGGGATACGGCAATGCGACCGCTTCTTCGAAAACACGAAGCATCTCGGCGGTAATATCGAGCGCCTGGGTCAAATCCTCGCCGCGCCCTTTACGGGCAAACCCTCTGAGCGGCAGCGGTGTATCGCGGATAGCATTTGCCGGAATGTCGGGATATTCAACAACGTCAAAAGGCCCGACGGCGACGGATAGCAAATAGGTCGATAGCGGCCGCGTCGTCGCAAAGCGGACTTCTTCAAACCCTGCCTCTTCCGCCGGTTTGCGGGAAATGACCGGCGTATTTGAGATTGCCACATCCCCTTCAGGCACGACCAGAGCAATATCAAACGGTGCCTTCAGGCCGGGCTCATCAAAGCTCGGCAGGAAACGGCGGGCTTGAATCGATTCCGATTTTGCCAAGGCATAAGCCTCGCCCTGCTCTTCAACCCGGAACAGGCCCGCCAAATTCACATCAAAGTCGGCATCATAAGCGATGGTCACCGTAATCTGACCTGCCGGATAGGTCTTGGCAAACCCGATTCGCGAGACGCCGGTTGGCAATACCTCTTCATAGGTTGCATCTTCTCCTTCGACGCTGACAGCCTGCACGCGCAGATCATCCCCGTGGAGCCATAACTCATCAGCCGCTTCGTTGAGCCAAACCTCGATCGTGACAATTCCGCGAAAGCTCTCTTCTCGCGGATCAACCTTCATAGCGACATCATAGGATAGGGGCCGTGCCACGCTTGGAAGTTTTCCGCCCGGAGCGGTCTGTGCAAACGTCGATGACGCCGAGCTCTCAGCGGCCTGCTCGACGCCGCTTTCGGCAGCACCACATGCGCCCAACAACGCCGTCATGACCAGCCCCATAAATCCAATTCGTGTCATCTAACTCTCCCAATTACCCAGCTAATATCTCAGACCTATCCGAGCTTTGCTACCCTGACCAGCACCACGCCCTTGGGGCAAGTGCCCAGATCAACTATTTTGCGTCCAGTTGCGCCAATGCATCCTTGATCGAAATCACTTGCATCGCATCTGCAACAAGCGTCGGATTCGCGGGTAAATGCTCGCACATCCGCTCAATCCAGCCCCGCAGCACCGGATGCCGCGCGGCACTGAGTTGATCTTCCAGACCAAACATCACGCCGAATACCAATTGCGGAAATACTGCCAAATCCAGCATTGTCGGCTGACCGAGCCCACCCATATAAGGCCCATCCCCAATATGTGCTGCCAGTTCCATACCGATCCGCATGGTCATATCATGTGCTGACTCGGTCAAATCCATATGCTCGCCCATCGCTTTGATAAACGGGGCATTGGCGACAAAGTCCGGCCATAAATGACGCACCTGTTCGGGCATTGGCGTATGTGCCGACACCAGCGCCGCCAATCGCCAGAAGCGATACCGGTATTGCAAGTTCACTTCGCCATCGATTGCGCCTCGAAAAATCGACATCAGAAACGTGTTGCTTACCCAGTCATCAATACTCCGAATCTTGTCGCTATGCTCTGCCGGACACAGCGGACGTTCGGGGAACCGCTCGTCGAGCCAATGCCCCAGCGGGCTGGAATCGCGACGCGCCTCACCATCGATGACCAGCACAGGCACACTCGTGCCGCCGCTAAACTCCAATACTTCGGCTGCATTGAGCGGGCTCACCGGAACGAACTCGAAGTCAAGCTGTTTGTAATAGAGAAAACAGCCAACCTTGCGCACATAGGGACTGGTTGCATATCCATAAAGCTTGATATCTGTCATCGCGTGATCCTTTTTCTGAAGCATAGCCTTATCGCCAGAGCCCCGCATAGAGGGAATGACGTTCCCGTGATATTAGCCGGTCATGACCAAGCCTCTTCTCTCAGTTCTTGATCCAAGTCCCATGTTCGAAGGCCGCACAGCACGCGACGCTTTTGACGAAACCCGCGCTTTGGCCGAAGCCGCCGACACGCTTGGCTATCGCGCGTTCTGGGTTCAGGAGCATCACAATTCGCCAAGCTTTGCAGGCACAGCTCCCGAAATTCTCATTGCCGATCTGGCAAGCCGCACCAAGCATCTCAAAATCGGCTCTGGCGGCGTGATGTTGCCGAACTATTCCCCGCTAAAAGTCGCTGAACAATTTGCCGTCTTGTCGACACTCCACCCAGGCCGGATAGAGCTGGGTCTGGGCCGCGCCACGGGAGCAGATCCGCGCGCCTCGGCTGCCCTGCTTGGTCCTGGCGCCAATGAGTTCCCGCAAATGCTCAACCTGCTGCTTGGATGGTTGCTTGACACGAGCGGCGAGCAAGACATTGCACCCACTCACCCCGCCTCCGGCATTTTCGCCAATCCCCGCGGCACGCGCCCTGATGTCTGGATGCTTTCGTCCAGCCCGCAATCAGCTGCATTTGCCGGCGGTATGGGGCTTAAACTTGCCTTTGCAGATTTCCTGTCTCCGGGCGGCGCCCCCGCTGCCATAGCGGCCTATCGGGACGCATTCCGGCCGTCACCTTTCGCCGCCCTGCCTCACGCCGCCTTGGGGCTTGTTGCCTTGGCTGCAGAGACCGCCGCCGAAGCAGAACGCAGCGCAAGCACATTACGCGCATGGGCGCTAGGGCTTGGCTTCCGTCAGGGCGGCGCCTTTCAACCTGTGGACAAAGCTGTTGAAACGCTCGCCAAGGCAGCGCCTGAAATGCTGGCTGCAACCCAGAACCGCGCGATTGTTGGCGACTTATCCACAGTCTGTGAACAACTCAAGAGCACTAGCGCCTCCGCCCAAGCCGATGAACTGTTTATCCTGTCCATCGCCGATACGACAAAGGCGCGTATTCGCAGCTATGAACTGATCGCAGAGGGCATGGCCTAATTTGACACCCCCTCCTGCAACCGGACAAAATTGCCGATCATTGATCCAGACAGATCATCGCAGTCGCAATTGATAT
>CAZXXY010000092.1:0-9117 GCA_964644755.1 uncultured Hyphomonas sp. | reverse complement strand
TTCTAGAAATAGGAGGAATGGACCATGTTATTACTCTTCGAGAGCATTTACACAAGCAAGATCATAATGTTTTAGGTTATTCTTGATTGCAAAAATGAGACGAGGTGCAATGGGCATGCTCAAAATTTCGACCCATGACTTATATCTTTTCACATGAGAGAATTCACGTTCATTAAAAATTTCATTTTTTTTGTAAGTAGTGAAAACTTCTGATGTGACTCCATTTTCAGAAAGTCCTTTTACTAACCAATCCACTACTACTTGGACCCCTCCTTTAGGTGGAAGAAAAACTTTACAAATATGTAGAACTTTCATAGGCTAATTAACTGAAATAGCAATTGGTGGTGTAGGGCACGGAACGTTTGTTTCTTCGTATAGCAATGGATTGGTATAACTAGCTGATCAGTAAAATTTAATCGCCCCATGACTTTGCTTTATATTGCAAGTAAGAGTTAGTTCTATAAAAAACCGTTTGAAAAATAATAGTCTCTTCTTATAGGGTTATCTGCTACGCCATTGAATTTTTATGCTTCTTGAATTGTCTCTAAACAATTCCAAAATTCTTAGCCACACCCACCACTAATGGAATCTATATATTGCAAATACCAGCCTAGTTCTTGCTTTCTCATTTCCAAGTATTTAATTAAACAATTTCGGTTCGAAAGCAGTTTAATTCTAACTCTTCTTGATATAAAGAAAAAACTCAAGTCTAGCGGAGTTATTTGTTGTGTAAATTGAATTAAAACTAACTAAAGTAAAGACTCTCTAAATCATACAAATTAGGATTGCATCGGGATTGCCAAGTAAGGTATTATGACGCAGAATGCAAATAGGTGACCACATTTTTAGAGGACTTAAAAATAATGAAATTAACTAAAATATTGATGGCAATCGCTGTTATTACTTTTACAGGTAGTGCTCAAGCTCAACTTAGTACTAATTTCACAGCGGTTGGTGAAATGATCGGCCAACTTGATGTGATCGATAACGGCAACGTTTTGATTATTGACGCTGATGGTGGCGGTTGGGGAGCTGCTGGCTGTCCAAGTGCATTCTTTGTGCAAATCAATCCTAATGTGGAAGGTTACAGTGAAATTTTAGCAACTGCGCTAACAGCTCGTGCTGCTGAAATACCTGTTAGATTTTCAGGTAATTGTCGAGCTAATAACGCAGCATTTTTTGATATTGACCGTATTAGACTTCAGTAAGAAGTATAGCGAAAAATCTCAAAAGCTCGCTAGTTATTTTGCTAGCGAGCTTTTTTTGTTATTTTTCTAGTTAATTCATCGGGTTAGACACGTTGATGTAAGTTTAGTTATCTCTGCGGTGCCACCAACAATAAGTAAAACTTTAATATATTTAGCTAGTGACAACTAATGCTGATGTGTCTTTGTATCAATCTGGAGCTTACAAGGATTAAAGTAGCCTAATTGACTAGGCATTAAATTGATTCGTAACCTTGAGTCCGCACCCTCCTAGAAGTCTGATATCCATAAAAAATTTCACCAAAATTAATGTATTTTGCCTAAGGTAAGATAGTGGCTATAATTTCACCAAAACAAACTAAAAAAACGACTATGTCAAAAAACACATATAATAAGTACTCTATGGACGAATGGCATAAGGCATGGATGGATCATGTCGAAGGTCGTCCTAATAAGATCGATCTCCCTCCATTTCCACCAGAGAGTATCCAAAAAATAACTAATAATGCTTCTGGGAGACACACTATGGAAGCTGCTTGGAGAATGTACAAAATATTCTCTGAAGAGATTAATAATTATGATTTAGAGAAAAATGTGGGACCTCTAACCGCGTTGGATTTGGGGGCTGGATGGGGCCGAATTACACGCCTAATGATGAGGGATATCCTGCCGTGTAATATTTCCGCGGTTGACGTAGAAGAAAAAGTCGTGAAAGCTGGAATGGAGTGTCTTCCGGATGTAACCTGGAAATTGATTGAAACAGGCAAACCTCTCCCATTTGAAGACAACTCATTCTCGGTTGTTTTAGCTAATTCAGTATTAAGCCATTTAGATGAAAAGCTTCACAACGAGATGATCAGTGAAGTTTCTAGAGTTCTAAAGCCGGGCGGAATTTTTCTAGGAACTACTCTTTCCCATCGGCATTATGTTTTATGGGGCAAGGAGGAAGCTAAGCGTCAGTGGTTAGGAAGTATATTTAATGACTTTGATGATATTCCGGCTCGTTTAGAAAACCATGAATTTGTTTACGGCCATACTAAACGATGGGAAGGGTATGGGATAACTTTTTTACCGAAAACTTGGACTCAGTCGAATTGGCAACCCAGTCTGAATGTGCGTAACGTGAGGACTGACTATACGCAAGATGTAAATGTGGCGCAAAAAGTATAGGTTAGTTTCATTGTGGGAGAAGAGTTTATTTATTATACAGCATTTTTATGTTTGAAATATTGATTGATTCTCGCCAAAATTGCTTCAAATAGTCAGATTTACATAAATTTGTTCTTTGAGAGCTTTAGTAGGTAGTAGGTAGTAGGTTAAATTTATTGTATCGCAAAATAGACGAACCATTTCTATTTGATATATAGACGGCAGTCTACAATGAGCAAATGTTGATGAAAATTTGTTTTAACTAAACTTAGATGTCGAATACGGTAACAGTCGTTGTAGATGCTAGACCTCTTTGCAGAAGCAACACGGGAATTGGTACGTATCTCGAGATGGTTCTTAAAGAGGTTATTCGGCAAGAAGGGCACTATCAACTTATATTGTACTCAGACCTTCCAATCCGCAACACTAATCTAAAAGATTGCAGTAGGATTAAGATGAGGTCTGTCGGTCGTCGAGGAGTGTTGGCTAAAATATCTTGGTATTTTTACGTTTATATATGGCTTAAGATAGATTCCCCTGACATTTTTTGGTCGCCACGCCATCATTTACCATGGGGGATTTCCAAAAAGGTAAAGTGTTTATTGACAATACATGATTTAATTTGGGTGACATGCCCTGATACTATGCCTTTGCTTAAATACTTATCTGAGCGCATTCTAATGCCGAGAGCAATCAGGCGATCAAATACTATAGTTTGTGTCAGTGATACTACGAAGCGCCGCCTTACAAAACTCTACCCATGCCAAGCTTCTAAATGTGTAACGATTCCCCATGGAGTAGAACAAAATTTAGGTATGTACGACAGTTCTTCTGTCGACAATGTGTATCTGTCAGTGGGAACATTGGAGCCTCGTAAGAACTATGTTGCACTGATACAAGCATTTGATTTATATGCAAGTCGAAATGGACAATGCGATTTGGTTATTGTCGGAGCCAGAGGTTGGAAATTTGAACCAATCTTTGATATTTGGAAGGACTCAAAGTATAGAGACCGAATTAGAATATTAACCGAGGTTAATGACGAGGAGCTAACCCGCTTATACTATTCGTCTCGTGGTTATGTTTCTGCCTCCCTAGATGAAGGATATGGCCTACCTTTGCGCGAAGCGCAAGTAGCTGGTCTATTTTTATGTATTTCAGATATAGATGTTTTCCAAGAGCTTTTTCCAGATTCCGATATTTGGTTTAACCCAAATGCGATAGGAGATATTGCAAATGCCTTAGAGAGGTTCGATAAAATTACAACTGGTCCAAAGAAGAACTATTTATCAATTTTAAATGAATACTCATGGTCGAATTGTGCCTCTTTGCACCATCATCAAATACTCAAATTGCTTTAGTGATGAAGAGTGTTATAACGCCTTTCCAATCAAATTTAATTTGTCTTTTAAATTTTTCCTAACGAGCTTCAAACATATTTTTTAGATCGTGTATTCGCGTGCATACGGTCTAGAGTAAGAGTTTGTGTTCTTGGTTACAATAGAGAATTAGATGCTATAATTCTTCGCATAAAAATACACAGCTCGTAAGTAGATCTGTGGCGAAGATTATCGATTGTTTCAAAACCAGCTAAATTTAATATTCCTTACTTTATAGAGAGATAACGGAGAAATTTGTGAATAACTATGGCCTTAGATTGAAAACTGATATGGATGTTGAGGAACTCTCAACAAAATTAGCTAAGTACGAGCCATGGGGGCACGAAGTTGTCTTTAGTAATGGCGTTAAAACCTCAGATTTTGAACAAAGAACTCCATTCGCTAAAAATACCGTTCAAAAATCTAAAATCGTCGAAGACTCTATACCGTTTGATCAGATGCGAGGTGGAAATGTGCTGGATATTGGGTGTAATTCAGGGCATAACTCTATCTATTTTGCGACAAAATATGGTATGAAACCAACTGGTATAGATGTCTCTCCTAGACATATTGAGGTCTCAAGCCTTCTTTCCGAAATTGCAGATATTCAAGGACAATACGTGATTGGGGACGCGGAAGTCTTTTGCAAAGAAAGCCACTATGATGTCGTATTGCATTTCGGCACTTTGTATCATTTGCCGAATCCATTGTTGTCACTCCAAACCACTTTTAAAAACCTGAAGAAGGGAGGTTATCTAGCTCTTGAGACACAGGTTTATGACGATCCAAACGACCAAAATATATGTTATTTTATGCACATGCAAAATAATGACCCTACTAACTTTTGGGCATTGAGCACGAGTGTTCTGGTCAAGTATCTTACTATTTTAGGCTTTAGTGATGTCAAAGAATTGTTGCGTGTTTCTCCAAAAATGCTAGAAGAAAATATGTCTCGTATTATTTTAGTAGCGAAAAAATAGAAAATATTTCAGCGAGGTGAGAAAACGAGTTTTGTTGTTATAGACAGTAGTGCGAAAAGACAACTTTTCAAGAACTTTTAAATCGATTAGCAAATTAACATTAAGTTCATTAGCATAGAGTTAATGTTGTACAGTTAACTTGGTCATTTCATAGCTTGTCTATTTTAAACTTAATCTAGCTCAATTTAGTTTTGGTCTGTCGTTTTCTTTTCACAACTCTCGGTGATTTTTGTTACTGTTTCTTTTGCGCCAGCTAAATCAAACCTTTCTACAAAACTATTTTCCGAGCCAGTTAAGATATGCTGCGTTGTGAGTGACTTTCCACCTTTTAATATATCCTTAAGAAGTATCAAATTGAGATTGTTTGAAGTTATCGCTCCGTCTACAATTTGCTCTACAGTTATCACCTTTGCTTCAGCATCGTCTATTTTATAGCGAAAATTATTTGTATCTTGTGAGTTGTCGCTTTTTCTGAATCCCATTTCTCCCGAAATTATATTAATAACAAATTTTTGGGGTTTTAATTGACAAGATAATGAGAGCCACCCGCCTGATTTATTTTCAGCAGCTCTTACAGCCGTTAATGAAACAAGTGAATCATCAAAGGCATTTCGATTTTCAACAATTCGCCAGTCGGGATTGCTTTGTGATGCGCTCGCAGTAAATATTACCGAGATATAAATGTTTAAAAGCAAGGCAAATATGATTTTACTATGTGTCATGTCATTTAACTTTAAACTCATCAATAACTTTTTATCTTAACCTAATTATTTTAAAGAATGCCGTTGGGCATTCACTTTTTTATCATCATTTGAGCTTAACGAAACAATGACTAAATGGAAAGGCTATAATAGTATAGCCCCATATTTTGTATCTTTAACTTAAATTGAATGATGAGAATAAGCGTTAATCAAGTCAATTAATAGAAGCAAAACTAAGGTTTAGTTTGATTCAAATGAGTACAATACTCAACCATCTTGAGTGATTGAGTGCTGGGTTGAAATTCATCCTTATTTGCTTATTCATGAGAGGTAATGAATTGTATTTTTATATAAAGTTAAAAGTTTTGAGTGTAGATAGAAGGTTTTTTGAAGTATGAATAAAAGAAATATTATCGCTCATGCTCATATTTTCAAAAATGCTGGTACGACAATAGATTGGATTTTACGGAAAAATTTTGGTGCTCATTTTAATGAAAATAGAGAGGATCAAAGAATGCTTAAAGAACCAACTTATTTAAAGAGTTTATTGGAATTAAATCCAATGCTAAAAGCGGTTTCTTCTCATTCTATGCCTCTTCCGCTGTCACCTATAGATGATTTAACACTTCATACTATTGTTATGTTGAGAGACCCTCTTTTGCGAGTTCGTTCAGCATATGAATTTGAGAAAAAACAACAAGCGAACACACTTGGTGCAATCAATGCTAAGGACAAGTCTTTTAAGGATTATGTGGCTTGGCGGATGCTGCCTGAAGTGCCGCCGACCATAAAAAATATGCATGTTCGATACTTAACTAGAAATAGCATGCCGATCAAAGTTGTGTTAAGTGAGGGACATCTAGAAAGCGCAATTGAGTTTGTGAATGAAAATCAATTGGTCGGGTTGGTGGAAAAGTTCGATGAGAGCGCTTTGATTTTTGCTAACCATCTTAAACAATACGAAATTGATGTCGATTTTTCTTATAAAAGACAAAACGTTGGCAGCAGTACTCACAATAAGAAAGAGCTAGAGATAAGACAATTGCAATCAGATTTAGGAGACGAGTTGTTCGAGAAATTGTTATTAAACAATGCCCTTGATATCAAATTATACAAATATTTTGAGAAGCTGTTTTTAGAAAGAATTATAGGGATACCCAGTTTTGATAAAAAGTTGAATGAACTGAGAGAGATTTCAACGCAAGTCTAAAGCTGATGAGCTCTATTTTAAAACGTTTTTTTGGATATGAATTTGAAGGGTTGCTTGGCATTCTTGGTTTTTATTTGAGGTTGCTACCTCTAGAACCGCTTAGATCGTTTTTGCTTATAACTACTGGGGTATTGGTTAGGTCGATATCGGTAATCGTCTTTGTGCTTACGTTTAAAGTGTTTTTAAGTGTGATCCAACCTGAATCCGTTCGTTATCTTCTCGATTTGTTTATCGAAAGTGGGTTTGATTTAGATGTTGTGCGGTTTAATTTATTCTTTGTGATATATTTTTTGGTGGGGACTCTATTCGCTTTAATAGTCGTTCAGTTTTTGCTAAACAAAGTCTATTCGCACTTGTTTTTATCTATGCGCACTCGGCTAATGCGATCATTAGTGGTGGCACCCATAACATCAAATGAAAAATTGAATCTACATATTTGTTTAGATCATTTTCCAATAGGGTTCGACGGAATAATTAAAACGAGTGAAATTATAGTTTTCTATTTTTTCTTGATAGCTGGGATCTTTTATTTAAATATCTATGCAGGCTTGCTAGTTCTAATTCTGCTCCCCTTTATAATAGTAATCATTGTGATCAAGGGTCGTAAAGAAGTGCATGTTCGCCAAGAAATGGTTCAAAGCCGGAAAAAAATATTGAGCACTAATGACGATATATCCAGCTTTGTCGCTTTAGGCGCAGAAACATTTAAATATGCAAGAAATAGTGTGACTTATGCTCAGTTTTTTGCGGGTCTAGCTCTTGTATCGATGATGTTTTTATTTATGTTTATGTCTCCCGGTGATGAAACGAAAAACCATCTCGTAGGCTTGCCAGCACTCATATTGGTTTTCAGTATCAGGTTTGCTTTTTTGTATGCTGGAGAGCTTAGCCGCTCGTTGAGCCGAGTTTTGCAGCAGCGGGTGTTTTTTGAAAATATTGAAATGTAATTACTTTTATTAAGTTAAATTTACTAACTCAATTTGTAAAAAGAAAAAGTTCAATAATATTTATTTTTAGACATCTAGTATGAAATGTTTTTTACACATTGGAACTGAAAAAACTGCGACCACCACGATCCAAAAATTTTTTCACCTCAATAGAAAATATCTTAGAACCAAAGGTTGCCTTTATTCTCAGTCTACGGGGAAAATTAATAACCGAGCATTCCCGGTGGCCGCCTATGAGTTGGCTAGGAGGGATGATTTTACTCGACGACACAAAATCCAAACAAACGAAGCCCTACAAGAATTACAGCAGAATATTATCAAGCGAGTGAAGGATGAGATTGGTAGTGCTCGGAACGAGCCGGATTTTATTATTTTTTCTTCAGAGCACTTTCAATCCAGGTTGACCAAAGTGTCAGAAATTCAACGCCTTAAAGATATTCTTTATGGCCTGGGGATCACCGATATATCGGTTATTGTCTATCTTCGGAGTCCAGCCGACTTAGCTAGTTCTCTTTATTCTACAAGTGTAAGAGCAGGCGCAATCATTGAAAGTCCACCGCTACCCTCCGACCCTTACTGGAACAACGTATGTAATCATAAGCGCACCATTGAAAATTTTGGATATGTATTTGGAGAGCAAGCTGTAATACCCAAGCTTTTTCAAAAAAGTGAATTTCCAAATGAGTCTATTATTCTAGATATTCTTAATGTGGTGGGGCTTGCAGTAAACCAAAAACTTAGGATGCCAAATAACCAAAACGAGGGTTTGTCTATAAAAGCGATAAAGGTGTTGCGGGGTGTTAATCGAACCCTGCCGGCTTATTTATTTAACCGCCCGAATTTTATTAGGGAGTTTATTGCTAGGTGTATCCCACTTTTTCTCCGAGGCCCGAAATACGTTATGTCAGAAAGCCTGCAAGAAAAATATGATGTTGAATTTAGCGAATCGAATGAATGGGTCCGAAAAAAGTACTTTCCCGCTCGGGAAAATTTATTTTAGCAATAAAGCCTTTTGTTTATAAATATTGCAAGTCATCAGCTTCTTGAATAACTGAACGGACACACTTTTAGATCGAGGGGGTAGGTATGCAAGATAAACTAAAGGGTTTGAGGCATGGGTCGTATTAATAAGTTGAACTAGCACTTACTAGTCAACAATGTTGTCTGTGTCCTACAGATATAACGCTAAGAAGTGACATATGTTTTCATTTACTAGAAGAGCTTATTGGTAGTTGTTGTTTAGAGAGGAATATGGCCTGGTTTTTTTTTTGAATTTAATAACTTGTGGTAAAGATATTTAGTCAAACTCTCAAAGAGATTAGGTTTTTTCTTTTTCAGTTAACGGGACCGTAGTGACTACGCATATGTTATTTAATCTAGATAAAGGCCGCGGTGCTAAGGGGTTTTCTCTATCGACTAGCGTTTACATCTTTTACTAGGCGTGTCGTTTTTGAGGTATAATTACGGACATAATAGAAAATAAGTTTGTTAACTAAATGACCGACCAATTCGCTAAAGAAACCATCCCCGCAAATCTCGATCAAGA
>CAZXXY010000091.1:0-9170 GCA_964644755.1 uncultured Hyphomonas sp. | reverse complement strand
GGCGGGCTGGTCTCAACACTGCACGATTATCACCGCTTCTGCCTGATGCTGCTGGGCGGCGGGGAGCTGGATGGTGCCCGTCTGCTTAGCCCGAAAACGATCGAGTTCATGACGGCCAACCATCTGCCGGACAATCAGACCATTCTCGGCATGGGCGACAAGACCTTCGCCGAAGGGCGTATGCACGGAAACGGGTTTTGTCTACTCGGCAGCGTGTTGACCGATCTGGTGGCGTTTGGACAACCAGCATCAGAGGGTATGTTTGCCTGGGGCGGTCTGGCGTCTACCTATTTCTGGATTGATCCGGTCGAACAGATCATCGGCATCCAGATGACCCAATTGGTCCCGAGCTCGACTTATCCGATCCGGACACAGTTCCAGCAGCTTGTTTATGCGGCGATTGAGGCGTAAGGGCTGAGCTGTAATTTTTGAAAGTGACCGCGATATGAGCGAGCCAGAGACAGACCAAGAGCAGGACGCCAATAGCGGGCCAGCAAAAAAGAAGAAGCCGAACCCCAATCCGGTTAAGGAAGCTATTTTGGAAATGGTTGCCGAAAAAGGAGTGGGTGGTGTCGTATCACCTACTCATGTGGCGCAGGCGGTTAGCGAAGGACGCTGGCAGGCGGTGCTCAAGGATGTGCGGGCCGAGGCCGTGCGTTTGATGAAGTCCGGACATGTGGTGATCTATCGCAAAGGGCGACCGATCGAGAACCCTGACAATTTCAAGGGCGTGTACAAAATTGGCTTGCCGGGGAAACCCCTACCGCGCAGCGCGTGAGGAGGCGCGGGCTCCGTTTTCAAGCCCGATCCAGTCTTTTTGCGGTAGGCCGTAGACCATATCCATAACTTCTAGCTGAATGCCGACAGGCTTGCGTGAGCTGGAGTTCCACATGGCGACAACACCGGTATTCAACTCCGGATCAAACAGGATCATGGCGCGATAGCCCCGCACAGCCCCGCGATGCCCGATCACACGATGCGTGCCGTCATAGTCATAGACCCGCCAGCCATAGCCATAGCTCGCTTGCTTGAGACGCCCGCCATAGCGGCGATTTTGCGACCGTTGCTCGCGCAGGGTCTGGATACGGGGCGCGTGTATTATGTCGAGGGTTTCCTGAGAGACGACATCTGGCCGTAAGCCCATTTGCGCGCGCATGTATTCAGCAAGATCAAGAATGGACGAATTAACGCCGCCTGCTGCGGGCACATTGTAATAGCTGTCATTAACGGTTTGAAGCGTTGGGCGGGTCCGTCCACGTCTGCTTCTATAGGGGCGTGCCCAGTCTCCGCTCACTTTCAAGCCTGCGCGATCAAGGCTGGCGCGGGTCATACCCAGCGGGTTGAAGATTTGGGAGGTGACAATGTCGCTATAAGTTGCCTGTGTCGTATCTTCCACGATTTCGGAGACGACATCAAATGCGACGTTCTGATAGGAATGGCATTCGCCAATGGCGCAAATGGCTCTAAGTGACCCCAAGCTGCGCCGGATATTGTCAGCTTCCCAGCCATCTTCGAGACGGAGGTCATAGGCGTTCGAGACAATGCCGAGCTGGTGAGAGAGAGCTTGGCCAATGCTGGCGCGGCGCTCGGCACGGCCCGGGAGTTTCAACGATGTGTCATAGCTGGCGATTGTGTCATCGAATGAAAGCTGGCCATCATAGGCCAATTGCCCTGTTACCGTTCCGGCGACCCCTTTTGAGAGCGAGGCCCACCGGAACACTGTATTGACGGTTACGGGAAGGCCATCAATATGGGTTTCGCCAAACCCTTCGGCAAATGTGATGTTCCCGTCCTCAACGATAGCGACGGCAAGCCCGACCATTTCCGGCTTTTCGGACAACAGCTCGAAACGGTCACGCAAGCGGTCATAGTCGATGGGAGCGGCCCAAGCCCCGAGAGCAAACAGGCTACTGATGACAAAGACGAAAAGAACACGAAAAAGGGTCAAAACGGGACTCCAGACTTCTATGGACGCTATTTTTGCGGCGTTTTGTTCAAGCGCCAATGAACAAATGCGTTACAAAACGGAAAGGTGCAGTTAACGCTCCGACATTCCAGATCACTTTTGTAAGATTTGGGGTGATTTCGAACCGCATTTCGGCCATGATTGGCGAGATTCTGGAGATGATGCATGACGAGCGTGACGAAACATACTTTTTGTCGGATATGTGAAGCGAGTTGCGGGCTGGAAATGCAGCTCGTTGACGGAAAAATCACGGATATCAAGCCCAATTCCGAGCATATTGGTACGGAAGGCTTCGCCTGTATGAAAGGGCTGAACCAGCACGCCATGTATGACTCGCCTGATCGGTTGACCACGCCGCTCAAGCGCATAGGCGATAAATTCGAACCGATCAGCTGGAAACAGGCAAACCGTGAAATTGGCGCGAAGGTGAAAACGCTTAAAGCCAAGTCACCGCATTCTATTGGAATGTATGTTGGCACCGCGGCAGGGTTTTCGATTCTGCATCCAATTTTTGCCGAAGGGTTTATGCGCGGGATCGGCTCGCACAATGTGTATTCGTCGGCGACGCAGGACTGCGCAAACCGATTTGCCAGCGCGACGGAAATGTATGGCTTCCCGTTTTTGCAGCCTTTTCCCGATCTCGATCATATCAATTATATGGTGATTATTGGTACCAATCCGGTTGTGTCGAAATGGACATTCCTGCAAGTCCCCCATCCGGTGCGGCGTCTCAAGGCCATCTCCGCGCGGGGCGGTAAAGTCGTGGTGGTAGACCCACGCGAGACGGAAACGGCGAAGATTTCGGATCAGCACGTGTTCATAGAGCCGAACGCAGATGTGTTTTTCTTTGCGTCTTTCCTCAATGAAGTGATTGCGCGCGGAGCCGTGCGACAGGATTTGGTCGAGCGCTATATGACGGGCTATGATGATCTGGTCGCGTTGGTGAAACCGTGGACTGCCGAACGCACCGAAGCGGCGACTGGCATCCAGGCGGAAACCCTCAAGGGCATGGTCACAGATTTTCTGGCGGCTGACGGTGCAGGATTTGTCAGCGGCACAGGGTTGGGCATGGGACGGCACGGGACGGTCGCTCACTGGCTATCCGAATGCATCACTGCGCTTACCGGTAATCTCGACCGGAAAGGCGGTATGTTGATTGGCAAGGGCGTGTTCGATTTTGCAGCTTTCGCGAAGAAGAACGCCATGTTTAATCGCGATCCCGTGTCAAGAATTGGTGGCTTCAAGCAGCTCAATGGCGGGTTTCCCGGTGGGATCTTGGCAGATGAAATTCTGACACCGGGCGAAGGTCAGATCAGAGCTATGTTCGTCACCGGTGGCAATCCGCTCCTGACAATGGCCAATAGCGAACGGCTCGGCGAAGCGTTCGAAGATCTCGACCTTCTTGTGGTGACGGATATCTATCTCAATGAGACGGCAAGTCTGGCGCATTATGTGCTGCCGGCAACGTCTCCACTCGAACGGGCGGACCTGCCATTTATATTCCCTCTGTTTTTGGGATTGCAGGCGAAGCCATATGTTTCCGCAACCGATGCGCTGGTTGCGCCGCCGGGCGAGGCGAGGGATGAGGCCACGATCTATACTGATCTGGCGAGCGCATCAGGTGTGGGGCTTTTTGGTAGCGGCATTGCGCAAGTCATGATGCGCGCAATGGCACGGATCAACAGTCTGGGCAAAAGTAAGCGGAGTCTTCCGATTAAACTGCTCTTGGGTCTGCTCTTGCGGATTACGGGTCAGCCTTCCTTCAAGTCTCTGGTCAAGCGGCCTGAGGGCGTTGAGCTGGAGGGGCCTGATACGGGCAATTTTCTGGCCGAGAAGCTGACGACCGATAATGGTAAGCTGAACCTTGCAACACCGCTGATGCTCGAAGAAGCGGATACGCTGGAGCAGGCTTTCGTATCGCTGACCGAGGAGCGTACGGGGTTCAAGCTGATTACGCGTCGTCATCATTATACGCACAATTCATGGACCCAGAATATTGACAAGCTGACGCGTGGGGCCGAACGGCAAACCAATCACGCCTATATGCATCCTGATGATGCCCATGAATTAGGGCTTGTCGAGGGAGATGCGGTCGACATTCGCTCGGAGACGGCCGCGATCCGGTTGCCGCTAAAGATGCTCGCGGAACTCAAGCGCGGGGTTGTGGCTGTCCCGCATGGCTGGGGGCATCAGCGGGCCAAAGGGTTGAGCGTCGCGTCCAAGATTGCTGGCGCGAATGTGAACCTTTTGGCGGCAGATGGTCCTGATCAGCTCGAACGGGTGTCCGGTATGGCGCACCTGACCGGTATTGATGTGACCATCACCAAGAGCAATGCCGAGATTTCACGCAATTCCTGGTCAGGCATGTAAAGGTGGACGTTGGGGAAGGGCGTTCTCCATGACGTAGGGGACGCTTGGGGTTCGGCCATATCCCGTCATATGGCAGTGAAATTCTGCTGGATTTCTCAACGCAGAGCGCGCATTTTATATCGCAAGACTTAGAGGTTGTGCGCAGGCTCGGCCCGATCATCGAAAACAGGAGAATTTCTTATGGCAGACACGCACTCAAGTTCTGGTGGGTCGGGCTTCGGCTTCAATCCGCATGACGAGCTAAATGATCTGAGAATGTCCGAAACGGCTGTGCCTTTGTATGAGCATGTAAAGCGCTTTATCGCAGACGTGGTGGACCCGATGTCCATCGAGTTTCATGAGCTTGGCAAAGACCGCAAGGATCGTTGGCAGTATGCGCCGGGCCAATTAGAGCTCCTCGAAGCTGCCAAGGACAAGGCCAAGTCTGAAGGCTTGTGGAACTTCTTCCTGCCGGATGCGGAAACTGGCGAAGGTCTGAAAAATCTCGACTATGCCTATATTGCCGTCGAGCTTGGCAAGAACGCGCTGGCATCGGAAACCATGAATTGCTCGGCCCCTGACACGGGCAATATGGAAGTGCTCGAACGCGTTGGCACGCCAGAACAAAAGGAAGTCTGGCTGAAGCCTTTGCTTGAAGGTAAAATCCGGTCAGCCTTTGCAATGACCGAACCCCACCGCGCCTCTTCAGATGCAAAAAATGTCAGCATGGCTGCCGTTCTCGAAAATGGCGAATGGGTCATCAATGGGGAGAAGTATTATATCTCGGGAGCTGGTGATCCGCGGTGCAAGATTATGATCACTATGGTCAAAACGAGCCCAGACGCAGCGCCGAACAAGCAGCAATCTCAAATCCTTGTGCCAATCGACACGCCCGGTGTTGAAATTCTTGGACCGATGAATGTGTTCGGGCAGGATGATGCCCCGCACGGCCATATGCATATCCGCTTTACAGATGTCCGCGTACCGGAATCCAATATGCTGCTTGGCGAAGGCCGCGGGTTTGAAATCTCGCAGCTTCGTTTGGGACCAGGTCGCATTCACCATTGCATGCGCTCGATTGGTCAGGCCGAGAAGGCGCTTGACCTGATGTGTCGCCGCGGTGTCAGCCGGGAAGCTTTTGGCAAACCTCTCGCCCAGCTTGGCAAGAATTTCGAAGTGATATCCCGTGCACGGATTGATATTGAAGCCATGCGTTTGATGGTCCTGAAAGCCGCGCGGGCCATGGATGTTCTTGGCAATCGTGAAGCGCGCAATTGGGTCCATATGGTCAAGGCCATGGTGCCCGAGCGCGTGTGCGAAATTATTGATCAGGCGATCCAGATGCACGGCGCGACCGGTGTGTCGCAGTGGACACCACTGGCGGCAATGTATACGGGGCAGCGGACTTTGCGTCTGGCTGATGGCCCTGACGAGGTCCACCACTTTGTGGTTGGTCGCAATGAAATCCGCGAATATGGCAATATGTCAGCCGAAGACCTCGCTCTAGAAGCCGTCTGGCGCTAGGTCCATTCCGTCTAGATAAATTGGGCCGGATGCGCCATGCGTCCGGCCTTTTTTGTATCTGTCGGCTATTTTGAGGATTTGCGAGGCTTGCCCGTTTTCTTGGGCGCAGCAGTTTTGGCAGCAGCAGATTTTGGCTTTGCTTTTGCCTTGGGTTTCGGCTTTGCGGCAGGTTTGCTTGAGGGCTTTGCTTTGACCGTTTTCCTGGCCATAGCGCGGCGTTCGTCCTGACGGCGGAAAGTCTCTTGCAAGTATTTTCCGGTCCAACTGGCTTTGTTGGCGGCGACCGCTTCGGGCGTCCCTTCAGCAACGAGTTGTCCACCTCCGGTGCCGCCTTCAGGGCCAAGGTCGAGAATCCAGTCTGCTGTCTTGATGACATCCAGATTATGCTCGATGACGACCACTGTGTTTCCGGCGTCGACCAGCTCTTGCAAAACGTCGAGCAGCTTGCGGACATCATGAAAATGCAGGCCGGTGGTTGGCTCGTCAAGAATGTAGAGTGTGCGGCCTGTGGCGCGCTTGGAGAGTTCTTTGGCGAGTTTGACGCGCTGGGCTTCGCCGCCTGAAAGCGTTGTCGCCTGCTGGCCGACTTTGACATAGGAGAGGCCGACACGGTTGAGTGTTTCCATCTTGGTGCGAATGCTGGGCACGGCATGAAAGAACTTCTCGGCTTCCTCGACGGTCATATCGAGCACATCGGCAATGGATTTACCCTTGTACAGCACTTCGAGCGTTTCGCGGTTATAGCGTTTGCCTTGGCATTGCTCGCACATGACATAGACGTCGGGCAGAAAGTGCATTTCTATCTTGATCACGCCGTCGCCTTGGCAAGCTTCGCAGCGTCCGCCTTTGACATTGAAGGAGAACCGCCCGGGCTTGTAGCCCCGTGTCTTGGATTCGGGCAGACCGGTGAACCATTCACGGATCGGGCCAAACGCGCCGGTGTAGGTGGCAGGGTTCGAGCGCGGGGTCCGGCCGATTGGGGACTGGTCTATGTCGATGACCTTGTCGAGATGCTCGAGTCCTTCAAGGCTGTCATAAGGCGCCGGCGGCTTGGAGGCATTGTTGAGCCGGCGGGCGAGCGCTTTGTAAAGTGTCTCGATGATGAGGGTAGATTTGCCGCCGCCCGAGACCCCGGTAATGCAGGTGAGCACGCCGAGCGGGATGGTGGCATTGACGTCTTGCAGATTGTTGCCACGTGCGCCTCTGAGCTCGATTGATTTCGATTTTTTCCAAAGGCGGCGCTTTGGCGGGATGGCAATTTCCTCACGGCCATTGAGATAGGCGGCGGTCAGGCTTTTTTTATTGCTGACAACTTGCTTCGCCGTGCCCTGTGCAACCACTTCGCCGCCATGAATCCCCGCAGCTGGGCCCATATCGATCACGTGATCCGCCTGCAGAATGGCATCTTCATCATGCTCGACGACGATGACCGAATTGCCCAGATCGCGCAGGCGTTTGAGGGTTTCGAGCAGGCGGGCATTGTCGCGCTGGTGCAGGCCGATGCTGGGCTCGTCGAGCACATAGAGAACGCCCGTCAGGCCCGAACCGATCTGGCTGGCGAGCCGGATGCGCTGGCTTTCGCCGCCAGACAGCGTGCCAGAGGCGCGGCTAAGGGTCAGATATTCGAGGCCAACATCATTGAGGAATTTCAGACGGTCATTGATCTCCTTGAGGATGCGTCCGGCGATTTCATTCTTTTGTTTGTCGAGAAGCTGATGGGCCGAGGAGAACCATTCTCCCGCTTCCTTGATCGAGAAGATGGCGCTGTCGGAGATATCGAGGTCGCCGATTTTTACGGCGAGAGCCTCCGGCTTCAAGCGCTTGCCTTTGCAGCTCGGGCAGGGTTGGCGCGACTGATATTTTGAAATCTCTTCTCGCATCCAGTTTGAGTCTGTCTCGCGGAAGCGGCGGTTGAGATTGGGGATAACGCCCTCGAATGTCTTGGTGACTTCATAGCGGCGCATGCCATCATCATAGATGAAATCAACTTCGTCTTTGCCCGTTCCGAACAGGACGATGTTTTGTACTTTTTCAGAAAGCTTGTTCCACGGCTTTTTCAAATCGAACCGGTAGTGGACGGCGAGCGCTTGCAGGGTTTGGGTCTGATAGGGCGAGGCCGACTTTGCCCACGCAGCGATGGCGCCGTCAAGCAAAGCAAGGTCACGATCCGGGACGACGAGATCGGGATCGATTTTAAGCTGCGAGCCAAGGCCGTCGCATTTCGGGCAGGCGCCGAACGGGTTGTTAAACGAGAACAGGCGCGGCTCGATTTCGGGGATGGTGAAACCGCTTACGGGGCAAGCGAAGTTCGCGCTGTAGATCAGTCTCTTGGGTTCGGTTTCGCCGTCTTCAAGCTGGGCGTATTCTGCAACAGCAAGACCATTGGCCAGCCCCAGAGCCGTCTCGAAACTTTCGGCGAGGCGCTGATGCATACCATCGCGGATAACGATCCGGTCAACGACAACGTCGATATCGTGCTTGAATTTCTTGTCGAGCTTGGGCGGGTCTTCAAGCTCGTAAAACTCGCCATCGACCTTGATACGCTGAAAGCCCTTTTTCAGAAGCTCGGCAAATTCTTTGCGGTATTCGCCTTTGCGTCCGCGCACGATGGGGGCGAGCAGGTAGAGGCGTGTACCTTCTTCAAGGTCCATTGTGCGGTCAACCATCTGGGTGACGGTCTGGCTTTCGATGGGCAGGCCGGTGGCAGGCGAATAGGGCGTGCCGACGCGGGCCCATAAGAGGCGCATATAGTCATAAATCTCGGTGACCGTGCCAACGGTCGAGCGTGGGTTTTTGCTGGTGGTTTTCTGTTCGATCGAGATTGCCGGCGAAAGACCTTCAATGGATTCGACATCCGGCTTCTGCATCAGTTCGAGAAACTGGCGGGCATAGGCGGACAGGCTCTCGACATAGCGCCGCTGGCCCTCGGCATAGATGGTGTCAAAAGCGAGGGAAGATTTGCCCGATCCTGACAGGCCCGTCATGACCACAAGCTTGCCCCGTGGAATGTCGATATCGACATTTTTCAGATTATGTTCCTTGGCTCCGCGAACGCGGATATCTGGAGACTCGCTCATAAGATCAGGGCCTTCTGCCAGCCAGTGTTAGACGCAATCTGCTTTGAACGGCAATCAGTGGCGCGAGTCCAGCTTGACATCAAGAACAAAATAGGAACATATCGTTTTGTCGCGATTACGACTGCAATTGCCCCTCAAGCTTGTGGAGAACCCCAAGTGGCGGGCGGACAGATGGTGCCGATCGCGATATGAAGTGAATTGGATTCGGAAGCTAAAGATCGGAGATATGTCATGGCTGGATCAGTGAACAAGGT
>CAZXXY010000090.1:5573-9307 GCA_964644755.1 uncultured Hyphomonas sp. | reverse complement strand
AAGCCCTGTGCCCACAGCCTCGGAGATATGGGAATGCCCGTCGCGCGCCATCAGCATTCCAGCCAGATTAACCATAACTCATCCCCACGAAACCGACCATGGCCCCGAAACTAGGCCCTCGCGAACGTATAAATTTGGAGAATTTTTACGAGGTGATTCCATCACACATCGGAATAGGTATTACAGGTTTAGACTTGCCAGCACAGGCAGGCAAAATCCCTATCCCGTCTAGGAGGCCATTATGTGCTTGCATTCAAAATTTCCATTGATAACAGTAAAAGTTAAAATCGGGAAAAATTTCAATTTAACGCTCAGGGTGATTTGACTGGGTTGTAGATTTCTCCGAAGGGACTCGGAAGATGGCATTATACAAGCGGCAGAATGCCGTTTCGTACGATCATAGTGACTTCAGGATTCTCCTGAACGACCACTCCAAAGTGCATGGAAAAATGTGCGCTCCGGCGGCTGCTTTGTCCGTTCCCAAATCCATTTTCAAACTGGTCTCGCCTTCAAGCGGGCTGAAACTTTTTACACTTTCAAGAGCGGTGACAGCGGGGAAGCTCTGTCACCAATAAGCGATATAATTCGTAAAACTAGAGGGACATATATTCATGGGCATTAATTTCCAGCAAGTAGGCAACTTCAGCGGTATCGTGGGCGGCAGTTCTGTTTTGAACAATCCGACATCTTTGCAGTTTGGTCCCGACGGACGGCTCTATGTTTCCGAGCAGAACGGCGAAATCAATGCGTTCACGGTAGAGCTTGTCGATGGAGAATATGTCGCCACGGACCATGAAGTGCTTTTGACGGCGACCGGACTGGACATTGTCCAGAGCATACAAAACCACAATGATGATGGATCTCTCAGCGCCGAGGGCAATCGGCAAGTGACCGGCCTCGTTGTGGCGGGGACGGCTGACAACCCTGTCCTCTACATCTCCTCAAGCGACCCCAGGATTTCTGCAAATGGCGAAGTCGGCCTGGACACGAATTCGGGGACCATTACACGCGCAACGCTCAATGATGATGGCAGCTGGGACGTGGTTGACATTGTTCGAGGATTGCCACGGTCCGAAGAGAACCACGCGGTCAACGGCCTGCAGATTAGCCCGGACGGGGCATCGCTCTTCCTCTCTGTTGGCGGCTTTACGAATAATGGAGCTCCGAGCACGTTCTTCTCCAACACAGCAGAATTTGCCCTCTCTGGCGCAATTCTGGAAATTGACCTGGTCGCGATCGACGCGCTGCCGGTTCTGACGGATGCCGACGGCGGACAAGGCGGAACACCACGTGACTTCGTATACGATCTGCCGACACTGGATGATCCAAACCGCGCCAATGATGGTGTGCTGGAAACAGTAGATGGACTGGATGTGAACGGCCCCTTTGGTGGCAATGATGGTCTCAATCAGGCCATTCTGACCGCAGATGCTCCAATTCGCATATTTGCCGACGGCTTGCGTAACGCTTTCGATTTGGTGCTCACCGAGAGCGGTCAGTTGTTTACTTTTGACAATGGGCCAAATGGGAATTTTGGCGGTCCTGCAATCTTTGTCGACGGTGAGGCGACAAATCAAATCGTCAATGGCGGCAACGAGTTCGCAGATAGCGACGGCCTGTTTCTTGTCACAGAGGGAAGTTTTCTGGGACACGCTAATCCAACCCGCTCAAATCAGGATGGGTCGCTGACTGTATTTGACGATGACGGCAATCCCGATGCCAGCCTGGACATAAATTTTGTGGCTGACCTGTCTGAGCTGGTGCCGGACGGTTTGGATATTCAGGACGGATTCCTCATTGACCCCAGCCGTTTTGCCGGGCTCGAAGATGCAACGCCGGAAGAGATTGCAGCGCGGCTTCTGGAAAGCGGAATTCTCGTGCCAAACTCTAGTCCGGACTCCAGCGCACTCCTCACCATAGGGTCATCAACCAACGGCATTACCGAGTTCACCTCGGATGCTTTTGACGGTGCGCTCCAAGGTGCTTTGATTGCGGTTTCCCAGAATGGCAATGTCACGCTGGTCAATGTCAATGATGATGGGACGGGTCTGGATCCTATCTTTGATCCTGGTCCAAACGGCCTCTTGGGAGACGCAGATGATGTTTTGGTCAGCGAGAGCGGTGAGCTGATATTGTTCAACGGCGGAGGCTTTCCTCTTGATGTAACAATTGGCCCAGATGGCAACATTTTTATCGCCAATCTCGGCTCCAACAGCATCACAGTCCTGGCTCCAGGTGATTTGCTGCTTCCGGGCGACACGGATATCGATGATGATGGGCTCAGCAACACTGTTGATCCTTTCAGCCGTGATGCGCTCAATGGTACAAGCGTGCTCGTACGCCCTGACGAAGAAGTCGTGTTCGATTTCGACTCCAATCTTGATGAAAACCAGCAAGGCCCCAATGGCATTTCCAGTGGCCTTACCGGTCTTGCCACCAATGGCGAAACTGATTTTGACGAATTTCTCCTTTCGGAATCCACTCGCCCCGGCCAGGATATCCAGCTGGACAATGTCGGATTTGCAACGGCGTCCGGTGGCGGCACAACCGTTGTTGATTTCGCGTCGAATGGTACAGCCTCAGGCACCGCGAATGACGGAGAGTTTCTTTTCCAGACCGGCGTTCGTATCGCCCCCAATGTTGAAACATTCGTCGTCGAATGGGTTGTGTTCAATCCAGCCATTGGGCCGACGACCCCTGGCACCAATACAGGCGCAGGCTTTACCGAGGATGCCAATCAGGAAATTGGCGGCTTCATCGGCACGGGCGATCAGAGCAATTTCCTAAAAGTTGTCGCCACGGATTCCGCCGATAATGGCCCCGGATTCATTGTCGAATTGGAAAACGATGATGGCATCGTCACATCAAACTTCCTCGCGGCACCTGATCTGTTCACCGGACAATCGGTCAATCAAAGTACGATCACAATTCAGCTTGAAGTCGACGTCGAAGCGCAAACAGCAACACCGACAATTATCTACCAACTCGCCGCCGGTGGCACCGCCGATATCACAGGTGATGCAATCTCACTTGCTGGCACCAATGTGCTTGACGCGATCACAGGCGACTTCACAGTGTCAGATCAGGCAACCGGTTTGGCTGTCGGCCTCTTCTCCACCAATGGTGATGCGCCCGAAGAAACAGCGTTTCAAGCCGCATTTGACGAGATTTCCGTCATCGCCACCGGCGATGCCGAGCGGACGGTCATTGAACGCATCAATATTGGAGGCCCAGAAGTCGCCGCACTAGATGGCGGGCCAGCCTTCGCGGAAGATACCCAAGCCAATCCGAGCGAATTCTTTGTTGCCGGAGAAACCAATGCCTTCGATAATAACGGTGTCACCCCGGGCGATACCGTACCAGACACAACGCCTTCCGATATCTTCAATGTTGCCCGGTTCGATAGAGACAATAATGGGAGCCCTGATGAGCTGACATATAGTTTTGGCGATCTAGAAGATGGCCTTTACGAGGTGACTGTTTTCCTTGGCAATGGATTTTCGGGCGCGAGCCAAATTGGCCAACGCGTGTTTGACATCACGCTCGAAGGCGAAGTTCCGCCTGTCTTTAACAACATCGACCCCGTGCTGCTCTTTGGCAACAATACGGGCGGCGCGCTGACGGCCTTCGTCGAAGTGAGCGATGGTGTGCTAGACGTGGAGTTCATCCACGGTGTTGAAAACCCAAATCCGTTCGCCATTGAAATCGCGCGTCTTGGCAGCGTTGATACACCG
>CAZXXY010000090.1:0-5473 GCA_964644755.1 uncultured Hyphomonas sp. | reverse complement strand
GCGGATACAACACCTCAACCAACCGTCAACATACAGAATGAATTCCAGATCGTTGAAGAAGGTGACGGTCAGGCGTTCATCTCAATCGCAACGGATATGACAGTCCCTATCGGGGAGACGGTTGTCATTGACTTCGAAGTTAGCTCAGATATTGCCGTTGCAGGCGAAGACTTCACCATTGACGGCGCAACGCTGACGGATGGGGTCTTTACCGGACAGCTTTCAATCGCCGGCGGATCTTCAGATGCGCAATTGCCTATTACAATCATTTCAGACGAAGACGTAGAACTCGATGAGTTCCTCACCTTTACGATCACTGATGTCAGCGACAATGCAGAGCTTGGCGATAGCTCTGCAACTGTTCGTGTTGTTAATGACGATGCGCAGCTTGGCGATGTCGTACTCGCTGTAAATGCTGGTGGCGATGCCATTGCTGCAGACGCCCCTGAAAACACGTTCGGCATCGACTTTATAGCAGGTGGAGTTGAGAGCGGATTCTTTACGGGCGGCTCCAATTTTGCCGATAATAATGGCGGCAACGGACAGCAACCGGCCTTTGACGGGACTGTGTTCGATACCGAAGTGTTTGGTGGATCGGGCGACGCTGTTCTGACCTTCTCCGCACCTAACCTTGATCCCAATGCGGAATATACTGTCGAACTTCTATTTGCAGAAATCTTCCTGCCAGGCGCCGCCATTGGTGGTCGTGTCTTTGATGTCTCTATCGAGGGCCAGCAAGTTATCGACGATCTCGACATTCTAGAAGCAACCGGCGGCGACATAAATGGTATCGTCACCGCGTCTGTTCCGGGCACATTTACGACCGGTGCTGACGGGACGCTCGACATCACGTTTGACGCATCGGCAGACAATGCGAAGATTAGCGGTATCATCATCCGCCAGATCGACGGCACAGGAACGCCTCCTGAAATCACAACCATCTCCATTCAAAACGATTTCCAGATCGTTGAAGAAGGTGACGGTGTGGCTGTCATCACGATCGATACGGAGCTGCCTGTTCCTGACGGAGAGACAGTAACCATTGACTACCAGGTGGCCGCTGCCGACGTGCTTGGCGGCGCGGTTGCCGGAGAGGACTTCGACATTGCCGGTGCTACGCTCGAAAATGGGATCTTTACAGGACAGATCACACTCGAAGCGGGCGCGACAGGGGCCGATTTGCCTATTGAAATTATTTCGGATCTGGAAGTGGAACTCGATCAACTGGTAACCTTCTCAATCACCGGGCTGAGCGACAATGCGCAACAATTAGGCGACAACACAGCGACCGTGCGCATCGCCAATGATGACGAGCTGCCCGGCAATGTCGTGCTTGCTGTCAATGCTGGTGGTGATGCCATTGCCGCCGACGCTGTAGACAATCCATTCGGTTTTGCCTTTGAGGCCGGAGCTGCATTCTTCAGCGGCGGACAATCCTTCACCAACGGAAGTAGAGACTTTGACATCGCAGTCTTCGATTCCGAAATATTCGATTCCATGGGCAATCAGGATCTGGCTTTTGCAGCAGACCTTGACCCCAATGCCCAGTATACAGTCGAACTCTTGTTCGCAGAGAACTTCCTGACGCCTGCATCCACAATCCCTCGGGTCTTCGACGTATTCATCGAAGGCGAACAGGTTATCGACGATCTCAATATTCTGGAAACAACCGGCGGCGACATTACAGGCACCGTCACAGCGTCTCTTCCGGGAACATTTACCACCGGTGATGACGGCGTGCTCGACATTACCTTTAGCTCGACTACCGAGAACGCAAAGATCAATGGCATCATCATTCGGGAAGTGGTCGCTGGCGAAACCGCGCCTGCCCTCGATGTCGAGATCGCCAACCAATCCGCGCCTGAGGATGCAGCGTTCACACTGGATATATCGGACAATTTCTCCGAAACAGATGGAGACGCGATTACCTTTACGGCCGGGCTTGCTCCTGCTGAAGACGGCGGCCCTCTTCAACCCTTGCCGTCTTGGCTGATCTTTGATGCAGAAACGGGAACCTTCTCGGGCACACCATTGCAAAGTGATATTGGTGAACTGGAAATCGTGGTCACGGCAACTGATGATGACGGCTCCACCTCGGACACATTTACGCTGAGCATTACCAACACAAATGACGCACCAACCGTCATTGGCGAAATTGCAGACCAAACGGGCGTGGTTGGCGAGGCTCTCGATTTCAGCCTGCCCGACATAAGCACACTCTTTGACGATGAGGACCTGCTTCTGGCGGACGGCTCTGAAGCACTGACGATATCTGTTGATACGGCCAGCCTCCCGCTCGGCATCACCTTCGATGCAGCCACAGGCGCCTTTAGCGGCACCCCGACCGAGGATGGCATATTCGCAGTCGACGTTACCGCGACAGATACGTCCGGCGAGACGGCCACAGCAGTATTCGACATCACTGTTGGAACCGATGGCACTGAAGGCGCGGCATTGTTTACGGCCAATGCGGGCGGCGGAAGTCTGCTGGGCGCCAGCACATTCGGCTTCAATTCAATCCAGATTACCAATCAATCGGAAAATGGTGTCGGGATCAGCCAAATCATCATTGATCTGAGCGACACCCTTATTCCGGACACCGTGTTTGACACCGGCACGCCTTCGGCTGGAGATTCAACCAATAGAGACTTCACATTGGGGGACCAAAGCATTGGCCTGGAGGAAACAGACTTTGTCGTCAGCGAAGCGCTGCCCTTCGACAATGGAAGCAACCAGCTGATAATCGACTTCAATGATAGCGCGTTTGCTGTTGGCGATCTCTTATCATTCGCGATTGATATTGACCCGATCACAGCTCAATCCGGTCCGATCGCGGGCGCAGTTGCCGGGCAAGAATTGCTCGGTGGTACAGTCACCATTGTGTTTGATGATGGCACCGAAGCGACCTCGGCTATTACTGCAGATGGAAGCGTTACAGGCACAGCCTTCGTGCAGGCTGGACAAACAGAGTTTGCGCCGACGCTCACCTTTGCGGACGCAACGGTCGACCCACGCACGGTTGGGGAAAGCGATGTGCCAATTGTTATCGATGCCGGTGTGGAAAACGCAAACGGCACTGCAATCGTCTACATCCTCGACACGGCCTTTGTCAGCGCAGGCGGCACAGGTACCCCCCCGGCAGCGTTCCAAGGCAACAATGCGCAAGCCTTTACAAATGCCGTTGAAGTTCAGCTCGATGCCTCAGGCAGGTTTGAAGGAACCATCCCGGTCACCCGCTCGGAAACTCAAGCAGAACTGGCAGGCGGCAATCTGGGGATCAACTATATCGCGGCTGGCATTGTCGGAGAGAATGGCAATGTTACCACACTCTCGGAGCCTTTGGTTGTAGAGTTTGATCCTGTGGAAGTCCCTCAGACAACCGAAGAGATTTTGGGCGATCTGACCGATGTCGATAATGATGGCGTCTACGATCTAGATGATGTTGGCTCAGCTGTGCTGACCATTCTCGACGGTCAGGATGACGTACAAGACTCAACTTTTGGCACCGGCTCCTTTCAACTCACGAACACGGGTGACAAACAAATCGCAGCGGTCGTCATTGACCTGCAAGGTGCGGTGCTGGGCGGATCCGTTATTGATTTTGACGGTACGGCTGGCGATTCCCTCGGTCGGCCATTTGAAATTGATGATGCGGGCGGCACGGGGGCCTTCTTGCTGGATGGCGCGGTCCCGAACCTGCTCTTCCCTGGCGAAGCACCGCTGGCCAACACCACTGGCGTGGGTTCCACAGATGTCTCGGGCGGTTTCCGCGGCTTCTTGCTTCGCTTTGATGGCACGGATGGCGGCTTTACGAACGGCGAATCTGTCACCTTCTCGGGCGATCAGGATTCAAATTCGATCGCTGGCTTGCCTGTAAGCTCCGTCGCCGGAGGCACTTTCTTTGACGGCAATTTCGATGTCGGCGGGGTAAGTGGCGCAGAACTTATCGGATCAAGCTTCACCGTCCTGTTCGATGATGGCACGACAGCAACCGGCTTTATCGGTAGCGACAATAGTCAAGCTGGCGGTATCGGCGAAGCGGTCGAAGGCCGCGACCCATCCACGGTCAACCTGACGGTCGATGCTGGCGACAGCAATGGCATATTCGACTCCGGAGATGTCGGCACCTATGGCGGCGATGAGCCCGTGATCACTGTGACCGGCACGCCTGGCGATACAGTGCGTGTGACCCTGCAAAAGGCGTTCAACCCAGTTGATAGCGACGCAATCGGAGACGGAGGCACGACGACGATTGGAGAACTCGTGCAAGCACGACTTGAGGCTGCCAATCCCGAGTTTCCTGTCAACAATATCTTCGACCTGCAAACTGTTGATGTGGTTATCGGAGCTGATGGCACGGCGACTGTGCCTGCCGGTGCCTTTGATTATGTCAACATCACGCCGGGCAACACGGTTGATAGTTTCGCAGAACAGGCCACGTCACCGATCGCTCTGACGGCGGCTGTGATTGTGCCGGTCTCCGATAATGTCCCGGACGTGTTGGCTGGGGATGACTTCGTGGCGGCTGGCCCGATTAGCGATCCAATCTTCCTGAGCAATCCGAGCCAAACGCCAGTTGGTGGCGTCGTACTGCCGAGCGACAGCCTCATCGTGAATGGTAATTTCGAGAACAATCCTGTTGAGCTGGATAGTGACGGCAACGGCTTCGGCTTCTTCGAAGAGATTGAAGGGTTCACCTCACCCATCGGGCAATTGGAGATCCAGGAAGGGATCAACTCGAATTCGGATCTCGCAACGATCGGCAATGGTGTTCTCGAACTGGCTGCCGACCAGAACGGTAGCGCCTCACAGACTGTCACCGTAGCGGATGATGCAGCCGGGATATTCCTGCTTAGTCTCCAGCACGCGCAACGCAATGATGACAATGCGGATGCTGTCTTCCAGGTGATTGTTGATGGTGTCGTCATCGAGACCGTGACACCAGTGCGAGGGACAGCGACAGTATTGGAAGTTGAGCTTGCTCTGGAGGCGGGTGACCACACAATCACCTTCGTCGAGATTGGCGGCGGCGGAAATGGTCGCGGCTCGCTCATCGACAATGTAGCGCTCGTTCCGACAGGCGATCCGCTGCCCGGGCCGGAACCAGAAGATCTGGTTCTGACAGTTGAGCTAGCAGACACCGAAATTGCAGAAGGCGATGGCACAGACCTGACGATTACGCGTCAAGGCGGCGACGAGGGCTCGGCGCTGACCGTGACCTTGACTTCGAGCGATGATGGTGAAGCAACGCTTCCGGAAACGGTCACAATTGCTGCTGGCGAAACGACGGCAATCGTGTCGGTCACTGCGGCAACAGATGGTGAGGATGACGGCGACCAGACCGTAACGCTTACGGCGAGTGCAGACGATGCTGATCCTGCAACCACAGCGATTACGATCATAGATGTTGATGAAACCCCTCCTCCCCCATTGGAGATCAGTGTCGACATTGTTGACGACCAGATCGCAGAAG
>CAZXXY010000089.1:0-9344 GCA_964644755.1 uncultured Hyphomonas sp. | reverse complement strand
AACCGCACCCAGAAGGAGCGGACATCATGCGCCAAGATGTAACAAATATTTTCAATCCTAACGCCCCGGCTCCGAGCTTTGAGGCGATCAAGATTTCGATTGCCAGCCCGGAGAAGATCCGCAGCTGGTCGTCGGGTGAGATCAAGAAGCCCGAAACCATCAATTACCGGACGTTCAAGCCCGAACGCGATGGTCTGTTCTGTGCCCGCATCTTCGGGCCGGTCAAAGACTATGAGTGCCTTTGCGGGAAATATAAGCGGATCAAATACCGCGGTATTACCTGTGAGAAATGCGGCGTTGAAGTGACGCTGGCGCGCGTCCGGCGTGAGCGTATGGGGCACATTGATCTGGCTGCCCCTGTTGCGCACATCTGGTTCCTTAAATCTCTGCCGTCGAGAATTTCGGCACTGCTGGATATGGCGCTTAAAGATGTTGAGCGCGTTCTTTATTTTGAGAGCTATGTCGTGATTGAGCCCGGCTTGACCGAGCTTGAGCCAAAGCAGCTCCTGTCCGAAGAAGAGTATATGGACGCTCAGGATGCGCATGGCGAAGACGCATTCACGGCCATGATCGGTGCCGAGGCGATCCGGGAAATTTTGCGGAATATGGACCTCGAAGCCGATGCCGCACAATTGCGCATTGATGTGAAAGAAGCCACGTCCGAACTGAAGCTCAAAAAGGCATCCAAACGCCTCAAAATCGTCGAAGCGTTTCTCGCTTCCGGTGCCAAGCCGGAATGGATGATCCTGACGATTGTCCCCGTGATTCCACCGGATTTGCGTCCATTGGTGCCGCTTGATGGTGGCCGGTTTGCGACGTCTGATCTGAACGATCTCTATCGCCGTGTGATCAACCGCAACAATCGCCTCAAGCGCCTGATGGAATTGCGAGCGCCGGACATCATTATCCGGAACGAGAAGCGCATGCTCCAGGAATCCGTTGATGCACTGTTCGATAATGGTCGTCGTGGCCGCGTGATTACTGGCACGAACAAGCGCCCGCTCAAATCGCTTTCTGATATGCTCAAGGGTAAGCAGGGCCGGTTCCGTCAAAACCTCCTTGGTAAGCGGGTCGACTATTCGGGTCGTTCGGTCATCGTGGTTGGTCCGAACATGAAGCTGCACGAATGTGGTTTGCCGAAGAAAATGGCGCTCGAGCTGTTCAAGCCATTTATCTATTCGCGTCTTGATGCCAAAGGTCTGGCCGGTACGGTCAAAGCGGCCAAGAAACTGGTCGAGAAAGAACGCCCCGAAGTCTGGGACATTCTTGAAGAAGTGATCCGCGAGCATCCGGTCATGCTCAACCGTGCACCAACGCTTCACCGTCTTGGCATTCAAGCCTTTGAACCCAAGCTGATTGAGGGCAAAGCTATTCAGCTACACCCGCTGGTTTGTGCCGCGTTTAACGCCGACTTTGACGGCGACCAAATGGCTGTGCACGTTCCACTGAGCCTCGAGGCTCAACTTGAAGCGCGCGTCTTGATGATGTCGACGAACAATATTCTGTCGCCTGCGAACGGTAAGCCGATTATCGTTCCATCGCAGGATATCGTGCTGGGGCTCTACTATCTCTCAATCGAGAAAGACGGCGAGCCGGGTGAGGGGATGCTGATCTCCGACGCGGCCGAGCTCGAACATGCGCTGCACACCAAGTCGGTATCGCTGCATGCCAAGGTGAAAGCGCGGTATGAAACGGTTGATGAGAAGGGCAAGCCGGTTGTCGAAGTTATTGATACGACGCCTGGACGCCTGATGATTGCAAACGTGTTGCCGCGTAATGCAGATATTCCTGTGTCGCTCGCCAACCAGCTGATCACCAAGAAAACGATCGCCCACCTGATTGACGAAGTTTATCGGGTTTGCGGCCAGAAGGCGACTGTGATCTTCTGTGACCAGATTATGGGTCTTGGCTTTACCGAAGCCTGCAAAGCCGGCATCTCGTTTGGTAAGGATGACATGGTTATCCCTGAAGCCAAGCATAAGCAGGTCGATGCGACCCGTCAGCTCGTCTCCGAATATGAGCGTCAATATGCTGATGGCCTGATCACCCGTAAAGAGAAGTACAACAAAGTTGTTGATGCTTGGTCCCAGTGTACGGACAAAGTCGCGGATGCGATGATGGAAGCTGCTGGTGAAGCGCACGTCAATGAAGACACAGGACGCCTTGAAGAAACCAACTCGGTCTTCATGATGTCCCATTCCGGTGCACGTGGTTCGAAGAACCAGATGAAGCAACTTGCCGGTATGCGCGGTCTGATGGCCAAGCCGTCGGGTGAAATTATCGAGACGCCGATTGTTTCGAACTTTAAAGAGGGCCTGACGGTTCTTGAATATTTCAACTCGACCCACGGCGCACGTAAAGGACTTGCTGATACCGCGTTGAAAACGGCGAACTCCGGTTACCTGACCCGTCGTCTTGTCGATGTGGCGCAGGATTGTATCGTCAACGAAGCTGATTGCGGCACCGACAAAGGCATTACCCTGTCGCCGGTTATGGACGGCGCAGACGTTGTTGTGTCGCTCGGCGAGCGTGTCTTGGGCCGAACTGTTGCCATGGATGCCAACCGCCCCGGTACGGATGAGGTTGTCATTCCGGCCGGTACCTATGTTGATGAAGCCATCGCGGCGACGCTCGAAGAAGCCAAGATTGATCAGATCAAGGTTCGCTCGGCCCTGACATGTGAAACTGTGAACGGGATTTGCGGCGCTTGTTATGGCCGTGACCTTGCCCGCGGAACGCGCGTAAATTTGGGCGAAGCGGTAGGTGTTATCGCAGCGCAGTCCATTGGTGAGCCAGGGACACAGCTAACCATGCGGACCTTCCACATTGGTGGTGTTGCGCAGGTTGCGGACCAGTCACAGGTCGAATGTAACTTCGAAGGTAAGCTGCGTTATACGGATGCAAATCTGGTGATGCGCAAAGGCAAAACCCATATTGTCGTGAACCGCCATATGGAAGTCTCCGTGGTCGACAGTGATGACCGCGTACGGCAGACCTTCAAGCCAACTTATGGCACGCAGCTTTACTTCAAGGATGGCGACAAAGTCAGCCCCGGCGATAAGCTCGCTGACTGGGATCCGTTTGCGCAGCCGATCATTTCGGAAGTTTCAGGCTTTGCGAAGCTTGTTGATGTCATTGACGGCGTCACATCGCGTGAAGAGGTCGATGAAGCGACTGGCATTTCGTCCCGCGTGCTAATTGACTGGCGGACGGCGTCCAAGGGCGCTGAAGTCAAGCCAATGGTTCTGATCGTAGACAAGAACGATGAGCCTGTGAAACTCGCCAATGGCGGCGAAGCGCAGTATCTTCTCTCTGTTGGGGCGATCTTGTCGGTTCAGGATGGTGACGCGATTGCACCGGGTGATACGCTTGCGCGGATCACGACAGGTGGATCGAAAACCCGCGATATTACGGGTGGTCTGCCGCGTGTTGCTGAACTGTTTGAAGCACGTCGTCCAAAGGATCACGCGATCATCGCCGAAGCAGATGGCAAGGTTATCTACGGCCGCGACTATAAGAACAAGCGTCGCGTTTCGATCCAGCCGGAAGGCGAGGGCGTTGACGCAATCGATTATCTCGTGCCCAAGACAAAGCACCTGGCTGTCCAGGATGGCGATATGATCAAGAAGGGCGAATATCTGATGGAGGGCAATCCTGCTCCTCAAGATATTCTGGCTATTCTTGGCGTCGAAGCGCTGGCTGATTACCTCGTTGAGGAAATCCAGAAAGTGTATCGTCTGCAAGGCGTTCCGATCAATGACAAGCACATCGAGGTGATTGTTCGCCAGATGCTGCAAAAGGTCGAGATTACGAGCTCTGGCGACACGACCTTGCTCAAAGGCGAGCAAGTCGATGTGCTTGAGTTCGATACGGCGAACGCCGCCGTGCGCCGCCGCAAGAAACAGGAAGCCACTGGCACACCTGTCTTGCTCGGTATCACCAAAGCCAGCTTGCAAACGCGTAGCTTCATCTCGGCAGCATCGTTCCAGGAAACGACACGCGTGCTGACTGAAGCCTCGCTGCAGGGAAAAGTGGATACGCTGGAAGGCCTCAAAGAGAATGTGATCGTTGGGCGCTTGATCCCGGCAGGTACCGGCGGCTCGATGCGTCGCTATCGCAAGATTGCATCTGATCGTGACACGCGTTTGCGCAATGCACGGGCAAAAGCGGCTGCGGCGGCTGAAGCTGCGGCCACGGCTGCGCTACCAGCGCCTGCACCAGAAGCGCCTGAGGCTCCTGACGCAGCTGAATAGGCAGGCGTGAGCGAATACTATTTTGAAGGCCCGAACCCTAGACCGGTTCGGGCCTTTTTTGCTGTTCGGAGATCGCAGTGATGTCGCCGATTTCTAGGCGTCCGCATCGGGGACTGATTCCCAGATGACCGTCATCAGTGGCGCATATTGCAGGTCATCAATGGCAATCACTCTCCGGTTTCGAAACAGGGTGTGGTCGGGAACTTGGTCTTCACCGGTTGCTGTTTTCAAAGCGAGCCAGATCAATTCGGTGCAATATAGTGCGTTCGCGTCGTCTATATCGTACAATCTGTCGAATGGAATCTGTGCGGCTTCAAAGGCACGGATTGACGTTAGAAACTGGTCAAACGCTTGGTCTGATAAACTAGGCCGATACAGCGCAGCTCTTGTGGCTGGGGCCAAGAATGCTGCCACTGTACGAAGTTGGACGCGGCCTTCATGGTCGAGCGGGTTGCCAATAGCGTCAATAACACCCCACCGTCCGTCATCAAGAACGACAACACCGACATGACCAAACCGTTTGTCTTTGTCCGAGACTTGAGCTCCCAGATCGCCCCAAGACCGGTCCTTGCCGCGAAAGATGATATCGCCCTCGCGCAAATGCGGCGTGATGTTTCGCAATAGCTGGTTGGACGTTGCCGCTTGGGAGGCCGAATGCGTGTCGGATCGCTCCGGCGCCGAAAATACATGAGACAATGCAATAACGGCCGCCACAAAAGGGACGACCGCTATCAAGGACCTTCCTATCGACATAGCCTGCGCGACAAGTTAGAGCGCGCAGGACTTAATCGCGCCCTGTGCCCGTTCTAGTACAAACATCTTGTCTGGGTCTTGTGCAGCCTTGCCAAGTTCCTCGGGATCCGAAATGCCGACGAGCTCTGCTGCTTGTTTGATCTGGGAACCCGACAACTCCACTTCGAGTTTTGCATAGGCGCATTTGCATATTGCGGTAGCTTCATTCGCCGAACTGCCTTCCGCTTCCATACTGGTTTGGCAATTTTTGGTGAATTGCCCTTCAGGTGATCCGCCACAGGCCGCGAGCATAAATCCGGCAGCAATTGCAAAAACAAGACGTTTCATAAATATTCCCCTTTTCCTGTTTCACGGTAGATGGAATCGGAGAGATGGCAAGTTTGAAGACGCTGGAGGCGGAAGAAAATCTTGCTTGATCAGGGCAAAACTGCCTCGATGCGCAGGGTTCGAGTGAGGCTTTTTTGCCTTATTTCACGAGAACCGACATGGATAGTTGCCAATGACCCTTGACGGGGAGGGTATAGGGGGACTAATACGCGCGACGCCCTTGGTTTCGATCATGTGGAAACTATCGATAGTTCGCTTTTGCTGGGAGGCCAAAACAGGTCATCTCAGTCCTATTATTTGAAGAAAGGCTCCTTTAGGGGCCTGCAGCCACGAAAGACCCGTCGATGCCGACGATTAACCAGCTTATCCGCAAGCCGCGCCAGCCAAAGCCGACGCGCAACAAAGTTCCAGCGCTAAAGGCCTGCCCGCAACGGCGCGGCGTGTGTACGCGCGTTTATACAACGACTCCGAAGAAGCCGAACTCGGCGCTTCGTAAAGTAGCCAAGGTGCGTTTGACCTCGGGTTATGAAGTCGTGAGTTACATCCCCGGTGAGGGGCACAATCTACAAGAGCACTCTGTTGTTCTTATTCGTGGCGGCCGGGTGAAAGACCTTCCCGGTGTTCGCTATCATATCCTGCGCGGTGTTCTGGATACTCAGGGCGTTAAAGACCGCAAACAACGTCGTTCGCATTACGGCGTCAAACGTCCGAAATAGAGAGAAGAAAACATGTCACGTCGCCATCGCGCTGAAAAACGCCAAGTTCTGCCGGATCCAAAATTCAAGGATGTGGTTCTCTCTAAATTTATGAACCAAATCATGCAGGACGGGAAAAAATCCACGGCCGAGCGGATTGTTTATGGTGCACTGGACCTCGTGGAAGACCGCGCAAAGCGCGACCCCGTCGATGTGTTCAAGGATGCACTTGAAGCGATTGCGCCTTCGGTTGAGGTGCGCTCGCGCCGTGTTGGTGGTGCAACTTATCAGGTGCCCGTTGAGGTGCGTCCTGAGCGTCGTCAGGCGCTGGCCATTCGCTGGCTCGCTGCAGCCGCCAAGGCGCGCAATGAAAACACCATGCGTGAGCGTCTCGCTGGTGAATTGATGGACGCCAGCCAAGGCCGCGGCACAGCCGTCAAGAAACGCGAAGACACGCACAAAATGGCTGAAGCCAACCGTGCCTTCTCCCATTATCGCTGGTAGCAATACCGCTCCTAATTTCTGATCTCCCAAACGAAGGTAAGTCCCATGGCTCGCGAATATCCGTTGGATCGCTATCGTAACTTCGGCATCATGGCCCACATTGATGCCGGTAAAACGACAACCACTGAACGCATCCTGTATTATACAGGTAAGTCTCATAAGATCGGCGAAGTGCATGATGGCGCTGCGACCATGGATCATATGGAGCAAGAGCAAGAGCGCGGCATCACGATTACGTCTGCTGCGACGACCACATTCTGGGAACGCACGGAAGATGGCCAGACGGCGCAATCTGACAAGTACCGTTTCAACATTATCGACACGCCCGGACACGTTGACTTCACAATTGAGGTTGAGCGGTCCTTGGCTGTGCTTGACGGTGCCGTCTGTGTGCTTGATGCCAATGCTGGTGTCGAGCCGCAAACCGAAACGGTTTGGCGTCAGGCTGACCGCTACAAAGTTCCGCGCATTGTGTTCGTCAACAAGATGGACAAAATCGGCGCTGACTTCTTCAATTGCGTCGAAATGATCGCAGACCGTACAGGTGCTGTTCCGGCCCCGGTCCAGTGTCCGATCGGCTCTGAGACCGCGCTCGAAGGGCACGTCGATCTGATCACTATGAAAGAATGGGTCTGGGCTGGCGAGGATCTCGGTGCGACTTGGGAGCTTCGCGACATTCGTCCCGAGCTTCAGGAAAAGTGCGCAGAGATGCGGGCAACATTGATCGAGATCGCTGTCGAGATGGATGACGCGGCAATGGAAGCCTATCTGGAGGGCAACGAGCCTGACAATGAGACGCTCATCAAGCTGATCCGTAAGGGCACATTGGAAATGGCTTTCGTGCCTGTCTTGTGTGGCTCGGCGTTCAAGAATAAAGGCGTGCAGCCTATGCTGAACGCTGTGGTCGACTTTTTGCCAGGTCCTCTTGATGTCGAGGCCTATAAGGGCTTTGCGCCAGGCGACGAGACCGAGACACGTAACATTGAGCGGTCTGCAGACGATGCGCAGCCATTCTCCGGTCTTGCGTTTAAAATCTGGAATGACCCGTTCGTTGGGTCTCTGACATTTGTGCGTATCTATTCTGGCGTTATCGAGAAGGGCGGGTCGATTTTGAATGCGACCAAAGGGAAGCCCGAGCGCGTTGGTCGGATGATGGTCATGCACGCGAATGACCGCGAAGAAATTGAAGAAGCCTTTGCCGGAGACATTATTGCGCTTGCGGGCCTTAAAGCAACGACGACAGGTGACACGCTCTCGGATAAGTCCAAGCCGGTCGTTCTGGAGACGATGAATTTCCCTGATCCGGTGATCGAGATTGCGGTTGAGCCAAAAACCAAGGCTGACCAGGAAAAAATGTCTGTCGGACTCCAGCGCCTTGCCGCAGAAGATCCATCATTCCGTGTCGAAACCGATATTGAATCGGGGCAGACGATCATGAAAGGGATGGGCGAGCTTCACCTCGACATTCTTGTCGATCGTTTGAAGCGCGAATTTAAGGTCGAGGCGAATATTGGCCAGCCTATGGTGGCCTATCGTGAGAAACTTGGCCGCAGCGCTGATGTTGACTACACGCACAAGAAGCAGTCGGGTGGTTCGGGTCAGTTTGCGCGTATCAAGGTCACATTCGAGCCGCTCGAAGCGGGATCAGGCTTCCAGTTCGAATCGACTGTTGTGGGCGGTAATGTCCCCAAGGACTTTATCCCGGGCGTCGAAAAAGGCATCAACAGTGCCAAGGATAACGGCTTGCTTGCTGGCTATCCAATGACCGACTTTAAAGCGACACTGACAGACGGTGCCTATCACGATGTCGACTCCAGCGTGCTGGCGTTCGAAATCGCGGCGCGAGCTGCATTCCGCGAACTGAAATCATCAGGGGATCCGCGTTTGATGGAACCGGTGATGAAGGTCGAAGTTGTGACGCCGGAAGATTATATGGGCGACATTATTGGTGACTTGAATTCACGTCGTGGCCAGATCCAAGGCTCCGAACCGCGCGGGAATGCAACAGCCATTAATGCGACTGTGCCGCTGGTGAATATGTTCGGCTATGTCTCGAAACTTCGGGGCATGTCACAAGGACGCGCGCAGTTTACAATGCAGTTTGACCACTATGCCGAAGTTCCAAAAGCAGAAGCACAGAAGATTATTTCAGAACCGGCAAGCTAGCCAATCTATTCCGGACGGCGACATGTAGGTTCGCCGTTCGCAACAGGCACAAGCCAGAACACGTAGGAGGGCCACATGGCCAAGGAAAAGTTTGAGCGTACAAAGCCGCACGTAAACATCGGCACGATTGGTCACGTTGACCATGGTAAGACGACACTGACAGCGGCGATTACAATGACATTGGCGGCTGCCTCTGGCGGCGAAGCGCAGTCTTATGAAGACATTGACAGCGCGCCGGAAGAAAAAGCTCGCGGGATCACCATCAACACGGCGCACGTCGAGTATGAGACGGCCAACCGTCACTATGCCCACGTTGATTGCCCGGGCCACGCTGACTATGTGAAAAACATGATCACCGGTGCGGCGCAAATGGATGGCGGCATTCTGGTTGTGAACGCAGCTGACGGCCCGATGCCGCAGACACGCGAGCACATTCTGCTGGCCCGTCAGGTTGGTGTTCCAGCGCTTGTTGTGTTCATGAACAAGGTTGACCAGGTTGATGATGAAGAGCTTCTCGAACTCGTCGAAATGGAAATCCGCGAGCTTCTGAGCTCTTACGACTTCCCGGGCGACGATATTCCGATCATTGCCGGATCTGCATTGGCCGCCGTTGAAGGCCGCGATGATGCGATTGGCAAGGACAAGG
>CAZXXY010000088.1:0-9672 GCA_964644755.1 uncultured Hyphomonas sp. | reverse complement strand
CGCACATCCGCCATGCACGCCACATCACAGCCAAGCCCGATCGCCGCACCATTGACCGCAGAGATCAGCGGAACTTCGAGATTATAAAGGCTCGTCACGATCCGGTGGATGTTGCGCCGGTAGCCTTCATGCACATTATAGGGCGATCCGCCGAACGCCCCCGTCCGGTCGCGCATGGCTTTCACATCGCCGCCCGCAGAGAAAGCCCGTCCAGAGCCTGTGAGGATCGCAACGCGAACGCTTGGATCATCCTCAATCGCAGCGCACGCCGCAGCAACCGCCGCGCCGTCACCCTCCTGGCCGAGCGCATTCATCATGTCCGGCCGGTTCAGTGTCAGAACGGCAATCGGGCCACGTTTCTCGGTCAGGATAATATCGGACATGGTATGCACCTTTCTTGTGGGCAATAAGATCTATGGTTTGCTTAGCGGGTCTTCGGAAACGGGGGAAGTGCTAACCCGCCCTGGCCGCCCGCTGCTCGGCATCATAGCCTTTCACCGTCACCCATTGGATCGCCAGTGAAAACAGAACCACGGCGATAATAAAGTCTCCAAATGTTGTGTAATATAACCAGATATCTTTGGAGACGAGTTTGACCACACCCCAGTTCAACAGCGCCATCGTGATGGACAAAGCTCCGAACGCTATCGACAGGCGCTGCGGAACAATATCGGGCATAAACATATAACGCGCCGTGCGCTCGCCCAGATACCGCCCGCCGAAAAATCCGTCCACGAGATAAAGCACAGCGCCCAGACCGCCCATGATCGTCGTGCGCATCTGGATTAGTTCTTCATCCTGAAAGACCAATGCATAAATCGCCGAGATGATCATCATCACGATGCCGAAGACAGCCAGCCCGCCAAGCAGATCGACCTTTTTGACAAATTGCTGGACGACAACCAGACCCAGCCCCGCCGCGGCCCCCCAAAGCGCCGCCGTGGTCAGATCGGTATATTTGGCAACGAAGAAAAACAGGAAGCCAAGCGTGATGTCCACCGCCAATGACGGCCAGTTGCGTTTGAATTTGGCTTTTTGCTCTTCGGAGAAGGCAGGCTCTTCGCCATGGGTCTGCAGCTCGGCGGGTTTTTCACTCATCTTGGATATTTCATCATTTGGCCGAACAGGAGTGGGTTCATGGTTTACTCGGCAGCAGTTGCCATCTCAGCAGCGGACAGTGCGGTGTAGCGCTTCATATGGTGATCGACATTGCCCAGTTCCGCATCGATCATGGTCAGACGCTTGAAGTAATGACCAACAGCCAATTCGTCTGTCATGCCCATGCCGCCGTGAATTTGCACGGCTTCCTGTCCGACAAAACGCCCAGCCTGACCAATTTTGACCTTGGCCGCAGAGGCAGCCTTTTTCCGCTCGATCTCGTCTTCGCCAAGCTTCAGCGTGGCCATATAGGTCATGGAAATGGACTGTTCATGCTCCATGAACATATCGACCATGCGGTGCTGGAGCACTTGGAATTTGCCAATCGGTGTGCCGAACTGTTTGCGCTGACGGGAATACTCCACGGTCATCTTGTGGGCCACACCCATCACGCCGCAAGCCTCGGCACACAGAGCGGCAACCGCCTCATCGGCAATCTGCTCGACCAATGGCAAGCCATTGTCCGCCTCGCCGATCAGATGCTCTGCCGGAACACTCACATTTTCAAAATAGACTTCCGAAGCGCGGCGTCCATCGACAGTTGGATAATCTCGCGTGGAAACGCCTTTGGCGTCCTTCTCGACAATAAAGACCGAAACACCGCCAGCATCGCGTTGGCCGCCAGAGGTACGTGCAGTGACAATCAGATGAGTTGCCCAAGGCGCCCCGATCACCACCGCCTTATGGCCATTGAGCACATAAGCGCTGCCATCTGCTTTGGCGGTCGTTTCGAGATCAGCAAGATTGTAACGGCCACGCGGCTCGGCATAAGCAAAGGCAAAAATCTGCTCACCGCTCATAATGCCCGCAAGATGGTTTTCTTTCTGGGAGGCGCTGCCGGCACTGCGCAAGAACCCGCCGCCGCAGACCACGCTGGGAATAAACGGTTCGGTGACGAGGCCTTTGCCAAACTCTTCCATGACCACCATGGCATCAACCGCGCTGCCGCCAAGCCCGCCATCTTCTTCACTGAATGGAGCCATAAGCAAACCAAGCTCGGCGAATTGCGACCACATTGACGGGTCGCGCCCAAGCTCCGAAGAAACAGCCGCACGCCGCGTATCAAAGTCATACTTTTCCCGGATCAGCCGCGCGAGGCTATCCCGGATCATGGTTTGCTCTTCAGAAAAATTAAAATCCATTGTCGGCTCTTCCCATATCGATTTTTTTGCGGCGTAGCCTGAACGGCTCACTCCAGAACAGTTGTATTCAATCAGGAGACCGAGGCAATATCTATTGTAGGGTGCCGTGGCGGTAGCGTGCAGTTGCTATTCTTCAAGCAGCTGCGCACATGCGCCCAGAGATGTGACGTCCAGACCGTCGAAAGTTACCGGAACAATTGGAGAAAACATCTCGATAGCGCGGGCATTGTCCCCATTATTCCAGCCCATTTGGATTGGCGTGCCCCAATCGAGCGACACCATGACATCCGTGCGGACGTCGCCAATAATCGCAGTAACGTACTGGACAGGCCGTTCACCATCAATTTGCGAGACAGCATGAAGGGTACGATCGCCAACTTCGTACGTTGTGCGGAGAGTATTGTCATTGCCAACCTGAAGCGATGTGCCCGGCTCAAGCGGCCAGAGCTTTTTCAAATCTTCACGCTCTGCCGCCGTTGGCATGACATCGAGGCAGGAACTGACATGAATCCCTGAAAACTCGGCAAAATAGGATGCTGGTTTCGCAACATCATACGAAATATCATAAAGGTAGATCGCAAAATCCGGCCCCTTGGCCACGACCTGACTGACCCGCGTCTCTGTGCCCTCGTCAAACCCCGGTTCCTGCCAGGTGATCTGCGTTCCCACTAGCGGAGGCTCAAAACCGGCATCCGCAGCGGCAATCCCCAATGGAACGAAAAGCCAAAGTGCAACAAGCATGCAACGATACATTGAGCCACCTTCTGTGAGCACGCGAATTAACCAATCGTTAACCCATACCCTAAATGGCCGGTTCTCGTAAAGGCTTCAAGGTTTCACGGCGGTCGGAGACTTTACAGTCCGAGGATCATTTTCGAGATGATATTTCTCTGGATTTCGTTCGACCCGCCATAAATCGACGTTTTCCGCATATTGAAATACAAAGGAGCAGCCGCGGGCGCATAGTCTGGGCCGATGGGTTGGGCATTTGATCCCTCTTCCGGAAAGCCGCGGAAATATGGATGGCCATAATTACCAGCTGCTTCGAGCGTCAATTCGGTAATCCGCTGCTGGATTTCGGTCCCTTTGACTTTCAAAATCGAACTTTCCGGCCCAGGCCCCTTACCTTGAGCCTCGCCTGCCAGCGTTCGCAACTCGGTGAATTCGAGCGCAGTCAGGTCGATTTCGAGTTGTGAAATCTTGCGTGCGAAGTCCTTGTCTTCAATCAGCGGCGCACCATCAATCAATTCGGTCGACGCCAATGTCCGTAACCGCTCCACGCCACGTTTCGAGCGGGCAACACCGGCAATGCCTGACCGTTCGTGCGCCAGCAGGAACTTGGCATAGGTCCAACCCATATTCTCTTCGCCAACGCGGTTCTCGACAGGAACGCGAACATCCGTCAGCCAGGTCTCGTTCACTTCGTGACCGCCATCGATTGTAATAATCGGGCGCACTTCAATGCCCGGCGTCTTCATGTCGATCAGAATAAAGCTGATACCTTTTTGCGGCTTGTCCGCATCGGGGTCGGTCCGGCACAGGAAAAATCCCCAATCGGCATGTTGCGCCAAAGTGGTCCATGTCTTCTGGCCATTGATAACATAATGGTCGCCATCACGTACTGCCGTCGTCTTGACGCTGGCCAAATCTGATCCGGCGCCCGGTTCGGAATACCCCTGACACCACCACTCCTCACCAGAAAGAATTTTGGGCAGATAGCGGTCCTTCTGCTCCTGGGTCCCGAACGTGTAGATCACAGGCGCAACCATCGCGATGCCGAATGGCAAAGGCATAATCGCATCAACTGCCGCATTCTCTTCGGACCAGATATATCGCTGCGTCGCTGTCCAGCCCGTGCCGCCATACTCGGTTGGCCATGCAGGAGCGGCCCAGCCTTTTTTTGCGAGGATTTTGTGCCAGGCAAGGAACTGTTCTTTTGTCAGATCATCTGCGCCGCGCGCGTCGACATTTTCCGGATAATTCTCTTTTATGAAAGCCCGTACTTCGTCCCGAAATGCAATTTCTTCGGCTGAAAACTCCAAATTCATGTCAAATCCCTTTTCCGCTCCTTCCGTCATAGCTGTTTTTAGCCAATCGGGAAATGGATGCATTTGACGCGGCCTGTATAGCGGCCTGAATACTCGGGAGATCTATCTGATCTAACCCGCCTGCGGCTTTGCAATAAACGGCGCACAAGCGGTGCCTAGCAAGCCAATCGCAGCGGTTGACCCCAAACCGCCACCGGTTTGGAATTCCATATCGATCAGCGGCCTCATCCCGATCCGTTCCAACGCTGCCTGATGCGCTGGACGTCTGGTTTCATGAGCAGCAATGACATGCGACAGGGCATCGGGGTTAATCGCATGCACCACGCTTGCGGCAATTGTCGTTGCGAACCCGTCCAGCAAAACCGGCACATTTTGCAGTCGGGCCGCTAAAATAGCGCCGACACAAGCGGCCAATTCGCGTCCGCCAAGACAAGCAAGGACCATCAAAGGGTCGCCAAGGTGCGCGCGATGCAATGCCAGTGCTTTATTGACGATTTCGGCACGCATCGCCGTCATTTCATTCGGCGTGCCCGGCCCCGGGCGCACCCAATATTCCGCCGTCCCGCCAAACAGAGCGCTGGCAACCGCAGCGGCAGCCGTCCCTATGCCAGCACCGCTAACGCCGAGCGCAAGCAAGTCCGGCTCTCCGGCAACGGCTTCAAATCCATAAGCAATGGTCGCAGCGCAATCGCGTTCGGACATGGCCGGCGCTTCCGCAATATTCCCGGTTGGCATGTCCAGCGCCAACTCCATCACACGGATCTCCGCGCCAACTTGTGCCGCAATCGCCGAAAGCGGCGCTGTGCCGGATTTCAGCGATGCGACGTGGGCATGTGTTTGTTCGACAGTTGCCAAGGACACGCCGCTTGAAACCAACCCGTGTGAGCCAGCAAACACAGCTAATGCCGGTTTCTCGATGCGCGGCGGTGACCTTCGTTGCCAACGGGCCAACCATTGAGCTGCCTCGCCCAGCTTACCGAAATCGGTTTCGCGCCCCATGCTACGCAAGCCCTCGCGCACCTTTTCGGCCGAGGCTTCATCAGGCTCTACCTCCCGCAAAGCGAGCTGTCTGGCATCTTCAAAAGGTTGCGACGTCTGTGTCATCATTTCTCATTCATGCATGGAAGTTATACAATTTATATGCGTGTCACCTCTTGGCAACATATTTGGTATAGACTTCCCTATCGGAATTACATCTCTTGCCAACCCTATTCCCCAAGTAAGATAATGATATTATGACAAACGCCGAAATAACCTCTCCTTGTATCAAAGTCTGCGCTATTGATGGCAGGACGGGGTTTTGCCTGGGGTGCGGACGGACAATGGCCGAAATAGGAAACTGGGTAAAACTTGGCCCTGATGGCCGCAAAGAGGTGACGAAAAGCCTGCCCGAGCGGATGCAAACCCTGAGCGAACTTGGCAAGCTCGGCCCGGTCGGCCCGTAACCGTGATTGAACGAATCATAGGTCTTGTGTTTGCCGCGGTGGCCATTGCTGTGGTCATCACATTCATTATCGACACCAATTTCACAGAGCCCGACACGCAGCTTGAGGCCCCTCCTACGGTGGCACAGGTCAAACCTGTCGAACCGGAACTTGGCACCAGCTCCGCACTGCTACGACGTGAAGATGACGGCCATTATTGGGCGCGCGCAGATATTGGTGGCACAAGTGCCAAACTTCTGGTCGATACAGGCGCGAGCATTGTTGCGCTCACATGGAAGGATGCACAAAGGCTGGACCTCGAACCGGAAAACCTCGATTTTGTCTGGGCAATCAACACCGCAAATGGCGAGACATTTGGGGCCTCCGTCCTCATTCCGTCAATACGGGTCGGTGATGTCGAAATAGAAGATGTCGAAGCCATGGTCCTCCAGGACGGACTGTTGGAAAACTCGTTGCTCGGCATGAGCTTCCTCGGCAAGCTCTATTCTTACGAGTTCAAACAAAACAATCTGATCATTACCAAATAGCGCCGTACAGCATGCGCGAGGCGACGAGCAGTAGCAGAATGCCGAAAGCGCGCTTGAGCAGGGCCTGATCAAGGTTATGGGCCAGTTTGGCGCCAACCGGTGCCATCGCCACGGTAAAGATCGATAGCAGCACGAAAGCCGGCACATTGACAAATCCGATGGACCCTGGTGGAAGCCCCCCGCGGCCAAACCCCGAAAGCATGGCCGCCAGCGTGCTCGGAATGCCAATTGCCGCGCCAAACCCTGCCGCGGTTCCAATCGCCTGATGCATGGGGCGGCCACACATGGTCATCAAAGAGACACCAAAAGTTCCTCCGCCAATCCCCATCAAAGCCGACAAACCACCCAGACTCGCGCCCAGCCCCGCACGGCGCCCCCCGATCGGCAACTGATCAGCAAGATGCCAGTCAGGGCGTCCAAAGATAAATTGCGCTGCGATCAAAAGTCCGATCCCGCCAAACAATGCCGTCAAAATTTCGGCTGACAGATAGGCCGCGATCCACATGCCCAGTCCAGCCCCGACCACAATCCACGGGCCCCACGTTTTCAAAACCGTCCAGTCAACCGCACCGCGCTTGTGATGGGCCATCACCGACCGGGCCGATGTCGCAATGATTGTCGCGAGCGACGTCGCAATGGCAACATGCTGGGCCACATCACCATAACCGAGCCCGCTCATAAACAAGGACAAAGTAGGCACAATCACAATGCCGCCGCCAATCCCGAACAAGCCAGCCGCAAGACCGGCAATCAGGCCGGCTCCGACCAGACCGGCAATCAGTGGTCCATTTTCCAAGAGTACTGAAATCATGAAAGCTGTGTGGCAGGTCAACCGCCAACAAACAAGAAAAAGTCGTGGCTCCCAGCCCTCGCCTCACCAAAAGACAAGTCCCAGAGCAGCCTTGAAGCCGGCTCGAATGCCGACTGGACAGACCAAACATGAACGTCAAACAACGCGATATTCACACCTTACCGAAATTTATCGTTTTTCAATACATTCAAAAATAAGGGTTTTTCAAAAAAATACCCTTTTATCGAAAAATTATTATTGTAATTCGATAAAAATTACTCATCTTGGTTGTGTCGGAGTGATCCAAATGCCCCGGCGAAAAATTGAAGCAAAAAGAAGGAATGAAAACTATGAGCCCGCGTGTCACCGACAATGCGATAACCCAATCGGCCAATCCAATTACGGTAGAGGCTGGACTCCAAATGGCAACTGAAACGGTCTCACACACCCGACCTGTTTTCGTTGCCGCGTCTCACGAGCCGAAGGGAAAGCGCCCCCTATTAGAGCGTCGTCGCAAGCGTTGGTCACGCCGGCAATGGTAGGCCGAGCCCGGGTGCCGCGGCAATATTTCCAACGCATCCGGGCGACGTCTCAAATTCCCGTAACAAGAAAACATCACAGCAAAAGGAAACAAACATGAGAAAAGCAATCCTCCCAGTCTTCGCCGCACTTGGTTTGGCCATCACACCAGCTGCTTCCGCATCAGAAAAATTCGAAGTCGAATTTGAATACTCGACGATTGAAGTTGCAACCGAAGAAGGTGCCGAGAAAATCTATGCCGACCTGGAGGCAGTGATTGAACATCAGTGTGAAGCAGACGGTCTGGCACTTAGCGGAAGGGCACTGGAACGCCTAAGAAGTAAAGCGCTCACAGCAGAATGCGTAGACCGGTCAATCGCAAGCGCTGTCGAACAGATGCAGTCTTCCGAACTAGCGGAAATCCACAAAGCCAAGCGTGGCTAATCACAAAACCTGCCAACGCTAAACGACAAGCCGCCTTGTTCCCCTGCAAGGCGGCTTGTTCGTCATACGCTTCGCAGATTCTTTGCAATGATGAACTCTCGCAAAATCAGACTGTGCTCGAACGGCTCGCCGCGATCGTCAAAGTCAAACAATGCCGTTGCACATGTCGGCATTTTCAACGCAACAGAACGGCTCGCTTCCGCGTCGCTCTCGGCATGATTATCAGCCAGCCTGCCGGCCAATTCCTGAAGACCTGGATTGTGTCCGATCACCAGCAATGTGTCGGCATCCTGCCATTGGGTCGATATCAACGCCAGAAGCGCATCAGGCGAGATCAGATACATTTCTTCAAGGACGCAAGACGCAATCCCGGGCAAAGTGCCGGACATCGCTTTCCAGGTTTCACGTGTTCGCCGCGCCGACGACATAATCACTTTATCGGGCACCCATTTACGCCCGGCCAGAGCCTCACTCATCAAACGCGCATCATCCCGCCCGCGCGGCACCAAGGCACGGCTTTCATCATCGGTTCCCTGATACCAGTTTTCCGTTTTCGCATGGCGCATGAGCAGAAGACGTTTCATAGGCTTAGAAAAACTTATCCGAAGGTTGAGACGACAAGACTTGAGACATACGCATTTAAGGGCCAATTCGTTAGGTAAGATCAAGCCCGATCAACCATGGAGTTGTATTATGCCCCTATTACTTGGCGACGTTGCCCCCGATTTTGCTGCAGAAACCACCGAAGGTCCGATCGAATTCCACGATTGGGCTGGCGATAAATGGGTTGTTCTGTTCTCCCATCCCGCCGATTTTACGCCGGTTTGCACAACCGAACTCGGCTATACAGCGAAACTGAAAGATCAGTTCAACGCGCGCAATACAAAAGCCATTGCGATCTCGGTCGACAGTCTCGAAAGCCATCAGGGCTGGGTTGGCGACATTGAAGAAACCCAGGGGACCGCGGTGAATTTCCCGCTCATTGCCGACCAGGACGGCAAAGTGGCGACGCTGTATAATATGATCCACCCCAATTCCAACGCCAAGCTGACCGTGCGCGCCGTCTATATTATTGATCCGGACAGAAAAATTCGCGCCAGCATCGTTTATCCGCCGAGCACAGGCCGGAACTTTGACGAGATCGTACGCCTGCTCGACAGCTTGCAGCTCGCCGACAGCCACAAAGTGGCAACACCGGTAAACTGGACCGATGGCGATGATGTGATTGTCCTGCCGAGCGTGACGGACCCCGAAGAAATCGCCCGCCTGTTTCCAAAAGGTGTCAAAACCATCAAGCCGTACCTGCGCACCACACCGCAGCCGAACAAATAGATCTGAAAAATCCGGAAGCCCGTGATCGCGGCTTCCGGCCATGAGCGGCTAGAACCTATCGCGCGTCTTGAAACCACCGCGCTTGCCGCCTGATGTGCGTCTCGCTCTGCCGCCACTGCGCCGCTTTGATCCACCATAGGAGCGTTTTCGAGAGCCACTCCGCCGCCGCGAACCGCCACCAAAATCACCAATATCGAAGCTGCCATCCCCACGCATGGCTTCCCGCGCAATCTCCCAGGCGACATCCCCCAAAACTTGCTCGAAACC
>CAZXXY010000087.1:0-9685 GCA_964644755.1 uncultured Hyphomonas sp. | reverse complement strand
GTGAAAAATGGTGCCGGTTGAGAGACTTGAACTCCCGACCCTCTGATTACAAATCAGATGCTCTACCAGCTGAGCTAAACCGGCACTCAAGGAGCCTTTAAGGCAGTCATTTGTTTGATGCAAGCGACATTTTTCATCGAGCCTTGAGGATTGTGCGTGATAGGCTGGTTCCATTGGCAAAGAGACGGCATTGTCGGCGTGAAGATGCTGACGCCGGACGTACAAAATTATGGAGTGTCCGCAATTATGGATCAGACCTACATCGAGATCGAGAAGATCAAGCAGCTCAAATATTGCTATGTCCGTGCTTTGGATACGGCGGACATGGCGGGGCTGCGCGACTGCTTGACCGAGGATGCCCATATTCACTTTGAAGGCGGGATTTATACGGTTGATTATACCGGCATAGACGATATCTGCGCCTTTTTGGAGACCTCCTTTCATTCGAAAGCGGCCTCGTCGCATCAGGTTCATCACCCCGTGATTACGCTGACCAGTGAGACGACGGCGAAAGGGCAATGGAGCCTTTCGGATGTGTTCCATGACCTCAATCACCGCGTCATCGTGAGCGGGGCATCCGAATATTTTGACGATTATGTCAAACAGGCTGATGGCGCTTGGCGGATTGCGGCGTCGCGTTACACACGCCTTTATGAGATGACGCAGAAAATGCCCGACGACATGCATTGCACTTTCAACAAACTGGCGCAGACGGGCAAGGATCTGGAGCTTTAGGGCGCGTTGGCCAGCAATTCATCTGCGCGGGCTATCAGCGCGTCGGCGGCTTGGTCATCCATGGCGGCCGGCGAAGGGTCTTTGAAGCGCATGAGATGCATATAGTCGCCGCTCTTGCCATCAAGCGCTGGCGAGCAGGCGAGATAGACGACGGGGCGTGCGGCCTTTTCGGGGGATGGGAAGAAGGTTCCCATGATGACATTGACGAGGGGCAGAATGAGCTTTGGCGCGCTTTTGGCGATGCCGGAATTGACGGGGCCGGGACACATATGGAAGACGGCGATTTCGGGGTGCTCTGCGCCGCCGCGATTGGCATTGGCGAGATGGCGGGCGAGGAGGCTCAGGGCGAGTTTCGAGTGGCCGTATTGCTTCATGGCGCTGCTTGCTGAATGGGGCTTCAAGATGCCGAAACCCGACAGGTCGATAGGGGGCGCTGGCCGGTGTGCTTCCGAGGAGACGGTTATAATTCGCGGCGGCTTTGCCGGGTCGCTCTTTCGCATTCGGCCATCTGCAATGAGGCGTTTGGCTAGAGTGTAATTCCCAAAGAAATGAACGGCTAACATGGTTTCAAAGCCTTGCGGGGAGGGCGCTGATTTGGGGGCCATAAGGCCGGCGTTGAGAATCAGGCGGTCGATCTCGACGCCTGCTGTGTTCAGCTTGTCGCAGAGGGCATTGACGCTGCGTTGATCGCTCAGATCGACGTGTTCCATGCTGATATTGGCGTTGCCGGTTTGCTCGCGGAGCTTGTCGGCGGTTTCGGGGATGCCGCTTCGGCAGGCGAGGATCAGCGTGGCGCCGCGTTCGGCCAGCTCGGTTGCTATGGCGAACCCCAAGCCGGAATTTGCCCCTGTGATCAGACATGTCTTGCCGTCGAGCCGCTCGGTTTCGGGGGATGGGTCTATGAGGCCGGTTGTGTCGCGGATGTCGCGCATCGCGGTCAGGGTGGCGCTGAGCGGGTTGCCAAATTTGCGTTTTGTGTCGGTCATGTCTGGTCACTTTCGCGCGGAATTTCGTATTGTTTACAATAGGGTGCGAAGGTCTGCTCTATGTCCTGCGGGGTTAAGCCGAAGTCGGACAGATGATAGGCGTGCCGCCTTGCCGCGTGAGGTCTGGGGCGGGCGAGGCTTGCGTCTATGGCAGCTTCGCTTGGGCCTGAAAGGGACGTGCCGCGCGCTTCATATATAGAGGCTATAATGGATTTGGGCGCGGCGAGCAGGTCGCGGTAATGGATGTCGATGATTTGGCGGTCGGGATTGTTTTGACGGGCTTTTTCAGCTTGCTCGGCCATTCTGGCGACTTTGCGCAGCCAATGCTGGCCGATGGCGTGAGGGTTGACCGCGTCAGTGGAGAGGGCTTGGGAGTGGGCCATGAGTGAGCAGCAGGATGCCAGGGTGGCCATGGGATCGCGGTGGGTCTGGATCAGTGTGGCCTCGGGAAAGATGTCCATTATGGCGGCGAGCTGTTCGGAATGATGGGGCGTTTTGAGTGTCCAGTATTTGCCTTGGCTTATCCAGTTCAGTGTCTTGAGGACATCTCGTAAATAGGCATAGGCGGGGCGGTGGTCCTGCTGTTCGAGCCATGCCGAATAAGAGGGCACATTCATAACAGCTTCTGCAGTTTGCGACATGAAGGCGAGGTCGAGCAGAAGGATGTCCTCTTCTGGCTCCAGTGGACTGACGGGATGGACTGCGGAGAAATCGGGGGCCAGCCACTTTATAAATCCTGTTGCGCTTTCGCCGCGTTTGATTCTGGCGGTGGGGTTTTCAGAGTTTTCGTTTGGAAAGGGCGCGGGATTGAGCGCTTCCCAAGAGGCCAGGCTGCGGGCGTCAGGATCGGCGGCGAGGGTGCGGTGCAGAAGCGTGGTTCCGGTGCGGGCCAATCCGGCGATCAGGATCACGTCTGGCGTTGGCTGGGCCAGAATTTCGGGATTGGTGCGCATGAGAGCGTCGAGCCGCAAGCGGTTGACGAGAAGTGTTTTCAGTCGGGTTTCTTGTACCACCCTGCCGAACATTGACAGGTTTGCCTCATCGACAATGGCGCGGCACAAATGTTCGAGGGGTTCGGCCAGCGGTGCGTCAGACCATTCGGTTTCGCCGGTTTTTTTCCGGGCATAGCTGATGAGCTTGTCGGGATGGAAGATGGCAGCGTCCGGGCGTATGGCGGGCAGCTTGTTGAACAGCTTTATCGGCCAAGGGCGGTAGGGGTTTGCATAGTCGGTGCTGGTCGCGGATGTCACGACGGGGCCAGGAGGTTTGGCAGGTCGGCGAATTTGACGACCCGTGCGTTCGGCTCGGGATTTTCATTGGCACGGACCCAGCGCCAGCACATGGTTCCGCTTTCATGGCCAACTGTGCTGATCCAGTTTGGCAGGCCGGGATCCTGGTGGGCGACAATGACGGCAAGGGAGCCATCGGGCCTGTATTGGGCGAGGTGCTTGTTGGTGTGGATTTGCTGGCGGCTATAGTCGAGCGATTCCATCCAGTAATTGTTGAGCTGGAAATTCCAGTGTTCGCACTCTGGTGGCTGGACTTCGATGAGGAGCGCTTCGTCGGGGGCCAAGGCCCAATGGCTATGATAATAGGCGATGTTGGGGTCACCGCCCGCTTTGGTCGAGACTTCGTCGCTGAAGCGGGGGAGCTGGTTGGAGTGTTTCTGCATGCCGCGGGCCCAATGGCAGAACAGGAGCGGAGCGCCGGCAACGAAGAGGCCAGCTTGCTGTAATCCGTCTACGAGCTTTTCGGGGCTGAACATCTGGTCGTCTTCAGGGCCGTCGAGCCGTTCGACTTTAAGGTCGGCTATGATTTCGGTCTTGCGGTCGAGATGGGTCTGGCGGACCATGAGGAAGGTGAAACCTTTGACGGTCTGTAGCCAGTTTACGGCTCCATCGGGGCGCGTTGGGCTGAGGATCATTTCGAAGCGCTGATCCTCGTCGAAGACAATATCTTTGGCATCGATCTCGGCAATAGGCGGGATGTCGCTGCCCGTGCGGCCATATATGCCTGCTTTTGTGGCAAAGCCGAGATAGGCCACCGTGCCGCGTGTGCCGGAAATTTTGTAAGTGTAGTTTCCGTCGAGGGTGCAGTTCTCGTAGTAATTGTCTGGATTGTCTGCGCCGAGTTTTACGGTTTCATGGCAGAGGCGGTTGAGTTCGGGGTTGAGCGGGTCGGAGCATTCGAGGAAGGCTTCGAGGCCGCCACGGGTCAGACGGGCGAGATAGCGGTAGCCTTCGGCCTGATTGAACGGGTCTTGCGGGGTGCCGGGGAATTGCATGGCGGCGCCTGCGCTCTTGAGCGTGTCGCAGAAGTCGGCCCATGCTTTGCCCGAGACGGTTTGCTCGGCATGGATGTCGGCCTCTGTTTTGCCGCGCAATTTACGCCAGCCAAGCCGGATGCGGCGGAACAGGTTTAGCAGGCCAATCATCAAGCTGCGCATGGTCGATTCTCCGAGGTTTGCCATTAGTGCTGACAATAGAGCGACAACTTGTAAAGTCTCTAATCACTGGAAACGCCATTGCCGGCTGCATGCGATGAGCTTTCCGCGCGTCTTGATATTGCGCCGAGCCCCAAAACTGGCGCATAGTCCGGCGCAATGAGTGATCAAGATGATATGACCGCCGAAGACGGCCCTGACGACCAGACATTCTCTATGTTCGGAGATGCGGAGATGGGCGCGCCCAAGGCTGGCTATGAGGTGCTTGCGCGCAAATACAGGCCGCGCCTGTTCGATGATTTGATCGGACAGGAAGCGATGGTGCGGACGCTTTCAAATGCGTTCGAGACGAACCGTGTGGCGCATGCCTTTATGCTGACGGGGGTGCGCGGTGTCGGGAAGACGACGACGGCGCGGCTGCTGGCGCGCGGGTTGAATTATGTGACAGATAAGGTGGATGGACCGTCGATCACGCTTGATCCGGCGGGCGACCATTGCGCGGCGATTATGGAGAGCCGTCATCCGGATGTTCTGGAGCTTGATGCGGCGTCGCGGACGGGCGTTGCCGATATGCGCGACCTGCTGGACGGGGTTCGCTATTCGCCTGTCTCGGCGCGGTATAAAGTCTATATCATAGATGAGGTGCACATGCTTTCGACGGCGGCGTTCAATGCGTTGCTGAAGACGCTTGAGGAGCCGCCTGCGCATGTGAAATTTATATTTGCGACGACTGAAATTCGCAAAGTGCCGGTGACAGTGCTCTCGCGCTGTCAGCGGTTTGATCTGAAACGGTTGGCACCGATCGAGCTGGCCGAGCATTTGGGGCGCGTTAGCAAGAGCGAAGGGGTTCAGGTTTCGGCGGAAGGACTGGCTTTGATTGCGCGGGCGGCCGAAGGCTCGGTGCGCGATGCTCTGTCTATTCTCGATCAGGCGCTTGTGCAGATGACCGATGGCGAGGCGGTGTCCGAGACAGCGATCCGCGACATGCTGGGGCTGGCTGATCGCGGGCGGTTGTTTGATGTGCTTGAAATGGCGCTGGCCGGACGAGCGAAAGAAGCTGCGGCGGAGACGGAGAGCCAATTGCATGACGGGGCGGACCCGCTTGTTGTGCTCAAGGATTTGCTCGACATCACGGCGGACATTGCGATGGCGCAAGTGGCGGGCGAAGACTTCAAGGCGACGGGGCCTGCCGAGTGGACGGACCGCACGCGGGCGATGGCGCAGCGGATTACGGGTGCGCAGGCGGCGCGGTATTGGCAGATTTTGCTCAGCGGCTATCAGGACACGCAGAGCGCTCCCGATCTGGCGGTTGCCGCGCGGATGGTGGTTTTGCGGCTTGCGGCGGCGGCGCAATTGCCCTCGCCAGAGGAAGCGGCGCGGATGATGATGAGCCAGAGCGGAGGGGATGCCGCCGGCAATGGGGGAAAGCCTGAGGCCACAACGGGGCAAGCAAGCGGCGGTCCGACAAGTTTTGCCGAGATTGTCGACTTGCTTGATGTTCACAAGGAAGCGATTCTTTCTGGTGAAGTGTCCGATTTTGTCCGGCCTGTGAGTTGTGAGAACCAGACCCTTATCGTTGATGTGAAAGAGCGTGCGCCGGGGAATTTGCTGACACGGCTTGCAGACTTTCTGTTCGAGGTCACCGATCAGGACTGGGATGTGCTGCGCAGTGACGAAAAGGCCGATACCGAGACGCTGAAGGAGAGGCGTATTCGTGTGCGTGAAGAACGGATGAACGCGGCGGCGGCGCATCCGGGCGTGAAAGAAGCGCTGGCTCTGTTTGAGGGGGCTGAGCTGGTTGATGTTCAGAACGAGATGGGCGATGAACCGCTCGACAATGTGGTGCCGCTTGATCCCAAGATGGCTGCTAAAGGATAGACCGATATGAAAGACATGGCCGATATCATGCGCCAGGCGCAGGAAATGCAAGCCAAGATCGCCGAAGCTCAAGCCAAGGCGGAGGCAGTTGAAGCGGACGGTGTGGCGGGCGCCGGACTTGTGAAGATGACGCTCAAGGGCAAGGGCGAGATGGTGTCGCTGGAGATTGACCCCTCCTTGATGGGCGATGATGCGGAAATCCTCGAAGACCTGATCAAAGCGGCACACAATGAAGCACGCCGCGGCCTGGAGGTGGCCAGCGAAGCCGCCATGAAAGAAGCAACCGCCGGACTTGGCGGCATGATGCCGGGCTTCAAGATGCCGTTTTGATGCGGCTGATATGAGCAAGCGCTATTTTGGACCAGCAACGGCACTGAGCGTGATCATAGCCAATATGGTTGGCACGGGCGTGTTTACGAGCCTTGGTTTCCAATTGGCGGATTTAAGAACCGGCTTTCCGTTGATCATGCTGTGGGTGCTCGGCGGGATTGCGGCGCTTTGCGGGGCGATGTGCTATGGCGAGTTGGGAGCGGCATTGCCGAGGTCGGGTGGGGAATACAATTTCCTGTCGCGCATTTATCATCGCGGGGTCGGATTTGTTGGCGGCTGGGTTTCGGCGGTGATCGGATTTTCGGCACCGGTTGCTCTGGCGGCGATGACATTCGGGGCATATGTGACGGCCGGCTTTGGTGATGATGTTCCGGCTTGGGTGGACACGGTTCTTGCGGCCGGGCTTGTTGTCTTGATGACGCTGGTTCATGCGGGACGGCGGACCTCAAGTGGCGGAGTCCAGATTGGGTTCACATTGGTCAAAGTTGCGGTCATTATTATGTTTTGCGTTGCGGCGATCTGGCTGGCCCCGACACTGCAACCGGTGAGTTTCCTGCCTGCCTCTGGCGATCACGCAGCAATGACAAGCGGGGCGTTTGCCATTTCGCTGATATATGTCAGTTACGCCTATACGGGCTGGAATGCGGCGACATATGTGTCCGGCGAACTTGAACATCCGCAACGGGATTTGCCGCGAGTGTTGATCCTGGGCACGCTGACCGTGATGATCCTTTATGTGGCGCTCAATGCGGTGTTCCTTCTGGTCGCCCCGATGGATGATATGGTTGGGGAACTGGAAGTGGGTGTGATTGCGGCGCGGGCGGCATTTGGTCCGGTGGGGTCACTTCTTGCTGTCATTGCGCTTGCTGTTTTATTGATTTCGACCGTGAGCGCGATGACGATTGCCGGGCCGCGCGTCTTGCAGGTCATCGGGGAAGACTTGCCAGCGCTTGGAGGTCTGGCTGCGACGAATGAAGACGGGGTGCCATCGCGCGCGATTGTTCTGCAATCGGGCGTGGCGCTTGTGTTTATCCTGACGTCCAGCTTTGAGGCGGTGCTCGTGTTTTCCGGCTTTACATTGGCTATGATGAGTTTTGTAACGGTCCTGGGGCTTTTGGTGCTGCGATGGCGCGAGCCGGATCTGGAACGTCCATATCGGGTGAGTCTGTTTCCAATTCCGCCACTGATCTATCTGGGGCTAACGGGCTGGACGCTGGTGTTCGTACTGGTCGAAAAGCCGATGGAAGCACTGGCGGGGCTTGGGCTTATGGCGGCGGGGTTTGGGGTATATCTGGCGCTGCGCGGTGCGAGAAAGGCTGCGTAGATTTTGCACCGGTATCGGGAAACTTGCGAAGGGTTCGACTTCCTATGCGGGGGGGGCTAATCTGCGGGTATTGAAAGTGATTCACGACGCAGAAAGCTGATCTATGTCCAACCGCGTGGCTGGCCCTGAAATCTTGAAACTGATGGAGCTGATTGCGAAGCTGCCGGGGTTGGGGCCACGCTCGGCGCGGCGGGTGGCGCTGCATTTGCTGAAACGGCAAGAGCAATTGATGATGCCGCTCGCGGATGCGTTGGCGATTGCGGCCAGCAAGATCGAGGAATGCGGCACTTGCGGGAATTTCGATACGCTGCAGCCTTGCGCGGTCTGTCAACGTGAGGGGCGCGATGAGAGCGTTCTATGCGTGGTCGCTGATGTGCCGGACCTATGGGCGCTTGAGCGTTCGGGAGTGTTTGGCGGGCGCTACCATGTGCTTGGCGGCGTCTTGTCAGCGATTGACGGGATCGGGCCGGAAGATCTGAATCTGGCAAAGCTGATCGCGCGCGCTTCTGAACCGGAGATCAAAGAAGTGATCATTGCGCTCGGCGCGACCGTGGATGGCCAGACGACAGTGCATTATCTGTCAGAAAAACTGGCGGAGGCGAACGTGAATGTCACGCGGCTGGCGCATGGTGTGCCGGTGGGCGGTGAGCTTGATCATCTGGACGATGGGACACTTGCGACGGCCCTAAGGGCCCGGCGAACGCTTTGAGCGCTCGCCAGAGGTTTGTTCTGATTAGTTGACGTCGAGCCGGAAAACGCCGCCGTCGAGTTCATTGGTGACAATGTAAAGATATCCATCTGTGCCTTGAACGACATCGCGGATCGGGCGGTCAATGTCTGTCAGGTGATCAGACGCCTCGCCAATCCGGCCGTCTTCCAGATCGACGCGAACGAGCTTGAGCCCTGCCGGGCCATTCATTGCGCCGATGATGAGGTCGCCGGTCCAGCCGGGATATTTGTCGCCTGTGTAGAGGGTCATGCCGGAGGGCGCGATGGATGGGACCCATTTTATATAGGGCTGCTCCATGCCTTCTGCTTCGCTCTTATTGGTGATGATGGTGCCGTCATAATTGACGCCATAGGTGATCTTCGGCCAGCCATAATTGAGGCCTGGCGTGATGATGTTCAACTCGTCGCCACCTTTGGGGCCATGCTCGTGGGCGAACACGGTTCCGGTGGCGGGGTCGACAAAGAGGCCCTGAACATTGCGGTGACCATAGGAGTAGACTTCAGGCTTTGCTCCGTCGGTTCCGACAAAGGGATTGTCTTGCGGGATTGTGCCGTCGGAATTTATCCGGACGATTGTGCCGTGTGTGTTGTTTGGCGTCTGTGCGTCATCCATGTAACGGAAGCCGTCTCCGAGCGAAACGAGCAGTGTGCCATCATTCATGAATTGCAATCTGCCGCCGAAGTGGAAGGCGGTGTCGCGTCTGTCGGCTTGGTAGATTGTGCTGACGTCCGAGATCGCGGTGCCGTCAGCGCTCAGGGTGGCTTTCATGACAGCCGTGGAGTTTTCATCTTCATTGCCCTGCGCATAGGCGAGATAGATATGACGGTTGGTTTCGAAGTCCGGATCGAGCACAAGACCGAAATAGCCGCCCTGACGCTCGACATAGGCTTCGGGCGTTCCGGCGATGGGCGTGAGGGTGCCGTCTTTGAGGAGGTTGAGGCGGCCTTCGCGCTCGCTGACCAGCATGTCACCCGATGGTAGCACGGCGAGTGCCCAAGGAAAGTCCAAGCCTTCGACAATTGGTGTTACGGACAGAGAGAGCTGGGTTTGAGAGGTTGCTGCAGCTGTTGTCTCGTCGCGGGTTTCGGCTGCGCCGCCGCAGGCTGCAAGCGCCAAAATGGCGGTCCCGATGAACAGATTTCTGTAGCGTTTCGTCATGGTTTGCTCCTCAAACATATCCCTGTCCCGAATGCTTATACAAAGACGGCCCGCCTGCAAACAGGGGGCCGTCCTTAATTTCGTTGCCAAGGCGATCTGTG
>CAZXXY010000086.1:0-9711 GCA_964644755.1 uncultured Hyphomonas sp. | reverse complement strand
TTTGCGCTTCATTGTAGGAGAGTTTGGCCGCAGAACGCATAGTCCCGCGAATGAAACGGTGCTTCCGCTTATTCCCACTCTCGTCAAAGACCATCTCCACGGCCATGCACGCTCGCAGTTCTTTTTCTCTTAAAGAACAAGCGTCTGCAGATAGTTCTTCAGGGAGCATGGGAACGACGCGATCGGGGAAATAGGTCGAGTTGCCACGCATTTGTGCCTCACGGTCGAGCACGGAGCCTTCTGTGACATATGCCGAGACATCGGCAATGGCGACGATGACACGCCAACCGTCATCAAGCTTTTCAGCGAAGACGGCATCATCATGGTCGCGCGCATCGGGCGGATCAATAGTGATCAACGGAATTTGCGTGAGGTCTTCGCGCTTTACCTTGGCCGGTTCAGCCGTCTTGGCGGCTTCTATCACGTCATCAGGAAAGTCGACGGGAATGCCGTGGGCATGGATGGCGAGAATGCTGGCGGCACGCGGATCGGTGGCTTTGCCGATAATCTCGGTAATGACAGCGAGTTTGGGGCCATAGGCCCGCCCGCGACCGGAGGGTTTTAAGCGGGCAACCACAAGGTCGCCGTCTTCAGCTTTTCCTGCATCGGCAGCCTCAATGACAACTTCGCGGCGGTCCTTGCGGTTAGCAGGCGCGACACGCCCGCCGCCATTGCGCATGGTGGTGTATAGCCCGGTAAGTTCGGAGGTTTCAGTGCGCGAGATCTTCTTGATCATTTTGGCGCGCCAGCCCTGCGGTGTTTCGGTCATTTTGCACAAGGCATGGTCGCCGACACCCGGTTCGGGCTGTTTGCGTTTTCCCTGCACGCCAGCATAGACGATTTGAGGACCGAAAGGGCCATCCCGGCCAAGCATCCGGCCGACAAGGTCCCCGTGCTCGTCAACCTGCTCAAACACGACCATGCCGGTAGGCGGGGGGGTATCGGACCTTGCATAGGCGCGCTTGGCTGTTCGCTTCAAGGTTCCAGCCGCTTCAAGCTCTTTGAGGATATGCCGCAGTTCTGTACGGCCTTTGCCCGAGACATGCAGGGCGCGGGCAATGTCTCGTTTGGTCGTAATGTGCGGATTATCGGCAAGAAATTTTTGCACGATTTCTTTTGAAATAACGGTCATGCGAGCACCTATAGGCGAGTTCGAGATCAATTTCGCCCTATTTCTATAGCTTCCATGCGGTTTGATCACGGCGTCGTGAGTGTAAAAGCTGATTAACGCTTCTCTCATATAAGCAGCGTAACTAAACCTGAGGGCAGGCAAAAGGCACGCTGATATGCAGCATGACATCTTGGATATTCTACCAATTCCTATGATGGAATTGGAGCCAATCTATAATGATGACGGCGAAATTTGCGATTTCAAATTTGCTTGGGCGAATCGAGTTACTCAAATGGGCTTTGCTCAGGATGGTCGGCCATTGACAGGCAATACCATGCTTGGACGTGCCCCTTATCTGAAGGGACACGCATATTTTCGTGCTTGTGTCGCTTGTATTCAGGACAAAGAACCCCAAAGCCTGCCCCTTAATGGTGCAAAAGGGACCGGGTTCGCAGGGAGTATTTATCAATGTACTGTGACGCCAACTGAAAATGGCTGCCTGTCATTGTTACAAAATGTCACCGATGTTGCCACAGAGCTCGATCGTGCACGTGGCGAACTCGGCATGATGGCCGCAGCATGCAATGATGCGGTGACCGGCATTGCGATTGCAAACATGCAGCAAGAAATGGTCTACGCCAATCCGGCATTCTGCAAGATGTTGAAATACACGGAAGCAGAAATCCTGACCAAGACTGTCTCCGAACTCATGCATCCCGATGAGGTCAATGCGCGGTATGAGTCTGCCGAACAGCTCATGACACGCGAGATAGATCAATATGTGACCGACCGTCGTTACATAGCCAAAGACGGTGAAGAGATCATCACGTCGGTTGCTGTTTCCACTACCAAAGGTGGCGATGGTGAACCACTCGTCGTCGCGCACTTCCGCGATATACGCGAAGAGCGGAAGGTCAAGGCGGACTTGCAACAGGCGCTTGAAGCGGCGACTGAAGCAACGCGGCTGAAATCCGAATTTCTTGCCAATATGAGCCATGAAATCCGGACGCCATTGAATGGGGTTGTGGGGATGGCTCAGGTGCTTTCATATTCCCCGTTGAATGCCGAGCAATCTGATCATGTCGCGATCATAAAAGAATCCAGTACCAATCTGATGTCGCTGCTCAATGATATTCTTGACCTCTCGAAAGTGGAGGCTGGCAAGATCGAGATCAGTCGGGTCGATACCGATTTACGTCACAAGCTGGGGCGCCTGTTCAAGCTTCACGAGGCGACGGCGAAAGATAAGGGCATAGGTATTGATCTTGTGGTTCACCCCAATGTGCCATCGCGGCTGATGATCGATCCGGTGCGCATGCGCCAATGTGTTGGCAATCTTCTTTCTAATGCGGTGAAATTTACACAGTCGGGTCGCATCATTGTCGCTGTTACCAGTCGGCCGACAGAGGGCGCACACGAAATTATCGTACATGTCTCCGACACCGGAATTGGTATTTCGCCAGAAAAACTGAACAATGTCTTTGAGTCTTTCCAGCAGGCTGATGGCTCCACGACGCGAAATTTCGGTGGTACTGGCCTGGGCCTCGCGATTACACGCAAGCTCGCCCGATTGATGGGGGGGGACTTGAGCGTTGTAAGCGAAGTGGGACGCGGATCTGTATTTACACTGAGTTTTGTGGCGGAAGCGATAGAAACAGTATCTGCGGCGCCTGACCGCGAGCAAGCCCCGCATGCGGAACCACCGACTCCCATTGGTTTCAATAGGCGCAAGGTTCTGATCGTCGATGACAATATCGTCAATCGGCAGGTCGCCCTTACATTCCTTAAAGTTTATGGGTTCGATGTCAGCCAAGCGGTCGATGGTGTTGATGCCGTTGAGAAAGCGTCGGGCACAGAGTTTGATCTAATCATGATGGACATTCATATGCCGCGTCTAGATGGGGTCAATGCAGCAAGACAGATCCGTGAAACTTCCGCGCACAATGAGACTGTGCCAATTGTGGCGTTGACGGCCGACGCCATGTCCGGTGATCGCGAAAAATACCTCGCGCTCGGAATGAATGGCTATGTCTCCAAGCCAATAGACGAACGCGAGTTGATAGGTGCCATCGGGCAAGTATTGGGCACCAAGGAAAAGCTGGTCGCAAATTGGTAGGGGAGAAATCAAGCCGGGACAGGCCTGCTAGTCTTCCTTTGGTTCGGTCTTCTTTTTCGCGGCAGGCTTTTTCTTAGCCGCAGCCTTCTTTTTCGGCGCTGCTTTTTTCTTCTTTTTCTTGGGACCTTTCGCCGCTTTCGCTGCGATCCATTCGACCGCCTGCTCGACCGTCACGGCATCGGGCGCAACGTCTTTGGGGATAGTCGCATTGATTTTACCATTTTTCACATAAGGACCATAGCGGCCTTCGAGGACTTGCATCGGATCGCCATTGTCCGGATGCGCCCCAAGATCCTTAAGGACTTTGGCGGCCGTTCGCCCGCGACCGGGGTTTGCTATTTTATCTGCGATCAGAGTGACGGCGCGATTTAGTCCGACTTCGAACAGATCTTCGAAATTGGCAAGATTTGCATATGTTTTCTGGTGCTGGACGTAAGGGCCATAACGTCCGAGATTGGCGATGATAGGCTCGCCATCTTCGGGGTGTTTGCCAATCTCGCGCGGCAGTGACAGCAATTTGGCGGCGAGAACGGCATCTACGGTTTTTGGGTCAACGCCTTTGGGAACAGATGAGCGCGTGGGCTTTTCGTCGCCTTCTTTTGTCATTTCCAGATACGGGCCAAATCGTCCAGCCTTCAGTAGCATCGGAACGCCGGCTTCAGGGTGAATTCCCAACTCTTCGCCGTCGGGATTGATCACGCCATCGCCATCTCCGGTCGCCGAGAAGGAGCGAGTATACTTGCATTCGGGGTAATTGCCGCAACCGACAAATGCGCCGCCGCGACCAAGTTTCAAAGAGAGCTCGCCTTCATTGCAAAGCGGGCAGAGCCGCGGCTTCTCTTTGACATTTCCTTCGGCATCGACGGATGGGAAAACATAAGGTCCGAGCGCTTCGTTCAGGGCATCGAGAACATGTGTGACCCGCAAATCTTTGGTCTCGCCAATCGCGTCGGAAAATTGGGTCCAGAATTCGCGCAGGAAGATTTTCCAGTCGAGCTTGCCGTCCGAGATTACGTCGAGTTTTTCTTCCAGGCCCGCGGTGAAATCATATTCGACATAGCGAGCAAAGAAGTTTTCGAGAAAGGCGGTGACCAGACGGCCTTTATCTTCGGGAACCAGACGCTTTTTGTCGATCCGGATATAATCCCTGTCTTCGAGCGTGGACAGTGTTGAGGCATATGTTGACGGACGACCAATGCCCAATTCCTCAAGCCGTTTGACAAGGCTGGCTTCAGAATAGCGCGGGGGTGGTTCGGTGAAATGCTGAGAAGAAGTGGCTTCGATCAGATCAACATGTTCGCCTTCGCTCAGCTTTGGCAAACGGGCATCATTGTCCTCATCATCGCTATCGTCACGCCCTTCCGTATAGAGCTTGATGAAACCATCAAACAGCATGACCTGACCGGTCGCGCGCAATGTCGCCCGCTTGTCGCGCGAGAGCAGATCAATTGTGGTTCGCTCCAACCGGGCTTCTTCCATTTGCGACGCGACGGCGCGGCGCCAGATCAGTGTATAGAGTTTTTTCAGGTCGCCATCACCACGATAGTCTTCAGGTCTCAGATTGAAATCGGTGGGCCGGATAGCTTCGTGGGCTTCCTGAGCGTTCTTGGCTTTTGAGGAATAGAAACGGGTCTTTTCGGGAAGGTATTGCGCGCCATATTGGCTGGAGATGGCCGCGCGAGCAGCGGTGTAGGCTTCCGGTGCCATATTGACGCCGTCGGTCCGCATATAGGTGATGCGGCCCTCTTCGTAGAGCTTTTGCGCAGCCCCCATGGTGCGTTTGGCGCCAAAGCCAAGTTTCCGCGAGGCTTCCTGTTGTAAAGTGGAAGTGATGAAAGGCGGAGGAGGGCGACGCCTGACCGGCTTTGCCTCGATTGAAGAGACAGAGAAACCGCCCGTTTTAACCCGTTCGAGAGCGCCGTCAGCCGCCTGAGCATTGGGCAGATCGAATTTCCGAAGCGGCACCCCGTCCATGGCATAAAGCCGCGTTTTGAAACTCGCCCCTTCTGGCGCGCGCAGGTCTGCCTGAACCTGCCAGTATTCGTCGGATTTGAAGGTCTCGATTTCCAGTTCGCGCTGACAAATGATGCGCAAGGCCACCGATTGCACACGGCCAGCCGAGCGTGAGCCGGGCAGCTTGCGCCAGAGCACAGGAGAGAGGTTGAAGCCTACAAGGTAGTCAAGCGCGCGGCGGGCGAGATAGGCGTCCACCAGTTCGGTGTCCAGCTCACGCGGACTTTTCATGGCTTCGGTAACGGCTGTTTTCGTAATGGCATTAAAGACCACACGCTCTACAGCAACATCTTTCAGAACGCGGCGATTCTTGAGCGCTTCCATAAGGTGCCACGAAATCGCTTCACCTTCACGATCGGGGTCGGTTGCGAGAATGAGTTTCTCGCTGCCTTTAACAGCCTCGGCGATTTCGCGGATACGGGCAGTCGACTTGCTATCGGCCTGCCACACCATAGCAAAATCATTGTCAGGATCGACCGAGCCATTTTTTGACGGCAAGTCCCTGATATGTCCATACGAGGCGTAGACTTTAAAGTCGGGCCCAAGATACTTGTTGATGGTCTTGGCTTTTGCCGGTGACTCAACGATGACAACTTTCATTCTTGGTGACCCCTATTTTAGCGGCGGAAACTGGTGTGAAGGCGAGCCCTTGTCAAGCACTCATGTATTAGCCGTCTTCTCGGTATGCAATTATTGTAAGGCAGACGAACATGCAGAACAGGGGAGGAGACCACGCTGCTATGAGCGGCGGAACCGTGCCCGTCGAGGCCATGCTTGCACTGAGCTGATTGCAAAAATAGAAGGCGATGGCGCCCAAGGAAGCGATCCCCATAAGTGTCGCGGTGCCGCCTAAACGTGCCAATTTCAAGCAGGCCAGCGCGCCGATCAGGCTCATCACGATAAAAACCATAGGGAGCGCGGTGAGCGCCATAAATCGCATTTCATGTGAGTCCGGGTTCAATCCTGCAGCTTTCATTTGCTCGATGTGTTCAGGCAAAGTCCAGAAGCTTATGGAAGCAGGCGCTGCAAACCGGTCGGTCACGGTTGCCAACTGCACAGTGGTTGCGAGCGTAATCTCGTCATAGTGTTTTGGCGCGGCATTTGGAGCATTTTCGATAACGCCTTGCAATCTCCAATACCCGTCGTCCAGATGGGCTGTGTCGGCATCATATCGTCTTGCAAAAACGTAACGGTTGGTCAGGGAGCCATTCTCGAAAATTCTGTTCTCCTGTATAAATTTGGCGCCACTAAGGATGGACCCTGTGTCATCAATGCTTTCTGCATTGATGATTATTTGTCCTGTTTCGCTGACGTCGCGAAGCCAGATGCCGTTTTCATACACTGCGATATTCGCAGCATTGCCATCAATCAAACGGCTGCGTGTTGCCTCGAACTGAGCGTTCAACGTTGCCCCGAATGGGGAGATCACCAGCATTGTTAAAAGGCCGATCAGGAGGCCAAGTGTCATGGGCGGCAGCAAGAACGTCCAAGCTGAAAGCCCACTGGCGCGTATCACAGGAAGTTCTGCGCGTTTGCTCAAACGATGGAAGGTCATCATGGAACCGGCAAGGACCGCAAATGGCATGGTTTGCTCGGCAAGCATCGGGAATTTCAAGAGTGCGAGGTAGAGGGCATAGCCTATCGAGATGTCGGCACGGGCGCCAATGGTCCGCAATTGCTCGACGGTATCAACCAAAAGGATAGCGATCGATATAATACCAAGGACGACAATAAAAGATGCCAGACATTCCTTGAAAATATAGCGCTGTATTCTGTTAAACCCCATCACGTCGCCGAGCTCTTGATCTCTCGCCATCGATGAACGAGACGACGTGGTGAAAACGATGTGAAGTGAAGTACGCACAGGCTACCCATCAGCAATAGAGGGATCAACCATTGTACAATATTCAATGCAGCTGAATTTGCAGCAGCAGCTTGCAAAGACAGTTGCAGGATAACAATTCCAGCCACCGCGCAGCCCGTCAGGGCAATTCTGCGATTGTAACCGCCGCGATTATAATCACCGCCAAGTATGGCAAGGATGGCCAACATCACCATGCCAAAATTGAGGAGCGGCGCGGTCAACCGGTAATGCGCTTCGGCTCGAAATTCATCCTTGGCGACGATGTCAAAATAATTTGTCGGATCCAGCCTCACGAGCTGCGGTAGATACCGGTCGGACGCTTTGAGGAAAGTATCGGTTCCTTCGCGGAGGAATTGGGAAAGATCAAACGGGTATTGATCAAACAGAAGAATAGAGAGCGATCCATCGCTTTCGATCTGGTGGATCTCTCCTGTCGTCAGCACGAGCGTGGGGGCGCCTTCCACGTCAGTGATCCGGCCTGTCTCGGCTATGAAGTCCGCCGCATCATCTGCGTCACGTGTATCGGAGATGAGCAGACCGCGCATGATGCCTCCAGAATTTTCCCGTGCGTAGAATGTCAGATCATTGCCAACCGACGTAAATTGTCCCGGGCGAATCAGCGTGGTCGCAAGATTTGTCCGCGCTTCGAACAGGACGGTGCGTAAATTTTGCTGCGCTGCCGGCTGGATCCACAGGTTTATCGCGAGATGGGTGATGGCAGCATAAGTGGCCAAACGGAGCAGCGGCGCGGCCACTTGCCAATGGGTCATGCCGGTTGCCTGCGCGACGATAATTTCGGAGTCTTTGTGGATTCGATTCACGGTTTGAATGGTGGCAATGAAGAGTGCGATGGGGATAAGCAGAGCGAGAACTTTAGGGGCGCCTAGCATGACCACTTTGAGAAATACGCCTGCCGACTGGCCGTTTTCGGTGATCAGTTCGGTCCAGTTCAGCGCCTGGCTCAGCAAAGCCAGAATACAAAGTGCGCCTATAATGATCAGAGCCGATCGCAGGGTTTCTGCGAAAATGTATCGCTGAAATCTGGACATGCGCCTATGGGCCTCTTTTCATCTACGAAGTATTTTCAATCTTTTCGGTGGTAACGAGTTGCTTACGCTGCGTCGATGATTAACTTGTCGTAAAACAGGAGTCCAAACATGAAACTACAATTTGCAGCAGAGGCTAAGACAGAAATCGCAGCTTTTATCATTGACGAGGGTAAAAAACTGCCTGCAGCTGCAAAGGCTCTGGATGAGGCCTGCGGAGGCTTGCTGTCTGAAGCAGCAACATCAGGGCGATTTTCCGGAAAGCCGGGCCAGAAGGCGGTTGTCGTCATGCCGAAGGGCAGCGCCGTCAAGCGTGTTGTCCTGATGGGCGGCGGCAAAGCCAAGGAGCGCAATGCCCGTGCCTATGAGCGGATTGGGGGCAATTTCTACAAGTCGCAATGTATGAGTGGATTTAAAACCGCCGCTTTTCACGCGCCTGACGACGAGGCCGCCGCGCAGATTGCAACTGGCGTGAAACTCGCCGCTTATCGGTTCGACCCTTATTTTACGAAACTGAAGCCAGACACGCTTCCCAGTCTGGAGGCAGTAACCTTCATCAGTACTGACAGTAAAACAGCCAAGGCTGTCTTTGGACCTCAGGACGCGGCCGTAGATGGCACCTATTTTGCCCGCGATCTGGTCAACGAGCCGCCAAATGTCCTTTTTCCGGCGGAGTTCGCAAAACGCCTGCAAGCCCTCGAATCGCATGGCCTTGAGGTCGAAGTTCTCGGCGAAAAGGAAATGAAAAAACTCGGCATGGGCTCGCTGCTCGGTGTCGGGCAGGGCTCTGTGAAAGAGAGCAAAATGGCAATCATGCGCTGGAATGGCGGTAAAAAAGGCGAAAAGCCTGTTGCGCTTGTCGGCAAAGGGGTTTGCTTTGACACGGGCGGCATCTCGCTCAAGCCCGGTGCTGGCATGGAAGATATGCGCGGCGATATGGGGGGCGCAGCAGCCGTCTCCGGGACAATGCTTGCCCTTGCCAAACGCAAAGCCAAAGCCAATGTCGTTGGCCTTGTCGGGCTCGTTGAAAACATGCCGGACGGGGACGCGATCCGCCCCGGCGATATTCTCACCTCTGCTTCCGGTCAAACCATTGAGGTTCTCAACACGGACGCTGAAGGGCGCCTCGTTCTGGCCGATGTACTGTGGTATGCGCAGAAGTTTGAAAAGCCGAAAGCCATGGTCGATCTTGCGACGTTGACCGGTGCGGTTGTCGTTGCGCTTGGTCATCATCATGCCGGCATGTACTCGATCGAGCAGAAAACGGCGGAAGCTCTGGCCGCCGCGGGCGAAGCGACAGGCGAAAAAGTCTGGCGAATGCCACTGGGCCCCGAATATGATCATTTGTTGAAGTCACAATATGCCGACATGAAAAACATTGGCGGGCGTGCTGCAGGCTCGGTGACAGCAGCACAATTTCTCAAGCGCTTTGTCGATGAGGGCATGGATTGGACCCACCTCGACATTGCCGGTGTGGCATGGGTCAGCGGCAAGAAAGAGCCAACAGATCCAAGCTGGGCTTCAGGCTTCGGGCCGCGTCTCCTTAGCCAGTGGATTGCGG
>CAZXXY010000085.1:0-9713 GCA_964644755.1 uncultured Hyphomonas sp. | reverse complement strand
CGATCAGTTGCGGCCAGATCAGCGCGCCGCCATCGCCCGCGACAAGGCCGACTTTCACATGCGGATCGCCAATCTTGGCCCGCTCGTCGGCCACAATCATATCGCAGAGCAAGGCAATCGTCGCGCCAAGTCCGGCGGCTGCGCCATTGAGGCGGCAGATGATCGGCTTCTCCATTTCCAGAAGTGACATGACAATGCGCTTGGCGTCCCAGGCAATGTCGCGGAAGCGGGCGGGGTTTTCGATCTGCTCGTCAAACCAGTCCATATCGCCGCCTGCGCAAAACGCACGGCCCTTCGCCGACAGGATGATAATGTCCGAGCCGCTATCACGCTGTAGATCGGTAAAGACTTGCGCGAGTTCGTCATGCATGGCCGCATCGACGCCATTGACCGGATGCTCGCTGTCGATGAAGGCCGTCAGGACGCGTCCTTTTCGCTCAAAGCTGAAACGGGTATAGGTCTCGTCTTGTATGTTGAAACTCCGGGTCATTATTCTTCCCCCACTTTGACAACGCGGCGCCCAAAATTCTCGCCGGTGAACAGGCCACAAAACGCTTCGGGCATTTTGCCGAGACCGTCGAACCTGTCTTCCTTGAGTTTCAATTCGCCTTTGGAGATCATCTGCGCCATCGCCGAGAGGGCATCAGGGAAATCGTGAGCGTCGTCAAACACAACAAGCCCCTGCATTTTGATACGGCGGGTGATGAAGACATCGGTGTTTTGCACGCCGTGGCGGTCTTCTATTGGAAGGCTGTAATCGGCGACTTGACCGGAGACAACGACACGCCCGTTCACCCGCATTTTTGGCAGGCAGCGGTCAATCATTGTATTGCCGACATTGTCGAACAAGACGTCGATCCCAGCGGGCATGGCCTCGGAAATGGCAGCATCGAGGTCTGCGGTGGTCTTGTAATTGATTGCTTCGTCAAAGCCTGCCTCTTCTGTCAGCCAACGGCATTTCTCGTCACTGCCGGCAATGCCGACAACCTGATGGGAGCCGCCCGCTTTGGCGAGCTGTCCGGCCGTTGCACCGACCGGCCCTGCGGCGCTTGTCACCAGAACGCGGTCGCTGCCCTTGAACTCGCCCACCCGTTTCAGGCCGAACCAGCCGGTCAGGCCGGGCACACCGAGAACGCCAATCCAGTAGGAGAGGGGCAGGTCGATGCTGACAGGAATGCGGGCCAGAAAGCCGCGACCATTTTGTATGGAATGGGTCGCCCAGCCGCCAGCGCAGGTGACTTTCGTGCCAACCGGCCAATCCCTGTTCTCCGACGCTTCGACGATGCCGACATTGAAACCGCCCATGCCTTCGCCGAGCTTCTGAGCGCCGGTATAACTATCAACACCGGACAGGCGCGCGCGCGCGCCCGGATCGACGCTCGCCCAGATATGCCGGACCAGAAACTCGCCCTGCCTGGGCTCGGGCGTCTCGACCTCTTCAAGGGCAAAGTCACTTGGTTTCGGCAAGCCCTCGCAATAGGTTTTGAGTATAATATGTTGCATATGTTCCCCAGCTTTCTACAAACAGGTTTAAACAGACCAAGGCTTTTGTCACCTGATGACGCCTTATAAATCCAAGGAAATTTTATGACCCGCGACACTCTTTTTCTGCTTCCTCCCGGATTTGAAGACCATGACCGACGTGAATACTGTCCCGAATGTGGAGAAATTTGGGGCGTGTTGAACTATTTTCCGGCGCTGAAGGAAACGGTGGATATTGTCTATGTGTCGATTGCCCATCCGCGCGGCCCGATTGTCGATCTGCTCGGTGAGGGGACGTATAATGCGCCGACTCTGGTGCTCGCCGAGGGCACAAGCACGCCCTCTGGCGTGAGCTTCAAAACAGCCAATGGACGCAAATATATCGACAATGCCCGTGGTCTGGCCGCCCTGTGGCATGCGCGTTTTGGCACGCCGGTGCGGCGGGGGAGCTAATCCTGCGGCTGGCATGCGCATTGGAGCTCTTGACGCGGCGTCCGTCCGCTTCCAATGTTTTGCCATAAAGACCGTCTAGAGTCCGATCTGTGACGATGCGGTTTCGCACGGCATCCGGGCACCCGAATATGGACGCCTGAATATGGAGTAGAGCATGAAGTTATCTTTCACGTCTTTGACGCGCCTTGCGGCCAGTCTCGCTCTGGTATGGGTCTGGTCAGGATCTGGCCTGAGCACTGCCAATGCGCAGGCGACGGCGATGGACACGTGTCAGGGGTTTGATGCTTGCAATGATGTTGCGGCAGACTTTATCGGCAAGTCGGCCTTGCTGCTTGAAAACGAGCTTTATGTCGAAGCGGCACAACACCTGTATCCGGTCATGCTGACCAATCGCGTCTCCCCGTTGATGCAAACGGCAACGCGCAACCAGTTCAGCACAATTCTCGAAACGGCGGGCCTTTATGAGCTGGCCGCAGAACAGAAAGATATTGCAAATTCGACGACCAGCGCGCCGTCTAGCGAGGGCCTGCTCGATCGGGCGCGTCTCTTGTCCAGAGCCGAAGAGATGGAAGACGAAACACTCGCCGCCTATGCCGAGGCCTCCGCACTGGCATTGCAAGCGGCCAATCTCGGGACGATTGACGCGATCATTTCCGACTATCGCGCTTTGGGTCAAAGCGGTCTTGCAGCGCGCTTGCAGGGGCAGCGGACTGAAGCAGAAGGCCGCGCCGACATTGCGTGCGATCTGGCACAATGCAGATCAAGCGCTTATATGGATACCAAAGTGATCGAACCTGTTGCGCCGGTTTATCCGCCGCGTGCGCTGTCCGCCGGTATCAGTGCCGATTGCAGTGTCCAGATGAATATTACAGAGGCAGGACAGCCTGTTGATCTGGTTGCAGAGTGTACGGACCCGCGATTTATCGAGAGCGCTTTGGCAGCGGCCGAGCAGACCGTGTTTGTTCCCCGCTTTACCAATGGTCGGCCAGAGCCGCGCCATAATGTGGTCCTGCCGTTCAGCTTTGCGGCGGAATAGCCTCTTTTTCCTTGTGCTTCCGCTGGGGGAGCCGGTCATGCTGGCGGCAAATTTCAGGAGGTAGCCCGCATGCTTGTCAAAACCCGTATCACCGAAATGCTCGGGATCGAAAAACCGATTGTTCAGGCTGCAATGGGCTGGATTGCCCGGTCGCAATTATCATCGGCGTTTTCGAATGCGGGCGGTATGGGGATCATCGAAACATCCTCCGGCGAGCTTGATGTGATCCGTGGGGAAATCCTGAAAATGCGTGACCTGACGGACAAGCCGTTCGGGGTCAATGTGGCTCAAGCCTTTGTCCGCGATCCGGACATTGTCCAGTTCATCATCGACAATGGCATCAAATTCGTCACCACCTCGGCTGGCGATCCGATGAAATATACCGGCATGTTGAAAGAAGCGGGGCTGACCGTCTTCCATGTCGTGCCGTCGCTCAAAGGGGCTTTGCGGGCTATTGAAGCGGGCGTTGATGGATTGATTGTCGAGGGCGGCGAGGGCGGCGGTTTCAAGAACCCGCAGGATGTGGCGAGCATGGTGCTTATCCCGCTGGTGGCCGAGGCGGTCGACGTACCGATTGTGGCCGCGGGCGGGATTGTGGATGGCCGGTCGATGGCTGCCGCATTTGCGCTGGGGGCGGAAGGCGTGCTGATGGGAACACGGGTGCTGTCGGCGAGCGAGAGCCCTGTTCACCAGAACTGGAAGGATGCCATCGTCAAGGCCGAGGCGACGGACACTGTGTTCCTGAACCGCGCCGGCCCCGGGCCTGCTTTGCGCGCTTTGAAGACCGAACGCACAAGCCGCATCCAGAAAGAGGGTGTCGAGAATATTTTCGGCGAATTTGCTGGCACGCAGGACGTCTATTTCGGGGGGGATCTGGAAGCCGGTATTGCGCTGACGGGCCAGGTGGCGGGCCGCATCAAAGCGGTCAAACCGATTGCCGATATTCTCGAAGAAACCATGGAGGGATTCCGCCAGGTGGCAGGGCGTCTGGGCGGGTTCTCGGCCTGACGCCCTGGATCAGGCTCTCGCCTTTTAAAGCTCTAACGCAAAGGTGTCAGCAACCGGTCGGTTGAATAACATGTCGCGGCAGGTTGTCCGGCAGCTTTGTGCGCTGGCACTTGCGGAGCGCCAAGATACGCCGTGAGCACATTGAGGGCTGTCTCTTCGGCGATGTCGGGATCAATCTCTCCGAACTTGCGGGCGGCTGTCTTGCGTCCGCGACATTGGGTAAATGTGAGATCCTGCATGGATTGCGCGGCTGGACCCATGCGAAATGTGGCCAGCGCGACGAGGGAGGGATCCGAGTTCAAGCTGATCGCGGCAGGCCAGCCTTCGCCATGGGGTTGGGCGAGCCAATGTATCCGGGTTTTGATCGTATCTGAAGGATTGTCGAAGACGATCTTGTAAATCAGGCCATCGCGCACATTGGTCGAGGTCACTGTGGCGACACGATCAGCTCTGGCGAGCCAATAGTCGATAAGCTCGTCACGAAGGGTCCATGCACGCTCGGTTTTGCCGTTGAGCCAAAGCGAGAGCATATAGTCGAGTTGCTCCTTCTCCGTCAGGGCCGCGCCATTGTTGAGCGCCAATTCGAAATGGTTGAGCGATTTGGCCGTCTCGCCCGCATCAAGCGCTGCACGGGCAGCCTGTTTGGCAACCGCTTGCACATGGAGCGGCGTATCGCAAAATTCGAGAAACGCCTCCGCTGCGGCCAATTGATAGGCTGGTTCCTGTTCGACATTCGGGTCGGTCAGGGCGTCTTCATAGGCGATCCGTGTTGCCGTGGTGCACGCGTCCTGATCTGCGGGTTCAGCGGCCTCTGCCATGAAAGCAAAGGACAATTGGAACGCCATAAGTGAGGTTATAAGACCTGTGATAATGGCCAGTACTACGCGCATACGTTTTGACAATTGGAACGCTCCTGTTGATCTTATCCAGGGCGATGCAAATGTGGTGCCGTTAGTTGAACTGCCGCGTATTGGTCGGGCGCGGGGTAAACCGTTTCAGAAAATCGCCTGCCGTGCGGAGCAAAATGTTCCGGCGTTGTGCCGGTTTTCTGGCTGTCTCTGGTGGAAAGACCGTCGAGCATGAGCGGCTGTCGCTGCCATATGGCTGGAAAGAAATACAGGCATATTCAGATTCCACCCGGCCGTTGAAATCAGGCTGGCCATGCCAGAAACGCAGCTTCGGCTTGCCAGACCATAGATTGACAAAAATGCCAGCCGGGGTGCGCGGAATATTCCGGTCGTCCGGCTTGGTCTGGTGAATAGGAACTCCGTCCACAAACCATGTAATGGAATCAGGTCGCCATTCAAAGGCATATAAATGCAGCGCCTCGCCTGCATCAAAAGGAAGGTCGAGCGTGACATGATCTCCAACCCGTCCATTGCGGAAATAGTTGAGATAGATTTTGGTCGTATCCTGACCGAGAAATTCGATGTCCACCTCATCATGCGGATTTCCGTAATATGGACCCGTATAGGTAAAAAACGAGGTGACGGTGCCGGAGGCTTTCGCCGGACGCATCAACACCTCATAGCGGCCATAGCCATACGTGCCGCGCGTCTGGATTTCACCGCCTAGAAACGTGTTTGTCTGACCGGCTGCGTGCTCGAGTTGCAAGGACAATCCGTCAGCATCATAGACGGCGTGATCGGAACTCCAATCCGTTGCCTGAAAATCATCTCCGGCAGCATGCGTTGAGCGATGCCAATTGGTCGGGTCATGATGGCTGCCCATGAGACTGATAAATCCCGCCCCGGACGGGATCAGATCGCCTGGCGCAAGATCGGGTAAGTCGCGCAAGTCAATACCGGCAATATCTGCCTCGGCGGGATCAGGCTTGATGGATGGCAGGTCAATGTCCGGCGGCGGTTTGATCGCGGGAACGGGGGGCACGATATCATCGCCAGAGACGGTGCTATCTGCCTCTGCACCTGGTGCTGTGTCCTCTGGAGCGGGCTCAGGGACAATAACGGTGTGGGCGTCGCTCTCCACATCGCGCTCGACGAGGAGGGGCTCAGTTTCGGGCGTGTCCGGCGCAGGGGCTGTCAGCATGATCCCGAAAACACAGACACAGGCGAGCACGGCCAGCACGATCGCATCGGTGGTGTCCGATGGCGTGTATTTTGCTTCGCTGGGCGATCCTTTTAAAGACATGTGCCCGGATACCTCGCATCACTGTCAGCAAGCGGCACTCGGCCTTTGCCAAGCGCTTCCTATGGCAGGTTAACCATCTGGCGCAGGCGAACAAGCCAACAACCTGCATTTCAATAGGAGAGGGAATGCATGTTAGGTGCCAGTTGACCCGATTGAGCGAGAATCCTCTCCGACGGATGGCCTGAACCATGATCGTGATGGTGATGGTCGTCATGTCCGGTAAAAGGCGACAGGCTTATAATCATCGCAATCACCACACCGATGCCAAGTGCCGGAAGGCTGCGTTTGGGACGTTCATGCCGCAAAGGCGCCATAAGCGGGCCGGTGGCCACAAACAGCAGCAAACCCGCCGATATGGCAAACAGATTGCCGACCATCTGTTCACTCATCACAAAGAGGAATGGACCGGAGGCTATAACCCCTGCAGGCGTTGTGGCGGCGGCGGCCAGAAACGCAAACACAAAGCTCTGCCGGCCGCTAAAGCCCGAGCGGCGCAATAAGGTAAACGCAATCACGCCTTCGGGGATTTCGTGCAGGATCAGGGAAACTGCAACATATACACCGGATTCGAAGCTGTGGGTAAAGGTAACCGCATAGATGATGCCATCGAGAAACGAATGAATGGCAATGGCAAACACAGGCGTCGCAGCAGCGATACGGTTCGGCCCGCTATTTTCGTCTCCAAACAGGATTTTGACGCCTTTGTGCAGAGCCAGGCCACCGATAAACCCGCCCATAATAAGCGCAGGCGCCAAGGGCGTGCGGGCGATTGCATCGGGCGTGATATGCAGGAGGGTCAGGGTCAGCAACATGCCGCCCGCAGCGAGGGCAAACAAAGACGCGTTGCGCTCGCTCCAGAGTCCTCTCTGGGCGACAGCCACCAGACCAATCGAGGTGACAAAGGCCGCGATCAATCCGAAAAACAGAGGGGCTTGCAGATTTGCCCACATGGTCTAACTCCAACTCGACTTGCGGTGGACGAAAGTCCATATTTCATAATGTTATATAATCTCTTTTTTCTTTATTTGAAATGGGGTAAAACCAGTTTTCCCTGAAAGGTCTTTTGATGACACCCGCGCTTGTTTTGGATTCTGTCAGCTTTGGATGGCCAGACCAGGGGGCTTTGCTGTCGATTGACAATTTGCAGATTGCCGCGGGCGAACGGGTCTTCCTGCAGGGAGAGAGCGGTTCTGGAAAATCAACATTGCTTGGCCTGATTGCCGGTATTTATCCGCCTCAGGCGGGGCAGGTTTCCTTACTTGGCCAAGACTTGAACCAGCTATCGGGTCGCGGCCGCGACCGTTTTCGGGCGGAGCATGTCGGTGTGATTTTCCAGATGTTCAACCTGTTGCCATTTTTGGGCGTGGTCGAGAATGTCTTGCTGGGCTGCCAGTTTTCGCCGCGGCGGCGCGCGCGGCTTGAGGGCGACGGACGGGCAGAGGCGGCTGAATTGCTCGGTCAGCTTGGCCTGGACACGGAAACGATCGGGCGGCGACAGGTCGGCGATCTGTCCGTAGGCCAACAGCAGCGCGTTGCCGCCGCGCGGGCTTTGCTGGGCGGCCCGGAGGTGATCCTCGCCGATGAGCCGACCTCGGCGCTTGATGCGGGCCATCGTGATCAGTTCCTTGATGTCTTGCTGGCACAAACTGCGCGCAGCGGTGCCAGTCTCGTCTTTGTCAGCCATGACGCCGCCTTGGCGGGCAAGTTCGACACACAACTCGATCTGTCCCGATTGAACGGGGCTGCGCCCGATCTGGCCAAGCGGGAAAGGGGGACGGTATGAACCGGATTCCGCTGCTCGCGCTTGCGCTTGCCAGTCTTCGCAATCGGGCAGGCATTGTGGCGCTGACTGTGCTGACGCTTGCTCTGTCCACCATGCTGTTTGTCGGCGTGACGAAAATGAGCAATGGCACGCGGGCAAGCTTCGAGGCGACCTTATCGGACACCGATCTCATCGTTGGCGCGCGCTCTGCGTCGGTCAACCTGTTGCTGGCCAGCGTGTTCCGCATTGGTGATCCGCCAGCAAATATCAGCGCCCGCACGGCGGCGTCTTTGGCCGCCCATCCCGACATTGCGTGGACTGTTCCGCTCTCGCTGGGCGACAGCCATCGCGGCTATCGTGTGCTTGGCACCGAGATGAGTTATTTCGACCATTACCGCTACAATGCCGGAACGAGGCTGAGCCTTGCGCAGGGACAATTGTTTGCCGATGAGGAGGATGTTGTTCTCGGCTCGGATGTTGCGCAGGCGCTGGGGTATGGGCTTGGCGACACGTTGGCCTTGACCCATGGGCTGGGAGAGGCGGGCATCTCCGACCATAATGACCATCCCTTCCGCATTGTCGGGATTCTGGCACCGACCAACACGCCCGTCGATCAGACCGTTCATGTGCAGCTTGCCGCCATTGAGGCCATTCACGGGGGCGCAGAGGAAGCGTCTTCGATTTCCTTTTTGCTGGTTGGCCTCGAAAACCGCCTCAGTATTCTGCGCACCAAACGCCTGATTGATACATGGCCGGACGAGGCATTGCTGGGCGTCTTACCCGGTCAGGCGCTTGGCGAATTATGGTCGATTACGGGACTGGCTGAACGGGCCTTGAAGGCGATTTCCGCATTCGTGATCGTGGTCGGCTTGATGTCAGCCCTGACCAGTCTTTTGACAGGGCTGAATGCCCGCCGCCGCGAAGTGGCTGTTTTGCGCGCGGTGGGGGCGAGGCCGGCGCAGATCGGGTTTTTGCTGGTGCTTGAGACCGTCTTGATCGGGTTTGCAGGCGCGGTGATCGGGATCGGACTGGTGCAGCTCGGCCTCTGGCTTGGCGCGCCGATCCTTGACGCGCAGTGGGGCATCCGGCTTTTGGGCACAGGGCTTGGCGCGTTCGATCTGGCCGCGCTTCTGGCTGTGACATTTGCAGCGGCGCTGGTAGGATGTATTCCGGCATGGATTGCTTACCGGCGCGCCTTGGTCGATGGATTGAAGATACGTTTTTAGGATAGATGATATGAAACGCCGCTCGATATTCGCAACTGTTTTGCTGGCCGCAGGGCTTGCCCTTACCGGATGCGGGCAACCGGCCTCCGGGCCTGCGCAAACCGTCGAGAGTGCGTCGGGTGAAGCTACCGTTGTGACATGGGAAGATCTGGTGCCGGAGGGAGAAGAGGAACGGCTCGAAGAGCTTTATGCCCAGCAATATGCTGCCGCCACCAGCCTTGCCGATATTGAAGAGGGCGGGGCGACAGACATTGCGATCCAGCTGGGCTCCTATGAAACTGTCGATACGTTCGAAGCGGTTCGGGTACGTCTGCCCGGATATGCGGTCCCGTTCGAGTATGGGGTTGATACGGTCATTAACGAGTTTTTGCTGGTGCCGTATTTCGGAGCCTGTTTGCATGAGCCGCCACCGCCGCCCAACCAGACGGTCTATGTCACATTGGCCGACCCGATCCAGCTGCGCGATTTAACCCAAGCGGTCTGGGTTGAGGGTGTTTTGCGGACGACAATCGCCAGCACTGATCTGGCGGATGCGGCCTACACAATCGAAGTGGATACGGTCGAAGCCTATTGAGGCGCGCGCGTCTCATCGCTT
>CAZXXY010000084.1:0-9759 GCA_964644755.1 uncultured Hyphomonas sp. | reverse complement strand
GGTGTCTGCCATAAGAGGTGTTGGCCGCCATCGGAGGCGATCATCTGTCCGGTGACGCTGCTGGCGTCGATCAGGTAGCGCAGGGCTTTGACGATCTCGTCTGGGTTGGAGCCTTCGCCGGTGAGTGTGGCGGCCGCTTCAGCGCCAAAATCTTCTTCGGATTGATGTACGCTGCGCAAGGTGGGTCCCGGGCCGATGCCGTTGACGCGGATGTTTGGCGCAAGGGCCTGGGCGAGCGTGCGGGTTGCGCTCCACAGGGCCGATTTTGACAGGGTGTAGGTGAAGAATTGCGGGTTGAGTTTCAGAACACGCTGGTCGATCAGGTTGACGATCAGGGCTTTCTCGCCGTCAGGCAGGGCGGCGGCGAAATGCTGCGCCAGATGGATCGGCGCCCGCAGATTGACGTCCATGTGGAAGTCCCAATTCTCGCGGGTATGGCTCTGGGCGCTGTCATTTTCAAACGTCGAGACTGAATTGACGAGCAGAGTGAGCGGCATGCCGAGGGCGGCTTGAGTGGCAGGGATAAGCTGGGCGACATCTGCCTCTTCGGCGAGGTTTGCAGGAATGAGCGCCGCTTTGCCGCCAGCTTCGATAATGGCGCGGACGGTCTCTCCGGCGCCAGAGGCGGACGTTCGGTAGTGGACGCCGACATGCCAGCCATCTTGCCCAAGCGCGAGCGCCATCGCTCTGCCGAGCCGTGCGCCAGCTCCCGTAACGAGCGCAGCGCGGGGCTTAGACATTGAGCAGTGCCGAGATGTTCCAACCATTGACGAGGCCGTAAATGTAAACCGAATAGATCAGGAGGAGCAGAAGACCTGCGAGCCGCCCGATACGCATTTTGGCGAAAATGAAAATGCCGACGACAAGAGCCGCTGCGGCCATAACCCAATGGTCGTAATTGAAGAAGGACTGGGCCGCATTAATCGGGCCGAAAAAGGCAATGAAGCCGCCCGCGCCGAGAATGTTGAAGATGTTCGATCCGAGTACATTGCCAACGAGAACGTCAGTTCTGTTTCGAATGGCGGCCGCAATGCCTGCCCCGATTTCCGGCAGGGATGTGCCGACAGCCAAGAGGGTCAGGCCGATCAGTTCTTCGCGAATATCGTAGAAACGGGCAATGCCAACGCCGCCATCAACGATCAGGTGGGCGCCAATGGGGAGGCCGATCATACCAATCAAGACATAGCCAGCTGCGCGGCCTATACCGAGTTTGTCCGGTTCGAGGTCTATGCCGGTATCCACTCCCGCTTTTGTCGCGACTCTGGCGGAGATCAGCGTGAAGACCGCATAAAGCACGAGGGCAATGAGGAACAGCGTGCCAACCGCTACGTCGAGGCCAACGGTTCCCAGAACGGCAATCCATGCGAGCGTTATGAGCAGCATGAAAATAAAGGATCGTCCTTGTCCCCAACCGCCGGTGACAATTGGCGAGATGATGGCGGGCAGGGCCAGCACCAATAAGATATTGGCAATGTTAGAGCCAACAATATTGCCAAGAGCAAGATTGGGATAATTGTTTCTTGCCGCATCAAGGGCGACAAGCATTTCAGGCGCGGATGTGCCGAAACCAACAATGAAAATACCGGCAATCAGGGGCGATAGGCCGAGACGGCGGCTGCAGGCCACCGCGCCATTGACGAGGAAGTCTCCGGCGAAGGCCATAATCACGAGCCCGCCGAGTAAAGAAACAATCAGGCCCGAATCAGGCATATAGAGCCACCTCTACTTTAGTCGATTCGTTTGAAGTCGATGAAGTTCAATAAGCCAAATACCGCGAATGTGACGCCGATTGCGATGAGTGCAGCCATAATAATGCTCTTCGTTACTGTTGCATGTTACGTGTGCGGTTTAGCCTGTTGTTGGCAAAATAGCGAGATGTTTCCTGCGAATTGCCGCAGAAGGAGGTGATCGATATGAATCTACGTCAGGCTGTATTCAGAGTATGGTTTCGACTTACACGTTCGATGACACTGGGGGTTCGCGGGATCGTGGAGAATGAAGCTGGGCAGGTATTGCTTGTGCGGCACACTTATGTGGAGGGCTTGTTTCTCCCCGGCGGCGGGGTTGAACGGGGAGAGCCGGCCCTGGAGGCACTGACGCGCGAACTGATCGAGGAAGCGGGGGTGGAACTGGAAGCGCCGCCGGATCTGATTGGGATCTTTTCTAATCACCGCGTTTTTCGCAATGATCATGTGTTGCTCTACAGGATCAAGACGTGGCGGTCTGTGAACGCGACGAGCCGCGGGGAGATTGCCGAGATTGTCTGGGTGGACCCATCCGAGTTACCCGAAGACGCAACATCTGGCACGAAACGGCGATTGTCGGCTGTCTATGGGGGCGCTCCGGCCGGGCTTTACTGGTAATTTTCCGCAAAGGCGACGAGGGCGGGCAAGACCATGAAGGCGATTGAACCGAGCAATGGCCAGATTGGATTGAGTCTTCTGCGCTGTTTCATGCGGCCAGACTCGCTCTGAAATAAGGCAGCAGCTTGGCTGGCGTCAGGCGATGTCTGGGCTATCAGCGTGACGGAAAGGCGATTTACATTAGATTAACGTCAAGGGTGTATCTATAAACTATGACCGTGTACTCCCCTTCACGGCCATGGCTGAACAACGGCCTGTTAGGTCGGTGCTTCGACGGCCATTTCGTTAACCGGAATGGTCGTTTTGCGTAGAATGGCTCGCGGCGAGAAAATACTGCATGCCGGTGCCAAGAGACAGGACGCAGCCGAAGACAAAGATCGATAGCCCAATTCGGCAGAGCATGATCATATTTTGCAATTGCCCAGTCTCGCCAAGACGGGCAGCGTTCATCGCCAATGCGTAGCCCAACATACACAGCGCCATAGCGCCCATGATGATGGCGGTTTTGCTTTTTGCGAGAAATGTGGCCTTCAAATTCACATCAGGCCGCTTTGCGCGCAGGCGCATGACCAATAGGTCGCGGACAGAAAGGGATACGAGGCCGAAAATAGCGATCATCGGATAGACCGCCAAAACACCTATAAGCACGGCGAAGACGAGGACTTTGTCGGCCCATAGGTCGAGTTTGGCGCCAAACTCCGAAGTGGCATCAAGCGCGCGCGCGAGGAAGCCGTCGAGCCAGTCGGTCAGGGCGGCCAATGAGAAGATGCCGAAGGCAAGGCCGGCATAGACTTCTTTGAACTCATAGCTGTTATTGGTGAGGAAGGCCCAAACCAGCCAACCGACAAGCGGCGCGGCAGCTATTCGCAACAGGGTGACGGCATTCGGTATCCAGCTGAGGGTCATGATATCAGGGTCCGCTTTCTATTCTTGCTGAAATGCCGGTTCGATACTTATCAGTGTGGCACGGTTCAATTGTTATGGAAATGACCATAAATGCGTTCGGCGAGGGCCTGATTGATTCCCTCGACACCAGCAATATCGGAGAGTTTCGCCAGCCCGACCGCTTTTGCCGAGCCGAACCTGTGCAGCAGCGCCTTTTTACGGGATGGGCCAATGCCGGCAATTTCGTCGAGCGGGCTTTTTTTGATGTCTTGAGAGCGTTTGGCGCGATGGGCGCCAATGGCCCAGCGGTGCGCCTCATCTCTCAGGCGTTGTAAATAGTACAAGACTGGCGAATTGCGCGGCATCTGGAAGGGGGCTTTGGCGGGCCGGTAGAAGGTCTCGCGGCCGGCATTGCGGTCCGGCCCCTTGGCGATGGAGACGAGGGTCAGGTCCTTTTCGCTCAACCCGATGGCATCGAGTGCCTGCATGACAGCGGATAATTGTCCGGCACCGCCATCAATGAGAACGAGATCTGGATAGGTGTCGATGTCGGCCAAGGCTTTGCCAGCTTCTGCGGCTTCCTTTTTTAGTCTGGAAAAGCGCCGCCGCATGACTTCGCGCATCATGCCGTAATCATCGCCCGGTGTGAGGCTTTCATCCTTGATGTTGAACTTGCGGTATTGGGTCTTGTTGAAGCCATCAGGTCCCGCAACGACCATACCGCCAACCGCATTGGTGCCTTGAATATGGGAGTTATCATAGATCTCGATGCGCTTGGGAGGTGCTGGCAGGTCCAGTTCTTTGGCGAGGGAAGCCAGCAGTTTTTGCTGACTTGCGGTTTCGGCCAGTTTGCGGGTGAGGGCTTCTTTGGCGTTACGCTCGGCGTGTATGAGCAGGTCACGCTTTGAGCCGCGCTGTGCGGCGCGAATTTCAACTTTGTGGCTGGCACGCAGTTCGAGCGCGTCGGCGATGAGTTCGGCTTGATCGGGCATATGATTGGTGAGGATCAGGCGGGGCGCGGGGCGGGTGTCGTAGAACTGGACAAGGAAGGCGGACAGAATTTCAGCCGGTCCGGAGTCTTTCTCGTGGCGGGGATAATAGGCGCGGGTGCCCCAGTTCTGGCCAGCTCGAATAAAGAAGACCTGAATGCACGATTGCCCGCCTTCCAAGGCAACAGCGAAGACATCCGCCTCTTCAAGGCCGTCGGGATTGATGCTCTGGCTGGCGCGCACGACAGCAAGGGCGCGAATACGGTCGCGGATTGTCGCGGCGGTCTCGAAGTCCATTGCCTCAGACGCAGCATCCATTTCTTCGGCCAGTTTTTCGTGCAAGTCGACGGCTTTGCCGCGCAGGAAGTCGGTCGCTTGATCTGCGAGCTGCGTGTAGTTTTCCTGTGAGATCAGACCGACGCAGGGCGCAGCGCAGCGCTTGATCTGATGCAGCATGCAGGGCCGTGAGCGGGCGGCATAGACGCTATCTTCGCAGGTGCGCAGAAGGAAGGCTTTTTGCAATGTGTCGAGGGTCTGGTTAACAGCAGTGGCATTTGCGAACGGGCCGAAATAGTCTCCCTGCTTCTTTTTGGCGCCGCGATATTTGAGTATTTGCGGCGCCTCATGGGTGCGTTTGATGAGAATATAGGGGAAGGATTTATCGTCGCGGAGGAGGATATTGAAGCGCGGCTTCAGGCGTTTGATCAAGTTGGCTTCGAGCAGCAAAGCCTCGGTTTCAGTCTCTGTGACAATGAATTCCATGCTAGCGGTCAGAGAGATCATCAAGGCAATGCGCTGTGTGTGGCCGCCCATTTGAGCATAATTGGCCACGCGCGCCTTTAGGCTTTTGGCCTTGCCGACATAGAGCAATTCCTGATCGATCCCGAACATCCGATAGACACCGGGTTTGCCGGGCAGGCGTTTTAGATTGTCTTTGATAATTTCGATGCCAACCGTTTGCGGTGGAACACTTCTATCATCAGGTGGGCGTGGCGAATCCATAACCGACTTTTACAGACAGATTGTCCTTAGCCAAAATGGATTGCATGATTGTCGGAGCTTATCGGGCGCCTTCAATGGCAATATCCAGACCGAATGTCATGATGACAAGGATGACGGCCGCCAGGATGAAGACTTTGAGTGTGCCCATATCTTTTTCAGAGTTATGGCCCAGAATAGTGGCTTTCTTCTGCACTGGGGGAAGGATGGCAATAAGAAGGAATGCTGCACAAATGACGCCGAGCGCGAAGGCTTGCTGGCTTACTGACATGCCGCCCCACCAACCTTGAAGATGTGTCGTGATAAAAGCTGTTTCTTCTTTTACTTCCCGGATCGTTCTTTTGAGAAGGTCCATTGCATCACCCTATTTGTGCTTTCAGGTGGTGATCGTACCATATTAGGCTTATGGCTTGATTAATAAAATCTATAAAATTTAACAGGTTGTGGCCTAACCAGCGAAATTGACGGCTTTCTGGAGCAGTGCTTGATCACCTTCGGGTTGCTAATCTCGATATTTACTCATATTTCCTGAGCCTATCTATACAGGAGATTGGCTCATGGCTCAGGAAATTCAACTCAGTGATGCAGTGAACCGTGTCAGCCCATCTGCCACGCTGGCGGTGACGGCAAAAGCTGCCGAGTTGAAGCGTGCTGGCATTGATGTCATCGGCCTGGGGGCAGGCGAGCCAGATTTTGATACGCCCGATCACATCAAGGATGCTGCCATTCAGGCGATCCGCGACGGCAAGACCAAGTACACGGCAGCCGATGGCATTCCCGAGCTGAAAGAAGCGATTTGCGCGAAGTTCAAACGCGACAATGATCTCGACTATACGCCCGAACAGGTGAATGTCTCCCCGGGCGGCAAGCCGGTGATTTTCAACGCTTTCATTTCAACGCTGAACGAGGGCGACGAGGTGATTGTTCCGGCGCCGTATTGGGTAAGCTATCCGGCGATGGCCCGCATGGCAGGCGGGACGCCAGTGTTCGTTCAATGTGGCTCGAACGCGAACTACAAGCTGACAGCGGATACGCTGGAAGCGGCGATTACGCCCAAGACAAAATGGCTGGTGCTGAACTCGCCATCCAACCCAACCGGTGCGGCCTATTCCAAAGCCGAGCTGCGGGCTCTGGCGGACGTCCTATTGCGGCATCCGCACGTGTTTATTCTGACCGACGATATGTATGAGCATCTTGTCTATGACGGGTTTGAATACTGGACCATCGCGCAAGTCGAGCCGGGTCTTTATGACCGGACATTGACGATGAATGGCGTGTCCAAAGCCTATGCGATGACCGGATGGCGGATTGGCTATGCGGCGGGGCCGAAGAACCTGATCTCCACGATGCGCAAAGTCATGAGCCAGTCGACGTCCAATCCATGCTCGATTTCGCAATGGGCATCGGTCGCGGCGCTGAACGGGTCGCATGATTTTCTTGTCGCGCGGAATGCGGCGTTCAAGTCGCGTCGGGATATGGTTGTTGCCGAGCTTAATCAGGCGACAGGTATTACTTGCGGGACCCCGGAGGGCGCCTTTTATGTGTATCCGAACATTGCTGGTACGATTGGCAAGACCTCACCGGCCGGCAAGCTGATCGAGACAGATAAGGATTTCTGTTCTGCTTTGCTTGAAGAAGAGCAAGTGGCGGCGGTTTTCGGTGAAGCCTTTGGCCTCTCGCCCGCCTTCCGTGTGTCTTATGCAACCTCGACTGAAGCCCTTGCAGATGCGTGTGCGCGTATCCGGCGGTTTTGTGATGGGCTGAGCTAGGCCAGCTCGCTTCGGTTCAAGCCGGAATTTTCAGCGTGCGACTTGCGCTGAAGGGGGTGCCTCCCCAAATCTATCGAGAATGGAGCGTCGCTGCCGAGCGGGGCGTTCCTGATGACATATCCCTGCTTGATAGAGAGGGCCTGAAATGAATTTGGACCAGTATTCCGACCGCGCGCGCGCCGTTCTGCAAGACGCACAGAACATGGCGCTGAACGCAGATCATCAACAATTGACGCCGAGCCACCTACTGGCGAGCCTGATGTCTGACAAGGACCAGTTTTCGGCGAACCTGATACGGGCGGCGGGCGGTGATGTCGCGGCTGTTGCGCGTGCGGTGGCGCAGGCTTTGGCGAAAATTCCCGCCGTGACGGGGGGCGATGGACGGCTTTACGCGGATCCGCAAATGGCGCGGGTTCTGGCAGATGCAGAGAAATCGGCCAAGAGTGCGGGCGATGCGTTCGTGACGGTAGAGCGCTTGCTCCTGTCGCTTGCCGGTTTGAAAAAGGATCCGGCGGGAGAGGCTTTACGCGCGGCGGGCGTCAAGCTTTCCGAGCTGCAAAAAGCGGTAGCGGACTTACGTCAGGGGCGGACGGCGAGTAGCCAATCGGCGGAAGACGGCTATGAGGCTCTGAAGAAGTATACGCGCGACCTGACAGCCGATGCCCGTGCGGGCAAGCTTGATCCCGTGATCGGCCGTGACGAGGAAATCCGGCGCACAGTGCAAGTGCTGTCACGCCGGACAAAGAACAATCCGGTGCTGATCGGGGAACCGGGGGTCGGCAAGACCGCGATCGCGGAGGGACTGGCGCTGCGGATCATCAATGGCGATGTGCCCGAGAGCCTGAAGGATAGACGGCTTCTGTCGCTGGATATGGGCGCGCTGATTGCCGGTGCGAAGTTTCGTGGTGAGTTTGAAGAACGTCTCAAAGCTGTGTTGACGGAAGTGCGTGAGGCGGCGGGGCAAGTGGTTCTGTTTATTGACGAGATGCACATGCTGGTGGGCGCTGGCAAAACCGATGGCGCGATGGATGCCTCAAACCTGCTGAAGCCTGCACTGGCGCGCGGCGAGCTGCATTGTGTGGGGGCGACGACGCTGGATGAATATCGCAAATATGTGGAGGGCGATGCGGCGCTGGCGCGGCGCTTCATGGCGGTGTTCATTGATGAGCCGACCGTAGAGGATACGATCTCGATCCTCCGTGGATTGAAGGGGCGCTATGAGGCCCATCATGGCGTGCGGATTTCCGACAGGGCGCTGGTGTCGGCTGCGACCTTATCGAACCGTTACATCACCGACCGGTTCCTGCCTGACAAGGCCATTGATCTCATGGACGAGGCCGCGTCGCACATTCGTATGGAGGTGGACTCCAAGCCTGAAGAACTCGACGAGATTGATCGACGGCTCATGCAGTTGCAGATCGAGGCGGAGGCTCTGAAGAAAGAAACCGATGCGGCGTCAAAAGATCGGCTCGACACCCTCAATTCGGAAATTGCCGAATTGCAATCAAGCTCGCAGGAGCTGACCAGCATCTGGGCAGCGGAGAAGAACAAACTTAAAGGGGCCGCAGCCTCCAAGGAAGCGCTCGATCGGGCCTTGTCTGATCTGGCTGAAGCGGAACGGCAGGGCGATCTCAGCCGGGCTTCCGAATTGAAATATGGCGAGATCCCGCAATTGGAAGCGGCGATTGCGCAGGTCGAACAGGACGGTGGTGAACAGGGTGCGCTGGTGTCCGAAACAGTCGAGCCTGATGATATTGCCCGCGTCGTTTCCAAGTGGACCGGTGTGCCCGTGGACAAAATGCTCGAAGGCGAACGCGAGAAGCTCTTGCGGATGGAAGACGCTTTGCGGGCCCGTGTTGTCGGGCAGGAAGAAGCGCTGGGGGCAGTGTCCAATGCTGTGCGCCGCTCGCGCGCGGGATTACAGGATCCGGCGCGGCCGATTGGTTCATTCCTTTTTGTCGGGCCGACGGGCGTGGGCAAAACCGAGCTGACCAAAGCCTTGGCGGAGTTTCTGTTTGACGATGATAGCGCGATTATCCGGCTGGATATGTCCGAGTATTCGGAGAAGCATTCCGTCGCGCGGCTGATTGGCGCCCCGCCAGGGTATGTTGGCTATGATGAGGGAGGCGTATTGACCGAGGCTGTACGGCGACGGCCCTATCAGGTGGTTCTCTTTGATGAGGTGGAGAAGGCCCATCCAGACCTGTTCAACACGCTGCTACAAGTGCTTGATGATGGGCGGCTGACAGACGGGCAGGGCCGAACAGTCGATTTCCGTAATACGCTGATCATCATGACCAGCAATCTCGGCGCTGATGCACTCGCGAGTGGGGATGAAGGCGATATATCCGAGGCCCAGCGCGCGCATGTATCAGAAGCGGTACGTCAGCATTTTCGCCCGGAGTTCATCAACCGGATTGACGAGACAGTCTTGTTCAAGCGGCTAGGGCGCGCAGAGATTGATGTCATTGTCGGACTCCAGATTGCCCGGCTGGGAAAACTGCTCGCATCACGAAAACTCGGCATTGATCTGAGTGACGCTGCGAAAGCATGGCTGGCTGCGCGGGGGTATGATCCGGTCTATGGAGCACGACCGCTAAAGCGTACAATCCAGAAGGAGTTGCAAGACCCGCTGGCGCGACTGATCCTTGAAGGACGTATCCTCGATGGCGATGTGATCTCGATTGATGTCGAAGGTGACTTCCTCACCATCAACGGCGTGCCCAATAACTTTGCCAAGGGGGACGCGGCGCT
>CAZXXY010000083.1:0-9851 GCA_964644755.1 uncultured Hyphomonas sp. | reverse complement strand
CATTCGGGAGTTTATGCCGAGGCGACGGGAACATGCAGTAGCAATTTTGGCCTTTGTTCGCAAATCTCTGACGGCGTTTTTGATCAGGCGTTAAAGGATGCCGCTCCGGCGGCGTCCCAAGACTAGGGCAGGGCGTCGCTATCTGGCCCTGAAACACGCAGAGCGCTCAGGGCCTGCTTGTCCCCATTGAACCGGTTCAGATCGATCGGCCCTGAAACGCCTGCCCGTTGCCCGCGAAAATTATACTGCCAGACAATCCAGTCATTCTTCCGCCAGCTCGGCTCGCGCAGGATGGAGCGAACCCAGAAGCGCTCGCCCGTCATTGCGGCCAGATGCGCGTCATGAAATTCCCGTGTCGTGTAGATGATGGGACGCACGCCATAATGGTCTTCGAGAATGTCGAGAAAAAGCTCGGCGTCGCGGGCAGGGGTCTGCATGGTCGGTCCTTCGCGGCACGGTCCCATATGTTCAAGGTCGAGCGCGGGCGGCAGATCATTGTCGAGCGGGCCGACCGTGCGGATGAAGTTTGCTGCTTGCGCCTGGGCAGATGTGCATAGGGTGAAGAAATGATAGGCGCCGCGCGCAATCGGTGTCCGTTTGGCTGCGCGCCAGTTCTCGGCAAAGCGCGTATCGACCCAGTCACCCCCCTCGGTCGCCTTGATATAGGCAAAGCTGACATTATCGGCAGCCAGTGCGTCCCAATCAATCGCGCCTTGATGGTGGGAGACGTCCACGCCGACAGGCATGGGACCGCTTATACCGGTTTGCTCAGGCAATTTGTAGATGATGATCACGGCAATCATAGCGGCAAACAGGCCTATGCTCAGCCCGCGTCTTATCCGCCTGTTTGGCCAATATGCCATCATCTGCCTTTCCGCCGGGCATTACGCCGATGGGTCTGATCCTATCGCGCAATTGCGACGCCTCAATGGCCAGAGGGCGGTTTTCCTAGCGTGGTTTCTGAAACGAAAAAGGCCCAACGGATGAACCGTCAGGCCTTTTCAATATCTCAATAGTGCGCGTTGGCCTAAGCGGCTTTCGCTTCCTTCTTCGGCTTTGGATCGCGAAGCACATAGCCGCGTCCCCAAACCGTTTCAATGTGATGCTCGCCACCTGTGGCTTTTGCCAGCTTCTTGCGAAGCTTACAGATAAACACATCGATGATTTTGAGTTCAGGCTCGTCCATACCGCCATAAAGGTGGTTGAGGAACATTTCCTTGGTCAGCGTTGTGCCCTTGCGGAGCGAGAGCAGTTCGAACATCTGGTATTCTTTGCCGGTCAGGTGCACGCGGTCCTGATCGACCTCCACTGTCTTGGCATCAAGGTTCACGAGAATGTCGCCCGTGCGGATAACGCTTTCAGCGTGGCCTTTGGAGCGGCGGACAATCGCCGTGATCCGGGCAATCAACTCGTCCTTGTTGAATGGCTTGGTCAGATAGTCGTCTGCGCCATAGCCAAGTGTTTTCACCTTGGCTTCAATGTCTGGATTACCGGACAGGATCAGAACAGGCGTGTTGATACGGGCCATCCGAAGCTGTTTGAGAACGTCATAGCCGGAAATATCAGGCAAGGAGAGGTCAAGCAGAATGATGTCGTACTCGTATACTTTCCCAAGATCGACACCTTCTTCACCGAGATCGGTGGTGTAAATATTAAAGCCAGCCGCTTTGAGCATCAATTCAATGCTGCGGGCGACCGCGGTATCATCTTCAATAAGAAGGACGCGCATGTTCCCCTCCTGAAATTAAGCCGAACCCTTCGGCGGTTTGTCGTACAATCGTTAACGGCAGTGTCCTTAAGAAAGGTTAATAAGTTCCAAAGGTAAATTTGTGAATCCCCTGACCGCTATTTTTTGACGGTAAGTTGATTTGTCTTATTTGCCTATGGAGAAGATAATAAAACACGTTTTGCTTTGCCCATATCGGAATGCCCAAAGTGCAAAAATTTACAATACGTTTGATTATAATGGGAATTTACTGGGTTTGGGGCGCTTTGGCTCATGCTCAAAATGTGGATGTGAGGTCTGAGGATGCCGGCGCGGATGTCCCGGATGAAGTTTCAGCAATTGTTGTATCCAAGCTGCCAAAAGATGCACGCGCGGCTGTAAATCCCGGCGATGATTTTTACTTATACGCCAATCATGAGTGGCTTACCGATGTAAAAATTGCTCCTGATTCCCTTTCTGCGGGTGCTTTGCGGGACGCAACCAGGCGAACGCAGGAGGATGTCGACCGCTTGCAGGCGGCGCTGCTGGCCCGCGATTGGCCCGAAGGCAGCGATGAGGCGAAATACAAAACCGTGTTCAATACGTTTCTCGATGAGGGCAGCGTTTCGCGTCAGGGGTTACGCCCAATTCGGAGATCTTTGCGAGCCATCAGATTGGCCCGCAATCACCGCGAAATCGCCCGGCTTCTGGGGGATTACCGTCTGGATGCTGGCGGATTGTTTAGGGTCGGTTTGAGGGTGAGCCAGCAAGAGGGGCGTGCCTATATCCCGCATCTTGGAGCAGCCAGATTGCTCTTGGGCGATCCGGAAGTCTATTTGCGGCAAGATGCTCTGGCGCGGAGCATCCGGGCAGACGGGGCGGCACTGCTTGAGCAGCTATTGCGGCGCGGCGCAGGCCGGTTCAACCTGACCAAGCGTGTCGAAGACGTTTTGCAGCTTGAAACCCGGCTTGCCCGTCTGGCTCCGGCGGCGACAGATGAGCGCGATCCGTCACAGATTTCACAATTGCGATCAGCCGCTTCGCTTGATGAAGACATGCCCGATTTCCCTTGGTCTTCCTATTTCCTGGCACGCGGTCTTGGGACGGAGGCGCGTGTCAATGTCGCTCCCTTTAAAGATCTGAACGCCGTTGTCGAAGTGTTTGATCAAACGCCGGTTCGCGTTTGGCGTGACTATCTGGTGTTGCGCATGCTCATGCAATATGGCGAATACCTTCCTGACAATATCGGTCTGCTGACCCATCAGCTTGAGCAGTTCCGGACCGGTGTTCGTCGACCTCTGGAATCCCGTTATGAGCGGGCGGGTCATTTCGCCCGCAGGATCATGCCGGATGTCTTGGCCCGTCACTATATCGAGGCGCATCTTGATGCTGAAACCCTGAGCGCTGCAGAGGCCATGGCAGAACAGATGCGAGCGGTTTACCGCCGCCGGATTTTGCAAGCGAGCTGGTTGAGCGAACCAACACGGCGTGCAGCCCTTGCCAAGCTGGACCAGTTGCAATTCATGATCGGCGAGCCGCCTGACTGGAATGACTATTCTGACTATGAGCCCATTGCTGGCAGCCTGTTTGGTACCGCCTATCAATCGCTGCAGTCCCGGCACCGCTCCAGTTTATTCCGTCTGCGTCAGCGTCCCAAGAACGGGGGTCGTGATGTTGAAGACCTCAGACAGCACATCTTCTTTTCACCTTTGCAAGTGGGGGCCTATTATCTGCCGCGCCTGAATGCAGTGATCTTACCAGCGGCGTATTTGCAACCGCCCTTCTTCGATCCGGCAGCGGATGCCGCCTATAATTACGGCGCACTGGGCACGACACTGGGTCATGAAATTGGCCATGCCTTTGATGATCAGGGCTCCAAATACGGCCCGACAGGCGCACTGGAAAACTGGTGGAGCGATGAAGACCGCGCCCGTTTTGACGCCATGGGCACTCAACTCTCCGGACAATTTTCCGGCGTCGAAGTGGTGCCGGGGGTGGCGCTGGATACGCAGCTCACACTGGGAGAAAACATCAGCGATCTTGCCGGGGTCGAGACGGCCTTGGCAGGCCTTCTTGCTGTGCTCGATCAGGACCCCTCTATAAGCCCGGGTGATCACCGCGCCAGCCTGCAGCGGTTTTTTCTCAGCTATGCTGGCAAGCGGCGCAAGCTGCGTCGCCCGGAAACCGACGCGCTTCTTTCGCCACGCGACAGACATAGCCCGCCTGCATTGCGGACCAATTTGATCCTCGCAAATATTGATGCCTGGTATCAGGCTTTCGGCGTGACTGAACGGGACGCCCTATGGCTTGCGCCCGAGCAGCGTTTGCGCATCTGGTAAGTTTGGAGCTTGAGGCAGTTGCCGCCTATCCGTTGAGCGGAATGCCCGAGGGGCTGCCGATCAGACCCTGTGCAATAGCCAACGCATCCTGAATCGGCTGGGCATGCGGGTCCGTCGAGATCAGTGTCTGCTGCCGGCGAATGGCGTCACGGACTTTATCGTCACGCATCACGATGCCAGCCAATCGTGGCCGGAAACCGAGAAATGTCTCGCAAGCGCGGGCAATGGCTTCGTGGGTGCGTTGTCCAGCCGCGCGGGATTCTGCCTGATTGATGGCGATCACAGGTTCGACGCTTGGCGCATAGCCTCGCAGGACTTTGATAAAGGCATAGCCATCGGTCATGGATGTCGGTTCATCAGTGATGACCATAACGGCTTTGTCGGCCGCGCGGGCCATCCGCATGCAATTGGGGTCGATCCCCGCGCCCAGATCCAGCACGACCTGATCATATTGCAAGGCCAATGCAGAAATGCCTGCAGCCAGTCTTGCCACTTCTTCCTGTGGTAGTTCGGCAAGTGCACCAGAGCCTGAACGGCCCGGCAAAACGTCGAAGCCGCCTTCGCTTGCGCCACCATCAACAGGTGTTACCGCATCATCAAGCTCGACCCAGCCAGCGACAACTGCTGCGAGGTCGGTTTCAGGCGCAATGCCCAATTGTACGTCAACATTGGCGAGGCCCAAGTCGCCATCAACCAGCAGCGTTCTCTTGCCGGCTTTGGCAAAGGCGCTGGCAAGTGTGATCGACATGAAGGTTTTGCCAACGCCGCCTTTGCCTGAGGCAACAGCAACAATGGAAGCAGGGTCCACACGGGGCTGATGGACGGTCGTTGCGTCCATCGATTTGCGAAGCATAAAACTCATGACTTCACTCCTTGCAGAGCGTCCTCGCCACGCGAGTCCTCCAATAGAAGGGCAGACAGCCGGGATGATGCCGCTGGGACGAGACCGCCGCCAATGAACGGGGTCACAGCCAGGTGCGACAGGGAAATCTTGGCAGCCGTCAGGGCGGCGATGATGCCGCCGCGCCGCCGCGCAACATCGAGCTTGGTGACAATGGCGCGTTTGATACCGGCGCTGGCATAGGCTCGTGTAGCTTCTGCCTGATCTTCCGGATGGCCTTCAGCAGAGATGACCAGAACGGGTTCGGCATTGATGGCGCCGACAAGGTCTTTCACGCGTGCAAGGTCTTCGCGGTCAAAGGGCAGAATGGACGGCAGATCAATGACACATCGTTCGTCATTGCGTTTGACTTCATCCATCAAGGAAAAGAGAGCGTCCGGATCAGATGCAATCCGCACTTGCGCCCGTTCACGTTCGAGATATGCCGAGAGTTGTTCGCCGCCGGCCGTGGCGTCGAAATCAGCGGCAACAGGTAGGATTTCGGTATTGGCGATCGCTGCCCGGCGGGTCAGTTTTGCGCCCGTCGAGGTGCGTCCATGACCGGGAGGGCCAATCAGCACAATATTCTTGTCTGGCCGTGTCGGAATCGGATCGAACGTGATCATGGCATCGAGACCTGGCGCCATCGCGGTTGCCGGATCTGCCAGAGACGTATCGGCGCCGTGCAGCACGCGCTCGATAAAACGTCGTGGAGCGCCATGCCAGTTCAGGGCGTCGCGCAGCCTTTGGGCCATGATGCTGGTATCGGGTTGCGCAGCGGTGTCGTTTGCAGCGCCATTGCGAAACATGGGGCGGTCGCCACCAAGGCGTTTGAGACCGTCAGTTGCTGCCCGCACTTCAACACGGCCATCAATTTCACGTTCTGACAGGATCACCGCCTTGTCACCCATTTCGGCAAAAACGAGGGCGCGGGCGGCGTCGAATGTTTCGGCAGCAAACATCTTCATGCGCATAAGAACAGGTCCTTTTCGGTTCCTGCCATCATGCGATGAAATGGTTAACAGAGAGTGTCAGTTTGTTAGGGTTTTAAGATTTTGGGGCCTATTTCAGGATCCAAGTCCTATGGAATAAACACAGTGTATTCGACTGTAACACCAAAATCGACGACACCGAGCGAGAGATCGTAGCCGGACACTGTCGCGCCAACCAGCGGATAGCTGAGGTCAAACCGTACCGATTGGTCAGCAATTGAGCCGGGCGTTGCCGCGGTGCGCTGATTGCCTGCGAACACGGTTGTTGGCGTGTTGAGAAGGTCGAGCAGATCGACGGGGGTCGAAAATCCGGCTTGCTCGCCGCCAGAATGCGGAGGCTGGGCAGCAGCGCCGTAGGTAAAGCCGCCATCGGTCCGCGCACCGCCAACTGGAGCGACTTCCATCAGGACATCTACAAACCCCAGAAACGCATTGCTGAACCCGACAAAACCCGCGTCAACCTGCACATCTGTAACTTCGGCGGAAATGCTGAAAGCACTGTTAGAGGCGACGTAGAAACTTGATCCTGGTGTTGAGGCATTGACCTCAAAATCCGCGTCGAGCTGGAACGGGCTGAGCACGTCACCGGCGTCAAGAACGCCGTTATTATTCGTATCTGTATCGAAATCTCCGGTTGGTGACCCGGTAAAAGTCAATGGAAACCCACCTGTGCCAATGTTGCCATTGGTTGATGTGAGCGAGCCTGTGACGACTGTAAATGCGTCATCATCAATCAAGTCGACACTGGTAGGTCCGTCCGAACGGATTACAAAATCAGCAACAATGGGGGCGCTTCCCAAAGCATCTGCGCTCCATACAATGACCATATTGTCGACCGAAAAGGCCGGTTTGTCGGTCACATTGGCAATCGCCGGGGCAATCGCTGGCGCGTGTACGAGCGCCGCAATTAGGCACGCGGATTTGAGCTTTGATTTGAGGTTCACAGGGGCTTTCACTTTCTAATCTTCGGCGTATGCGTAGCACCGAGTGATTAGGAGGTAGCAGGAGAGCGTTCCAAACCCGTTAAAATGTGGTTTGAAATTTTTCTGGAAATTTTCGCTAAGGCACAAAAACCGTAAACATGATATCAGGCGCCTCTGACCGATGTGCTGCGCTTGTCCCTGTCAAAGTCATATCGAAACGAACCGATTGCTGGGCAATTGACCCCGTGCGGGCTGCAGTGCGTTGATTGCCGGTAAAGACGCGTCGGGGCGTTTTCAGGTCAGCAAGCGTGTGGGCATAAGAGGGCATGCCGCCCAGCGGTCCGGCTTTGTGAGGGTATTGCGCACTTTGGCCGAAGGGGAGTGTGCCGCGATCGCCAAGGCTGACGCTGAGGGCCAATTTGGCGGCGGCCATTGGGTCTGTTGCCTGCTTACCATGGTTCAGCCATTGCGCATCGATCGAGAAGGACGTGTTCGAGGCGACATAAAAGTGCATTTGGGTGTCAGACAGAGGTTCGAGGGCGATTTGTCCGATGGGTGCAAACTGCCCCGTTACGACCGGTTGCGGCGCGAGGGGCGGGGCCGGGACCTGCGCCGCCGCTGGCTGGACAGAGAGGCTCTGGCCGATTTGGGCCGCAGATTGGCCGGGGGTTTCAGCCCCTTCGGAAACACCCCAGACGATCACCAGACCGTCAATTTTGAAATGCGGATTGGCGACAGTATTGGCCCAGGCTCTGGTGCCCGGCAGCAGGCAAATCATCAGACATATTGTGATGAGATGTCTGATATTTGCGGGCGCGAGCGCTGACATTTGGCCTATTCTGGCACAGCTGAGACCGGGGTTTGGGCGTCCTCGGTCGCAATCGCCACAGCGGCGGCCTGACTTTCTACAGCCGTTTCATGGGTCACCAGACTAAAGCCGATAAATCCGATATAGGCGGCAAGCAGGAGGCATAGAAACACGGTCAGACCGCTGTTTTGCTTGGCTGGCTTGGCGCGAACCTGCCGCTCGCGGCTAATTCTTGGAATACTGGCTAATGGCATTTTACCGCTCCTATTCTTCATGGCTCTTGCACAGGTTGAAGCAAGCGCCGTGCCAGCGGCTTATCTTTAGAAATCCGCTTCGATTTCTTGTCTGGACGCTTGACGGGCAATGCGTGGCCCCCTAGCGCTGTGATTTCACGGGCTCCAAATGGAAAAAGGTGTTTGAAAATGAGCGATACTTGGGAAATGCCAGAGGGCAATTTGATGGCTGGCAAGCGCGGCCTTGTTATGGGCGTTGCCAATGAAAAATCCATCGCCTGGGGCATTTCGCGCCAACTTGCAGCCCAAGGGGCAGAGCTCGCTTTTACCTATCAGGGCGAAAAGCTTGAGCGCCGGGTGCGTCCTCTGGTCGAGAGCATTGGTCAGGACTTCATGATTCCTGCCGATGTGACCAATGATGATGAAATGGACGCTGCCTTCGCCTCCATCAAGGAACGTTGGGGCAAGATCGACTTTCTCGTCCATTCCATCGCTTTTGCCGGAAAAGACGAATTGCAAGGCTCTATGGTCGCCAATACGACGCGCGAAGGGTTCCGCCGCGCGATGGATATTTCGGTCTACTCGTTCATTGATTGCTCGCGCCGCGCGTCTGAAATCATGCCTGATGGCGGCTCGATCATTGCGATGACCTATCTTGGTGCCGAACGCACTGTTCCCTCATACAATGTCATGGGCGTTGCCAAAGCTGGGCTTGAGGCGGCCACCCGCTATGCCGCGCGCGATCTCGGCCCCAAGGGCATACGGGTGAACACAATCTCCGCTGGCGCCATGAAAACGCTCTCGCTGGCAGGCATTCGCGGCGGCAAATCACTGATGGGCACGGGCCGCGACTGGTCGCTCCTCAAAGAAGACACAAGCATGGAAGGCGTCGCAGGCTGTGCGCTCTATCTCCTGTCGCCGCTTGGCCGTTCGATTGCCGGTGAGATCATCCATGTCGATGCAGGCTTCCATGCTGTCGGCGTGCCTGAACTGCCGGAAGCTGCGGGTTAAGACACACCCATCATGGCAAGACAAAGAAAACGCAAAGGCGATCCGGTCAATGGCTGGCTTTGCCTCGACAAGCCGTTGGAGATGACCTCGACCCAGGCGGTCGGCGCGCTCAAGCGCCTGTTCAATGCCGCCAAAGTCGGTCATGGCGGCACGCTTGACCCGCTCGCGACGGGCATCTTGCCGATCGCGTTCGGCAACGCGACCAAAACCGTTGCATGGGCGATGGATGCGGACAAAGACTATCTGTTTACGGTGCAATGGGGCGTTGCCACGGCAAGCTATGACGCCGAAGGGGTGGAGATTGCCCGCTCCGATGTCCGCCCGGACAAGGATGCCATTCTCGCCGCACTGCCTGCCTTCATTGGCGAGATCGAACAGGTGCCGCCAAAATTCTCCGCCATCAAAGTCGATGGCAAGCGCGCCTATGATCTGGCACGTGATGGTGAAGACTTCGAGCTTGAGGGCAGGGCGGTCACTGTGCACGAGGCTGAGCTGGTCGAGATGGTCTCCGAAGATGCCGCGACATTCCGTGTGCGCTCTGGCAAAGGGTTTTACGTTCGCGCTATGGCGCGCGACTTGGCCCACGCCCTTGGCACCGAAGGCCATATCACCATGCTGCGCCGGGCGCGTGTCGGTGTGTTCAATGAAGAGAACGCGGTCACCTTGGCCGAGCTCGAAGCTCTTGCCGAGGACAAAGCGGGCCTGTTCGAATTCCTTGCCCCGATCGAAACCGCGCTTGAAACGCTCCCTCTGGTCGATATTTCAAGCGATGACGCCGCGCAGATTTTCAATGGACAGCCGATTATGCTGCTGCCGCATGTCGCCCAGCACTGGAAAGAGAACCGCTCGACCAATCCCGATGATGACCGATTGGCCGTGGCAATGGATGGCGACCGCGCCGTTGCCCTCGGCGAGGTCAGGGCAGGACGCTTCCAGCCGGTGAAAGTGTTTGCGGGGTAG
>CAZXXY010000082.1:0-9858 GCA_964644755.1 uncultured Hyphomonas sp. | reverse complement strand
CGCGCCAGTCTCGTATCGAGGAACACGCAATGGGCGCCATCTTCAACACCCAGAATCTGGCTTCCCTGCAAGCCACGTAACAGCCCGCTCAAGCGATACTGGTTCGGTCCGATCAATTCCGCATGCCGGTAGCTCATCATTTCCCAGCCAGTGGCGTTTTCCACCAATATGGGCTGCTCGACGCTCAACGCCGCCATCTCGGTCTGGTCCGATAGCGAGACGCCAGACACCTCGATGACAAGCCGGGCGCCATTGTCCCAGCGGCCAAGCGGCCCCTTTGCGAGCGGTGCCAGCAAGCGCCCGACACCCGCCCGTTCAGCAATTTCGGCGCGGGCGCTCGATTGGGCCGCCTCCAATCCGGCTGTGACAAGAACCGGCCCGGGCCACGGATCCCCGACACCAGCCAGAATCGGTCGCCCGTCGCCGATACTGTTGGGAAGAACCGGCGCATCAATGACCCAGAGTTCCGGAAGCGCCAAATGCGCGGCCGCTTCCGTGTCTCTTGCAGGATCAATGGCCCGGACAATGCTCAACTGCCCGACATCCAGCTCGGCCTGCACAGCCTGATAAGCCGTATGCATCACCTCGGACACCCGCCAGATATCCCCGCCATCGGTCAGTTGCACCCCGTCTCCGGCTTCAAGATCAATATGCGTCAACCCAAGTCCCAAAGCCGCCTGTTCGCCTCGTGCAGCTTGCCCGAGCACATAGTCGGCGACCGCCTGCGCCCGCGTCTCGGTCAGGAGCATAGGCAGCGAGACATCAAGCACAACGCCGCGATCCCCCTCCGGCACACGCGCTTCAACCGTCGCTGGCTGATAACCTTCATCGCCGCCAATATAGGTCAACCGCAGGGCGCCGGGAGCTTTGTCGAGCAATTGACGGGTCCGTTGCAAATCGCCCTCTGTCAGCTCTGCCCGCTCCAGCAGGCGCACTGGTGCCTGCCCGCGATGGCGAAACACAAGCGTCCCTTCACGCTCAATCGCTTCGAGTCCGAAAGCCGTCATCAATGGCGACAAAGCCGCACGCAATGCCGACACACCCGTCAACGCAAATCCATCGAGCAAGCCTGTCACTTCGCGCGCATCTGCCGCGACGCCGCCGCGTGCACAGATATCCTCCAGCACACGTCCCAGCTCCGACACGCCGGCGCGACCATTCAACCAGTGACCAAACGCCCAGTTCTCGCCATCGGACCAAATATCTTCGCGCACTGGAAAGGCAGGAAACGGCCGGGCATCCCAGGCCCAGACATAAGTGCCTTCTACCGCTGCCTGCTCATGCCAATAGGACAGCGCTACGCTCAAGGCCGCACGCTGGAAAACATCATCACGCTCACCATTCGAAAAAGGCGGCAGCGCACTCTCCGAGCTTTTGGGATCAAAGAACAGGTTCGGCGCATTACCGCCCTTGTCGAGCGCTGGAAACCCGATTTCTGACAGGCGTACGGGTTTGCTCGCAGGCACCCAATCTGTCGCCTCTGCCGCCCTTGCGCCATTTGGTCGTTCATGATGGCTCGCCGTCCACCAGCCTAACAGGTCCTTCTGCCGGAAGACCCAATGTTCGCCATGCGCGGTATCAATAATTGGTGTGCGTGTCTGCGCCTGCCGGTCAGCGTCCGAAGCATAGAACCAGTCATACGCCTCTCCGCCTGCCATCTGACTGAACAGGTAATCGGGATCATCCGCGCCGCGAAACCCCTCTTGTGCATCCAGATGATCGGTCCCGTCGCGCCAGTCTCCGGTTGGCGGGTACCAGTCGACCCCGATGAAATCGACATTCACATCGGACCAGAATGCATCGAGCGGAAACAAAACATCGCCCGTACCGTCGCCAGGCGCATAAGCCCCGTATTCAGTCCAGTCGGCTGCATAGGAAATTCTGACTTCTGGCCCAAGCACGGCCCGCACGTCCGCCGCAAGCGCGACCAGTCCCTCGACGAACGGGAACCGGCCTGCGCCATCACGCAACCGGCTGACCCCGCGCATTTCCGAACCAATCAAAAACGCTTCGACACCGCCAGCCGCCCGCGCCAGCCAGGCATGGTGCAGAATGAAGCGGCGAAATCCCCATTCATCGCTGTCGCCGCGCCATCGCACTTCATCCCCGTCAATTTCAAAATCATCGCGCTGTGCCTGCCCCAGAAAATCCGCAAGCTCGGTGGCCGTCTGCGCCGACCTGTCGGAGCCGGTAATTCGTCCCCGCCATGGGAACGCTGCCTGCTCTGCCCCGCCATACGGGTCAGCCAAACCATTGCCTAGCGCAATGTCCATAAATAGAAATGGCGACATGGTCACCGCCATGCCGCGCGCATTCATCTCTCTTATGCCCTGCACAACAGCACGATCTGCCGGTGTGCCGCCATAATTTGGCGCGCGCTCGGCATCTGGAACATCCTCCCCCACGCTGGAAGTAATCAGCCACGCATCATCGCGGTCGACCCCGCCAGCCCGCCAGTCATAAGGCCGTGTCTGCTTGTTGCGGCGTTCGACCCCCGGTCTGATCCGGCACTTGCCCGCCCGCAAATCGTCACCAAACCAGCCCACGGTCAGCGCCACACGTTTGGCCGCTGGCAGATCACGCTCCAGCTGATCAAGCGACACCAGCATATCCGTGCGCTGCGTGCTCGTATGCGTGTTTTCAGGCGTTTCAATATTGGGAAAAAAGTTCTGCCGCACGGGCTCGGTGCCATAGACAAATTCGCCGCTGGCAGGGATCAGGTTCACACCGTCAACAAGGGCCGACAATCGCATCTCATCCTCGGAGCTTGCGACCTCCCGCTGGATTTCAAATGAAAGCTGCGGCAGCCGATTGCCAAATCGCTCCAATGGCAAATCCTCAAACACCAGATAGGCCGTCCCGCGATACGCCGGTGCGCATCCGGCGCCTTCAATCGCTTCGATCAACGGATCCGGCATCTGCGTATCGGTGCCATGATAGAGCCTGTGCGGAAGATCTGACAATGCGATCACTTCGCCATTGGACCAGACACGGTCGACCCGATTGATCTCGCCCTCGCAAAGCGCTACGGCAAAACTTGCCGAATAGGTGAAACTGGAGACGCGCGGCCCCCCTTTGCCTCCACCAACGCTTTCAGTTGTTCTTGTCTCGCGTAGACGCGCCGCCCAGATCACCTGACCGCCAACCCGCATCCGGCCATAGACATTTGGAATACCGGCCCCCTCGCGGCTCTCCATCAAACGGATACTCTCTATGCGTGGCCCTTCGGTCGTATTTCCAAAAATCGCGCCATCAATCCGGCTACCGACAAAACTGCCAAGCGCGCCGCCAAGCGCTGCACCGGAGATCGAAAATCCAAGCGCTCCAATCCCTTGCGGAAGCAGGGCAGATCCTGCCGCCTGCCCCAATGTCGAAAATGCAATTTGTGCCATATTTTCAATCCTCTATATCAGGAAACTGAAACGCCGAAGCAATCCGCCTCTGCCACCAGGGTACAAGCCGGGTTTCAACCACGGCATGCCCCCAATAAGCGTGAATGATCCGGCGGTCTCCGCTGACAATCGCGCAGTGTTTTGCCGGACACCCGATCCCCATACGGAACAAGAGCACATCCCCGGTACGAACCTGCCCGACAGGTATCTCGATCAACCAGCGCTGTGCCGCTGCCAATAAAGTCTCCTCGCCGCGCATCTCCGCCCAGTCAGGCGTGTAAGGCGGCGCAGGTTCCGGTTCCTCGCCCATATGTTCGCGCCAGACCCCCCGCAGCAATCCAAGGCAATCCGTGCCAACACCTTGCAAGGATGCCTGATGTTGATAGGGCGTCCCAAGCCAACTGCGCGCGCTGGCCACAATATCCGCGCGCTTCATCGTCTTCCCCCCGTATTGCCCGAAGCAGCAGGTCCAGCGAGCACGGCATCATTGCCGGGCATATGCGGGAATCCGCGAAACCGCTCCGCATTGGCAAACCGTGTCTTGCAGGTCTCGAACCGCTGATCGCAGGACAGTCCGGCAAATTGCGGATCATCGAGGTTGACCCCGCATCGGGCATCTCCAAGGACCGCATCGCATCGCCGCGAAAAAATCCGGCCGACGGGCCGCTCGAAATCCGCCTTAAGCGAGACAAGCTCCGCCTCGAATCCGCCCACGCCATGCGTGATTTCCGAGAACCGCCCGGACCAGATCTGCACAAAAAGTTCGGGTCTTTCCCAGTCCACGCGAAACACATCCACGCGCGCACCATCCCACAGTCCGTCATGCAAATCCTGTTCTGAAATCGCCTCGCTCGATAATCCTCCAGAGGCCCCCGCCTGCCCGGGCTGCAAGCCTGCATTGGCCGTAAACTCTCCGCCTGCCAGAGCAGCGCCCGGTTCATACCGGACCCCATCAACCAGCAAAGCGCGGTCATGCTCGGTCACCCCGACCACAAGGCCATCCGCCCGCGATAGCCGCCAGCACAAGGCCGTTCGCGTCACTCCGCTTGAGAGCCGCGTTTCCAATTCCTGATCGAGATGCGGCATCTACACCTCCAGCAATTCAATGATCGGAACCTGTCCCGCGCTGCCCGCGCCAAACGCTTCAATGCTGGTCTGCAAATGATCCGTGTCAAAGCGCACGGGCACATCGAACACAAACCCCGCGGTCACCACTGCGCCAGCTTCGGGCGGCGCTGAAAACCGCACTTCACCCCGCGTCGAACTGACCACAATATCGCTCTGCTCAACGCCATTGATCGCAGCCCTCACCGAGCCGCTCACGGGCTTATGTATCCGCCGCGCCGTGTCGCCATATTGTTTGACAAGCTCGAACACGTCCTGCGTCCCGTCTGCCAGTCCGAGAACCTGATCGGTTGGTGTGACATCCGTTCCCGGTCGTCCGGACCGGTCATCTACCAGATCGCGGAACCGGAACCCGTGCAACCGCCCGCGCCGTGCTTCAAAGAACACCGTCAGATCGTGCAATTGCTCGATCTTGGTAATCGCGCCGCCCAGCTCCCAGCGTCGGCGCGATCCGGCCCAAACCGCATTGCGCACTTCGCCGCCGCTTGCCAAGCCAACCACTTCTGTCCGCCGCTCCGGCCCGCCCTGTCCACCAAAGGCGAGTGGCAAGGGAAGCTGCACTTCATGAAATTCGCTCAAGCTCATATGAACCGCCCTCCGGCCGCCGCCGCGCGTGCCAATGACTTCTCGATGGCGCCGCGACTGGACATCACCGATTGCGCATTAGCACCAGCACCAAGGTTCACATTCATGTTCACCGTTTGCGATGCCCCGCCGCCGATACCTGCCACCAGAGCTTCCGCTGCAATCCGCGCCAGATCCCGCAAAATCCCTTCCGCCATGCGCGAAAAGTCCAGCTCGCCACTACGTGCTGCCTGCCCGAGCGCTGCCTCGATCCGCGTTCCCGCCTGATCGAATGCATCACCCAGCGCTTCGGCCGCCGCCCGCCCGGGGCCGTCTGCCAATGCCACCAACGCGTCACCGGCGCGGGCCAAATCCTGATCAAATTCTTCCATATCTATTGTCCTTTATCTGGAAACCGTTCCATCAAATCAGCGAGTTCGAGAGGGCGTATGCCTAGCGCCGCGCCACCATCCGCCAGCCATCGCCATTCCCGCACGCTCAGCCGCCAAAACGCCGCTACAGGCACACCCGCCGCCAGCGCCGCCCGCAGCATCTCGCCCCAAGGCAGCATCAGCTTGCCAGCCCCAATCGGAACGCCTCGGCCACTGCCTGCGCGGCGGCCCCGGGCGAAAGATCGACCTCTCTGACCCGCTCGGCCATCTCAGCTTCCCCGCTGCCCCGCAGCAGCGCCGCAATCACAACAACCAGATCGCCAGCCGAGAGGGCCCGCATCCGTAAATTCAGCTCTGCCAGTTCCTTGCAGGCAAACGCCGTCTCGATTTCTGCCAATGCGCCCAGCGTCAGACACAGACGTCGCTCTTGCCCGTCGATCACCAGACCCACTTCTCCGCGCGCACCGTTCACGCTCATGCCTCGCTCCTGAAGACCAGGGCGCCAGCACTTTCCAGTGTCACCGAGAAAGCCGCCTCGCCATCATGCTCGCCCGAATAGGAAAGCCCTGCGATCTGGAATGGCCCTTCAATCACACCGAAATCCGGCAAAACCAGCTGCCAATTGCCGATCTCGCCAGCAAAGAACAGCGCGCGCATCCGCTCGTCGGACGGCTTGTCCTTGAACACGCCCGACCCGCTCAGCCGGGCCGACTTCACCCCCGCTCCGCCAATCAGTTCGCGCCATGCTTGAGGGCTGTCTGTATTGGTTCCGTCAACATTTGCTGCAGCCAGCTGCAGGTTTTTCGTCCGCACTCCCGCCACGGTCACAAACTGCCCCGTCGCATCGGCCAGTTTCAACAAAACATCACGTCCTCTTTGACCTGCCATCAGCTTGCCTCCTCAGTTAAAATCCGCACGCGTAAAATTCCGCGAAATGCCTGTCGGTCGCGCGTTCGAAAGACATCGCCATAGGTTGGATACGCCAGGACAACGACCTGACCTGCAGGCGCGATATCAGCCCGTTCCACAGCGATCCTAAGCGCACCAAGCGCTTCCTTGGCATAGGCACGGCCGCCAAATCGCGAGGCCACTCCGAAGGTGAGAATATGCTCGGTGCCAGCCACATCAGCGGCATCAGCCGGCCGCGTTTCATGCCGTTCAAGCGTGGCATATGGATAAGACGGCCCTTGCGTCTCATCGTCATAGACCCGCGCCGGATTGCCAAATACCGCTTGCACATCAGGGTCCGTCCGCAGCGCGACCATTACCGCCTGCAAAACCTTCGACTCTGCGCCTGCGCTTAAAAGAGTTCCATCCGCCATCAGAGCCGCACCCCCTTATAAGGTGCCAGCAAATCATCGACTTCTTGCGGGAACACATCCTCATCCCCGTCGCCATTGCGCAGCTTGTAGCCTTGCGCGGCCAATAGCTTGACCGCCAATTGCAGATCATCCGGGACAGCGTCCATGTCGCCAAAGCCTGCCTCGAACTCGACCTCTATCCGCCCACCCGCAGGCAAGACAGGCAAATCGGTCCATGGTTTCCGGCACAGTCGGCCACGGTCCAGCACAAAACGTCCGGTCACATCAGTGACCTCCGCACCCGCGACAATCCGCACAGCCGTCAGCGCCTGCAAGGGCGTTGGCCGCACAATCACGCCGCGTCCGGCCAAGCCGGCCGGCCAGCCCGAATGCACAACCCGAACCGTCCGGCGCACAAGCGCTAAATCCAGCTCAGCCTCAAGCCGCGCCCGCGCACTGGCAATCAGATCAACCACCAGCGCGTCCTCGCCCTCATGTCCGATCCGCAAATAATCCTTCACCGCAGACAGAGACACAGGTTCCCCGTCCGGCGGCACAATCACCGTCGTTTTCATATCTGGTTCCTTTGTTCCCATGCCCTCCGAAGAGCGACCCGCGCCAAGCACGAGCCGCCCCCGATCCTCCGCGCAGGGAGGGGCATACGCGGAGAAACTTGTCTCAAAAGCCGATCAAGCGGCCATCAGACTTAGAACTGCATCACTTTGATCGCGTCGAAATTCTGGACGCCACCGCCAACGCGCTTTGTCGTGTAGAAAAGCACAAACGGTTTGGCCGAGAACGGATCACGCAAAACACGTGTGCCGACACGATCGACAATCAGATAACCGCGCCGGAAATCACCAAAGGCAATCGCCGCATTCCCTGCGCCAATGTCTGGCATGTCTTCAATCTCGGTAACGCCATAGCCCAGAAGCGTTGCCGCCTCACCGCCCGTACCGGGTTGCCACAAATAACGCCCATCAGCATCCTTGAGCTTGCGCACTTCCGAAACGGTCCGGCGGTTCATCACAAACCGGCCATTCGCGCGAAACTGGGATTTGGGAGCATAGATCAGATCAATCAGACCATCAGCTGCATTCGCGCCGCTAAAGTCGCCTTGAATAGCGCCAATTGAGCCCCATTCATGTTGCGCTTCATCGACGATTGTATGGCTGAGCAAGCCGCGCGGTTTTCCCGCCCCGTCGCCGGTGATAAACGCTGCGCTTTCTTGCGCCGCAAACGCCGCTTCGACTTCATCGGCAAGCCAGGCATCCACATCCGAGAACGCGTCTTCAAGCAACGTCTGTGTCGCCGCAGGCTGGGCAAACAATTCGCCTGCCGGAAACTCGACAAGCGCCAGACCTTCTGCCGCCGTCTGGGGGCGTGCCTCGGTCTCACTTGCCCAGCGTGCTTCCACGCCAAGCCCGATCGGTTTGCGGAATGTCCCTGACGATGTTTGCCGCACCGTTGCAATCTGGCGCATCGGGCTTGCTGCCATCAAACGCGCTTCGATCAGCTGATCAAGCTCGGGCGGTGCAACATAACCGCCCTGATCTTCTGTTCCCGAATTGAGCGATTTGAGATCAAGCCCGGCAATACCGCTATCATCACCAGAGCGGATGTAACGGTTCCACGCACCGGAGTGCTCCGCATTGACCGGATCATCCGCGCCAGACAGATCCGCCCGTGCAGACTTCAAGCTCAGCGCTTCAAGCCGCTTGTCAATTCGGGCAAGTTTCTCATCCAGCAATGGATCAGCCTTGCCGCGTTTCTCGATGTCGGCAAGACGCGCCTCATTGGCATGCTTATAGGCTTCGAACGCCGCCAACGCTTCCACATTCGCCGCTTTCATGTTCCGGCTCTTGGCCATTTTTGTTTCCTTGGTCATATTGGTCCTCTTCCATAAGATTGAGTCTCCCCGTCATCTCCCTCCAAGCGATGAGGGATCTGCAAGCTGCGCAATGAAGCGGGGCCTTCACTGGCCGTTCTGTTTAAAATTCTGTATGCGCACCGATGAGAGCAAAACGCGCCGAAGGCTGCATGGGCTCGGCCACAAGTGACACTTCAACAAGTTCAATATCGGTCAACTCGCGCCCGCCGCCTGCCCGCCGTGTCCATAGCAAAGGCCGGAAGCCGATCGACAGGCCGCTCAAGCCCCCTCGTACCAATGCCCGTGCGCTCTGCGCTTCAACAAGTCCGCGCGCAAACAATCCACGCCCATCTTCGCGCAGCATAATCCAGCGCCCGACAATCGCGCCGCCACGATGTTGCAAGAGCATTGGCGGCAGCGGAGCCGCCCGCAAACACCGCGCAAAAGCTCCCCCGCGCACAACATCCTGCGCCAGATCCGCCACGCCGAACAAAGCCGCATAGCCTTCAATCAAAATCGGCCGCGCAATTTGCTCGCTTCGCAATTCAAGCTCACTCGGCATCTATTTTCCTTTCAATCCGGTCAAGCTGCAGCCTTACAGACTCAAGCTCCGCCTCCAGCCGCGCGAGCCGTTCAGCCACCCCGCGCCCTTGGGCCACTGTTTCCTCGACCGTTGACAATCTTTCCCCCGCAGCACCTGCCCAAACCAGAGCCCCTGCCGTCTGTATGAACACCGCAAAGACCAGCGCGAGGGTAATTCTCCGATCAATTTTCATGGCGTAACAGGCTCCAATGGCTCGGCCAGTTCGGGCAGCCCGGCCATGGCCCGCTTCTCGGCGACAGACATAAAACTTGCTGCCTCAAGCCGCGCCCATAAAGCTTCGCGCTCCACCGAAAGGGCTGGCACAGCATCAAGATCTGTCAGCACTGAAACATCTTCCTCAAAGCAGCCGCTAAGCCATAATCCGATGCCGGCCGCCGTCTTGTTCACAAGCGGCAGAACCGTCATTCGCCAGAAGGCCAGATTTGCCTCCTTATAGTTCGAATACGTATTGTCTCCGGGAATACCCAGAAGTTGCGGCGGGACCCCCAGCGCAAGAGCAATCTCGCGGGCTGCCCCGTTTCTCGCCTCGCGGAAATCCATCTCGGCGGGCGACAGGCTCATCGGTTTCCAGTCAAGCCCGCCTTCTAGAAGCAATGGCCGTCCGGCATTT
>CAZXXY010000081.1:0-10050 GCA_964644755.1 uncultured Hyphomonas sp. | reverse complement strand
GGTCGGGCTATAATTATTATCAGGGCGGATATGAAAGCCTGATCCAGATCAATACCGACTTTCCGATCATTATCGACCGCGCCGTCGATCTTGGCTGCCATGAGGGGTATCCCGGCCACCATGTCTGGAACCTGTTTATCGAGCGCGAACTGGTCGGTGAACGGGGCTGGATTGAATATTCGGTCAATCCCCTGTTTGGTCCGTTCGGTCCAATTGCAGAAGGGTCGGCGAATTTCGGTATCGAGCTGGCCTTTCCGGATAGGGAGAAAATCGAGTTCGAGCGTGATGTCCTGTTTCCGATGGCAGGGCTTGATCCATTCCATGCGTTCAAGCTGGAAAAACTGAACGCGCTGACAGGGCAGTTGTCGCATGCGACCAATGAGATTGCGCGGCAATATCTTGATGGCAAACTGACGCGCGAGGAGGCCGAGCCTTTGATCCAGCGTTACTATCTGGCGAGCCGCGAAAAGTCGGCCCAGCGCGTGCGCTTTATCGATACATATCGCGGCTATGTCATCAATTATAATATAGGCCGTGATCTGGCACGCGAATGGGTCGACTCTGCGGGCGAGGATGAAACGGCACGTTGGCAGGCTTTCGAGGCAATGCTGACAGGGCCGATCACAGCGTCGGATATTGTCGCCGCGCGGGACTAGGCTTTAACAGACTTTAGCAAGATGCAAAAACGGCCCCCTGTTTCCAGAGGGCCGTTTGTATTTGGTCAAAGCGTCAGATCGCTTATTTGTCCATGTGGACTTTGGTGGCCGGGAACGGAACTTCGAAACCGGCTGCGGTGAAGGCCTGCTTCATTTGCTCGGGCACCGAATAGCGCACGTCGAAATAATGCGCGCCTTCCGTAAACGGGCGAACGACAAATTCCATAGCCGATGGTCCTAGTGTTTCCACTTCAACAAAGGGCGCTGGATCGGCCACAATGTGGGGATGGTCTGCGAGGACTTTGTTGATAACCGATTTCGCCTGATCGACGCTGACACTGTAGGCAACGCTGAATTTCATCTCGACACCGCGCACGGGATGGTGGCTGTGATTGGTGATCTTGGCACCCCAGATCGACCCGTTCGGAATGATGATCTGCTGATTGTCGAAAGTCTGCAAAACAGTTGTGAAGAGGCTGATCTCCTCGACATTGCCGAACGTGTCAGCCGCATCGACAAAGTCGCCGACTTTGTACGGACGGAAGAGCATCAGCATAACGCCGGCAGCGAGGTTCGACATGGCGCCTTGCAGGGCCAGACCAACGGCAAGGCCTGCAGCACCGAGCAGCGCGACAATCGAGGTGGTTTCAACCCCGAAGCGGTTGAGCACGGCAATGATGACAAAGGCCAGAATGACATAGCGCGCAATGCTGCCGAGGAAAGTAAAAAGCGTGCTGTCGAGATGCGTGTATTTTGAGCCAAGGCTGGCGACGAATTTGCCGACCCGTCCGGCTACCCAGCTGCCGACGATGAATATGACAATGGCGAGGAGAATATTTGTCGCAAAGCCAAGGGCTCCAGGCAAATATTGTTGAAGATCAACCGAGTTCAAGAATTCAGGCATAGTTCGTTCCTTCTGATTTGCGGACCATTTGGATTGGCAAACTGTAGGCGGTCTGATCGTACTGGCCCCAAAGCGATCAACAGCCTGATGTGGAATATCAAGTGCAGACTTGGGCGTTTGTCCCTGAATGGACACTGAATAACCGGTATTGTTTTGCAGTTATCTGCTATTCCTATTGCAGATCGCAGCTCGGCCGCATGGTTTCGAATGCGCTTGACTGCGGACCAGTGACAGGTGTGGGCTGGACCAAGTCTGCATCTGCTCGTAAAGCTAGTGCCGAAATTCTCCGGAGAAATTTGTCTATGAAAACCGCACTAACTGGGATCCTTGCTGCTACGCTGATCGCTCCTGTTTCGCTGGCGCAAACCGCCGACCCCGCCCCGCTGGAGCGCGTGGTTGAACGCGGCGTCGAAAGGCTGATCGAAGCTGGCCTTGCTGACAATGTCGGCTTGCAATTTGTCGAGGATCTCACCACCGAGATCGGTCCCCGCTTGGCTGGCTCGGACGCCGAGGCCAAGGCACGCGACTGGGCTGTGGCCGAGCTCAAAGCGCTGGGCTTCTCCAATGTCGCTGTAGAAGACTTCGACATTCCTTTCTGGTCGCGGACATATGAGCATGCCGAAATCCTCTCCGCCGGCGGCCAGTCCATGACGGTCACCGCCCTTGGCGGGTCAGAAGCGACCCCTGAAGGCGGCGTAACCGGCGATGTCATCCGCTTTCCCAGCATGGTCGCCCTGCGAGCTGCAGATCCGGCGAGCATTGAGGGTAAGATCGTGTTCCTTGATGAAGGCATGACCCGCACGCAGGATGGCTCCGGATATGGCGTCGCAGTTCGCAAGCGTCGCAATTGCGCTCCTGTTGCGGCCGAGAAAGGCGCGCTAGCCTGTATCATCCGCTCTGTGGGCACGGATCATCACCGGTTTGCCCATACAGGCATGATGGCGCGCATTGGGGCTGTCGGTACGGGAACGGGCGTTGCCGTGTCGCCGCCTGATGCCGATCAGCTGGCGCGCTTGCTCGAGCGAGGCGTTGTGACGGTAAAACTCGAGATCGGGATTGAAAGCCGGGATGCGGCGCCGTCTGGTAATGTGATTGCAGAAGTGCCCGGTCGCGGCGCTCTGGCCGACGAGATTATTCTGCTTGGGTGTCACCTCGATAGCTGGGACCTCGGCACCGGCGCGATTGATGATGGAGCTGGTTGCGGCATTGTGGTTGGCGCGGCGAAACTGGTTGCCGATATGCCGAGCCGGACCCGCCGGACCATTCGGGTGGTTCTATATGGTGCCGAGGAAGTTGGCCTTCTGGGCGGCACAGCCTATGCCAAGCAGCATGCTGATGACTTGGACAAGCATGTTCTGGCGTCGGAGTCTGATTTCGGGGCTGGCCGCATCTGGCGTTTCCAGACAGGCTTTGGTGATGAGGCTCTGAGCTATGCGGCAACCATGCATCAGGCGCTTGCACCGCTTGGGATCGGGCCGCACAATAACAGCTCGACCGGCGGTCCGGACATTCGTGTTCTGGCGCGTGCAGGCGTGCCGGTGGTGACCCCTGGGCAGGACGGTACCGATTATTTCGACTTGCACCACACGCCAGACGATACGTTCGACAAAATCGAGCCTGACGCTTTCCGCCAGAATGTTGCAACCTATGCAGCCTTTACATGGATTGCCTCCGAGACAGGCTGGGATTTCCGCAAGTCTGCCGGGGCTGCTGAAGACTAGGCCGAGGCTTTATGGCACAAAAAAGCCGGCACTGGATTTGCTCCGGTGCCGGCTTTCTTGTGTTTGGAAATGACCCCTTAAGCTAGCTGGTCTTCTCGGCGATCCATGCATCGACTTTCTCTTCAAGGATGGCCAGCGGGATAGGCCCGTCGCGCAAGAAGACATCATGGAAATCTGCCAGTGTGAAGGCATCACCAAGCGCAGCTTTGGAGCGCTCGCGCAGTTCGAGGATTTTCAGCATACCGATTTTATACGCGGTCGCTTGACCCGGCATCACAATATAGCGGTCAATCGCTTTGATGCAGTCCCATTCTGCATTGGGTGTATTGTCAATCAGGTATTGGGTGGCCTGTTCGCGGGTCCAGCGCTTGTCGTGCAGGCCGGTATCTACGACGAGCCTTGCAGCACGCCATAGCTCCATGGAAAGCCGACCAAAATCGGAATATGGATCTTCATAAAAGCCAAGCTCCTTGGGTAGAAACTCCGTATAGAGCCCCCAACCTTCGGAATAGGCTGTGTAGCCGCCAAATTTGCGGAATTGCGGCAGTCCTTCAAGCTCTTGCGCGATCGCAAGCTGCATATGGTGTCCGGGAATGCCCTCATGGTAAGCAAGCGCCTCCATCTGATAGATCGGCATTGAGGTCATCTGATAGAGGTTCGCATAATACGTGCCCGGCCTTGAACCGTCTGGTGCGGGGCGCTGGTAGAAAGCCTTGCCGGCGGCTTTCTCGCGGAAAGGCTCTACGGCTTTTACAACGAGGTCGGCTTTAGGGAACGTATTGAACATGCGAGGCAAATTCTCACGCATCGTATCAATATAGGCGGTTGCCTCAGCGAGATATTCGGCCCGGCCTTCGTCTGTGTCCGGCTTATAGAACTGGCTGTCATTGCGCATGAAGACGAAGAATTCCTGCAGGCTGCCATCAAAGCCCACCTTGTCCTTGATGACGGTCATCTCGGCATGAATACGGTCCATTTCGGCAAGTCCCAGATCATGGATCTCGGTCGCGCTCATATCCGTTGTTGTCATATTGGCCAGCCGCGCGGCGTAATAATTTGCGCCGTCAGGCAAGCGCCAAACACCGTCATCGGTGCCTGCGGCGTCACGTTGGGATGTAATGGTTTCTACCAGACGCACATAAGTTGGCGACACGGCATTGACCAGAGCTTCGCGAGCCTGGAAAAGCAGATCGCTCTCAAGGTCGTCTCCAAGCTCAAGCGCGGCGACTTTCTTGGCGAAATCCCCGTACAGAGGCGACGGATTCTCTGGATCAGCACCTTCAAACGGGTAGCCCTGAATAACATTGGCTGCCGATTCCAGAACATAGTCGTAGACAAACCGTGGCGCTAGAACACCATTTTCGGCTGCTGTCTCAGATTGATCTATAAAGGTGCCGAGATAGGCGGGAATGCCATTGAGGCGGGCAATGTAGGCTTCAGCGTCGGAGACGTCCGCAATCCGGTGCTGGTTGATCATGAAGGCCGGAATGCCTGCATGCTGGCCGCGCATTTGGTTGAAGAGATAGGCATTGGACCTGTATTTGAAAGACCGCTCTGCCTGTTCAAGTTGGTATTCGGCAAGGCGGTAGGACAGCGCCCCTTGTGCATCGAGTGCGTCGAGATCGAATGTATCGCGCATCTCTGCGACATGCGCGCGTTGGATGTTCAGTTCATTCAAGGCATTCTCGTCACTTGCATCGTCCCATCTGCCATAGTCGGTTTTGATGCCGAGAAAGGTCTGCTGCATGGGGCTGCGCGCAACGGCCTCCTGAAATGCGGTCTCGAAAAAGGCGTTTAGACGCTCGGTTTCAGCCATTTTGGCTGATTTTTCGACATTTTCGATTTGAGACGCGGTTGGTTCACTCGAGGTTTCAGCTTGAGTGCAGCCGGCGGCGAGCATCAGTGCGGCGAGTGAAATAGAAGCGATTTTCATGTGGTAGCCCTTTTTAACTTGGCAGAGAGAACATGGCCTAACTTGGCAGAGAGAAGATGGCGAAAAATTAACAGCAGTCCTAATAACTTTTTCGGTTTCGTTAACCTTGTTTGCACTAAAAATGCTACAACAGAAATATCCGCCAACAAATTTACGGCGAACGAAATCTATTGATCAGCTCCGAATCGTAGCAGTGGTGGGCGAGCTGATAGGAAAGTAAGGTATATGTCACTTCAAAATCGCTCACCAATCGACGATGATTTTTCGACCGCTGCAAATGCACGCTCGGAACTGGGTCTTGGTGTGGCGCAACCCGATGCAGCCCCGGCAGCAACGATTACGAGTGACGCAGCGGAAGCCGAAAAGAAGACCGAAGGCCAAAAAGTCGATCATATGCAGCTGGTTTTCTGGGTGCTGATGCTTTTTGCTGTTGGGACAGCTTGCGTTGCGCTGTTTTGGCAGAACGCTGGCGGGGCAACTTATGTGCCGACCATGATTTCGATGGGCGCGTTCGGCGTGGTTGCAATTGTTTGGGTTGCGCGCGGTGCGGGTCGCCAGCTTGGCCTTTTCCCCGAGCGCGGAGCGGCTGAATCTCTGGTGCCGGTCAATCCGCCCCGGTTTGGCTGGATCAATGCACTTGATGAAGCGGTACTGATTACCGAGCGCGGCGGTGCAGCCGTCGCCTCGAATGAAGCTTATCGTGCTTTGTCCGAGATGGCTGTCTCTGGGCTGGGCGATGCGGAACGGTCTCCAACGGTTGACCGCTTGTTCGGCGCTAGTCCGGGCTTGGCAGCGCCGATCTTCCGTTTGTCGAAGTCCGCCAAGGCCGGCACAGCAAGGCGGGAAATTATGCCGGCCATTGCCTTGGGAGCAGAAGGTCTGCCGGTCCAGTATGAAATCGGTGTGTCGCCATTGCCGCGTGACCGGGTGCTTTGGCGCCTGCGCCGGATTGCTGGCAGCGAAGAAGCCACAGGTGCTGCAGATTTGAAGGCACTCTACGTTGAAGATGCGCCTATGGGCTTTTTCGCGTCTCGACCGGACGGCACATTGACCTATGCCAATAGCTGGTTGCGGGAACTGATCGGGTTGCCCGAGACGGAAACAAATATTCGTATCGACGATATTATGCGGCCTGAGTTCGTGAAACTCTTGCGCCGGGAACGTAAATCCGGAGCGCCAGGGCGAGCCGATATTCTCATTCGCGGACGCGACGGGATCGAGATTTCCGTGCAAACACTGACGACATGGAGTGGCCGCGGGTCCAATGCTGCCGGACGGACAATTGTTATTGCAAATAATGTCCAGCCACTGGCAGGTCGCGACGGACGATTTGAACCGTCCACCGCAAGCCGCCCGCCGCGCCCTGATAGCGATCCCATGTTTGATGATGCTCCTTTTGGCGCGGTACGGCTGACCGGGACATCGCTGGAGGATGCGGTCATTCTGGATGCCAATCGGGCTCTGATGGACTTAACCGATGGCAAAGCGTCTCCGGGCGGCAAATTTTCGGGCTTGTTTGTTGCCGATGACGGACAGGAAAAACTGGACGCAAAACTGCTGGACGCGATCGACCGTCCGCTTGAACTGGAACTTGCCGGAGACGAAATCAAAACCGTTAGCGTGCTTGTCACCCTTGATGGTTTCGGCCAGCCATCGGTTGCCTATGTCATTGATATGACCGAGCAGAAGCAGCTTGAACTGCGGCTTGCCCAAGGCGAAAAAATGCAAGCGATCGGCCAACTGGCTGGAGGGGTCGCGCATGATTTCAACAATGTGCTTACCGGCATTATCCTCAACACAGATAAGCTGACGATGCGGCACCCTGTCGGGGATCCAAGCTATGTTGAATTGAAATATATCTCGGACCTGTCCCATCGCGCTGCGGAATTGGTGAAAATGCTCCTCGCTTACGCCCGCAAGCAGACCTTCAAGCGCGAAGTGCTGAACATTACCGACACTTTGTCCGAATTCTACATTTTGCTGCGCCAGCTCGTTGATGAGCGTATCGAGCTAGACATCAAGCATGGTCGGGATTTGCCGCACATACGGGTTGATAAGAACCAGCTTGAAACGACCATCATCAATCTGGCGACGAATGCGCGTGACGCGATGCTGAGCAATGGCTCTGGCGGCGGCGCGCTCTCGATCCGGACAAGCCGCGCGAACGCAACTGATGCGCACAAGGCTGGCTTTAACTTTGTCGAGGACGGAGAATATCTCCTGATCGAGGTTGAAGATACCGGCCACGGCATATCAGAGGCTGATCTCGAAAAAATCTTTACGCCATTCTTCACAACCAAGCCGACGGGTTTGGGCACCGGTTTGGGGCTGGCGACGGTGTATGGAATCGTCAAACAGTCAGGCGGCTATATCTGCCCATTGAGCGAAGTGGGCAAGGGCACAAACTTCCAGATATATCTGCCTGCGCTCAGCGCTGAAGATATTCCTGCCGTTGACGCAGAGCAGGAGCGTCCCCGCAAAAAAGGCAATCGCAAGCCGGTTGATATGGCCGGACGTGGCCGCATCTTGTTGGTCGAGGACGAAGACGGCGTGCGCGGTATTGCGGCTCAATTGCTTGTGTCGCGCGGGTATGATGTTGAAGAAGCGCCCGACGGCGAAGAAGCGCTGGACATTCTCAAGGACAATCCGGGCGGGTTTGATCTGGTCATCTCTGATGTTGTGATGCCCGGTATGGATGGCCCGACTTTGATCCGTGAAGCGAAAGAGCTTTTGGGAGATGCGCGGATCATCTTTATCTCCGGTTATGCTGAACGTGATCTGGCGGAAGCGATCGATGAGGATCGCGAAATTTCCTTCTTGCCGAAGCCGTTCACCGTCAGCCAATTGGCCGAGCGTGTGAAACGCGAACTTGGTATCCGTCAACAGGACGAAGCCGCTTAGGCTGCCCGCTAATTACCTGCCCAATGCTGTTCGAGGATTTTGGCGACTGCATCGGCGCGGCTGGCAATGGCCCAATGGCCGACATCTTTTTCGACATGTAGCGGGATTGACCAGCGGTCTGCAAATTTGCGCGCCGATGAGAGGCCGACATAAGGGTCTTTCTCGCCCCAGATGATCAAGCCCCGGTCGGGAAACCCGTCAATATCACTGGTCCAATCCTGCGCGACAGTTTTTGCCGAGCGGTATAGAGATAGTATGCTGCGCTTCATCGGAGCCGACCATGCCTGCACTTCACGGGCGGCGATATCCTCCGGGAGGCCAGCGTCTATCAATGCGCGCTTGAGCGCGAATTTTGGCGTGACGGCCATGAGTAATTCTCCGAGCAAAGGCGTTTGCCATTTCCGGGCCATTTCGTGCCACTCATAGTCTGGCTCTAACACGGCTCCGCTGACAGCCCAGCTTCGGATGAGATCAGGCCGCCGGGCAACGGCGCGCAGCGCGAGCAAGGCGCCCCAATCATGCGCAACAATGTCCACGGGCGCTTGGGTGCGCTCGACTTCCTGTTCAATTTGCATGAACATCCAGTCCAGATACCCTTCCTTGGTCGGCCGGAAGTGTTCTGGATAATTGCTGCCGAACCCCGGCATTGTTGGCGTTTTTGCTTTGATTTTCAGCACGGAAAGTGCCCTCAAAAGAGGCTGCCAAACAGCGGGCGTGTCAGGAACACCATGAAAGAAAAGCACACTCATCATCTATCCTTACCTTGGGACAAGGGTTTCCCAATTCAAATTTTGCCGCCACATATACTGAACAACTCGGAGGTCATCTATGAAAACGCGCATAACGGACATGTTCGGCATCGAGCATCCCATCATTCAAGGCGGCATGCACTATGTCGGTTTCGCTGAAATGGCAGCGGCTGTATCAAATGCAGGAGGATTGGGCATAATTACGGCACTGACGCAAAAAACTCCGGCAGATCTGGCGAATGAAATTGCGAAGTGCCGCGATATGACGGACAAACCGTTTGGCGTCAACATCACTTTTTTACCCTCGCTAACGCCACCTGATTATCCTGCTATTGTAAAAACGGTCATTGATGGCGGCGTAAAGGCGGTCGAGACAGCCGGTCGAAATCCGGCCGAGGTGATGCCTTTCCTGAAAGATGCGGGCATCAAGGTCATTCACAAGTGCACATCCGTGCGGCACTCTCTCAAGGCGCAATCAATTGGATGCGACGCGGTCTCTGTCGATGGTTTTGAATGCGGCGGCCATCCGGGCGAAGATGATATTCCGAACATGATCCTGCTGCCGCGAGCGGCTGACGAACTGGAGATTCCATTCGTATCGTCAGGGGGGCAGGCCGATGGCCGATCGCTTGTGGCGTCCCTCGCCATGGGCGCAGAAGGTATGAATATGGGCACACGCTTTATCGCCACCAAAGAAGCGCCTGTGCATGAGAATGTGAAGCAGGCGATTGTGGCGGCCTCAGAGCTCGATACCCGGCTGGTAATGCGTCCTTTGCGCAATACAGAGCGGGTTCTGACCAATCCGGCGGTTGAGCGTTTGCTGGAAAAAGAGAAAGCGCTTGGGGCAGATCTCAAATTTGAAGACATTATCGAGGAAGTTGCCGGTGTGTATCCGCGCATCATGAAGGAAGGCGAAATGGACGCTGGCGCATGGTCTTGCGGCATGGTCGCCGGACTGATCCATGACATCCCGACCTGTCAGGAATTGATCGACCGGATCATGGCCGAGGCAAACGAAATCATCAATGCGCGCCTGAAAGGCTTTGCGACCGCGTGACCTCACAATAACACAATAGTGTTGCCGGAAGTGGCGGCCATGCAGTTGTGACTTCCAACCTCGTCTGCGAGATTGGGCATGTCACAAAGGGCAAATGATCATGTCATCAGATGAGCTTCCCGACGCGGC
>CAZXXY010000080.1:0-10618 GCA_964644755.1 uncultured Hyphomonas sp. | reverse complement strand
CCTCCGGCGTGACAGGCCGGCACTCTAACCAGCTGAGCTACACCCGCGCATTTCCCAGCCCTTATGGGCCGAAGCGCTCGTCTAATCAACCTCTTCTTACGGGTCAAGCAAAGCTTTCAATTATTTTATCTTCAAGTAGCATTCATCCTGAGCAAAATATGGTAAACTAGCAACACAATCGCCGCCCTTGGAGCAAGCACCATGAAACGCATTCTCTTTATTCTTATCGGGTTAATCGTCCTCGCCATTGGCGGTGTCATCGTCATGGCAACGCTGGTCCCCAAAGATGTTTACAAACAACGCATAGAAGAAGCTGCGTCGAGCGCCCTTGATCGGGAACTCACGCTGAATGGTGATGTCGGACTGTCATTCTTCCCGCGAATCGCGGCGAGCATCGAAGATGTCACGGTCGCGAATGCCGAAGGTTTCGACGGCGAACATATGATCAAAGCCGGTGCTTTGCGGGCATCCGTCAAATGGGGACCGCTACTGTCTCGTAAAGTTGAGGTGCATGAAATCGCCTTTGTCGATGCCGACATAACACTGCAAAGGCTCGCTGATGGCAGCGCAAACTGGGAACTCGGTGGCGAATCAGCCGCCGAAGAGACACCGGACGCCAGCCCGGACACCAGCGAAGGCGGAGCTGGTATTGATGCGGGCGTAGATCAAGCCCGCCTCGTCAATGCCTCCCTCACCTATAGTGATGCCCAGGCAGGCACGACCTATGAGCTGCGGGAGTTTAACGCCGAAGCCTCCGTCAAAGCCCTGACACTTCCATTGACCGCGAAAGGTGACGGCATTTTCGACGGCGACGCGTTTAGCTTCGATATCAACCTCGCCTCGCCGCAAGCCTTGCTTGACGGGGTGACAACCGCGCTCGACGCCAGCCTGACAACGGATTTTGCAAAAGTCAGCTATGATGGCGAAGCAGCCTTGGGCGATGCACCCGCCATTCAGGGCAATTTCTCGCTATCAGCTGGCAGCATCGCCACGCTGGCAGCCAAGGCAGGCATTGATCCGGCGACCCTGCCCGTAGCCCTGCCGCCACTTGGCAGCTTGCGCAGCGATGGCAATGTCTCCGGCCCGCTGGACAATCTCGACATCCGTTTCGACACGATGAAAGTTGACGGTGACAATATCGACGTCGATTTCACCGGGGCCGTGACCGTCGCAGAGGCCACCACGGTTGATGGCAATCTCGCATTCAACATGACCCGATCAGCCGCCACAATTGACGCGCTTGGTCTCGACATCGCTCAGGCTGGCGTTCTCCAGGACGCAACCGTTTCCCTGAATGGTCAGGTCGGCGGCGCCACAGATGCGCTATCGCTGAGCGGAACCGATCTGAGCATCAAAGGCCCATTGGTCGATGCCTCCTATAAGGGCGCTGTGTCTCTCGCAGGCGACGGGCGCCTTGACGGCAATCTAAGCGCAGCAAGCGGGCAACTCCGCGCTCTGGCCGCCGCAGCAGGCGTCGAACTCGAACCCGGCACAACACTTCAAAGCTTCGATATTTCGGGCAACACATCCGGCAGCTTCAACAATGTCTCCATCACCGGCCTCGACGTTACGCTTGACGACATCACCGCCAACGGCACGCTTGGCTTTGACCTGCGCGGCGCGCGACCGAAAATCACCGGTGATCTCTCGACCGGCCCGGTTGATTTCACGCCCTTCCTCGGGGCCGAACCCGATCCCAATGCACCAAAGGGCTGGAGCAAGACCCCCCTTGCCCTCGACAGTCTCAAAACCGTCGATGCCGACATCCAGCTGAGCAGCCCCGCCCTCACCATTGATAAAGTTGTCCTGTCGGATGCCCGTTTGAGCGCACGGCTCAACAATGGCAACCTGACAACCAATATCGAACAGTTCAACGCTTTCGGCGGTCAGTGGGGCGGCAATATTGGCCTCACAACAGCCAGCGGCACGCCGCAATTGGCCATGAAGCTCACAGGCAACAGTATCCTCATGCAGGATATTCTGCAGACCTTTGCGGGCCTCGACAAGCTGTCCGGCAATGGCCAGTTCTCGCTCGACATCACTGGCAACGGAGCCAGCCTGTATGACATCATGAACAATCTCAACGGCGATTTTGGTGCCTCACTCGCCAATGGCGCATTGCAGGGCATCAATATCGGTCAGCTGCTCCGGAGCACGACCGATCTACGCGCAAGTCTTGCCTCAGGCTCGTTCGATCTCGGCCTGTCGCCGGGCAACTCGACGGATTTCACATCCTTCGATTCGGTTTTGAAAGTCCGCAATGGCGTCGCCCAAATTGAACTCATGCAGATCTTCAGTTCGACGTTCGGCGCAAACGGCTTGGGCCAGATCAATCTCGGCCAGCAAAACATCGACATGGCTCTGCAAATTGCCACGGATGCGGCGGGTCTGGGTCAGTTGAGCAATGTGCAGGTCGGCAATATCGGTATACCGCTCAAAATCAGCGGCGACTGGACCTCACCCTCGATCTTGCCCGATACCAGCGCCCTGACAAACATGCTCGCTGGCGAAGCGGTCAACCAAGTTGGCTCTTTGGTTCAAGATCAAATCGGCGGCGCACTGGGCGATACCGCAGGCTCGGCCATCACGGGTGTGCTCGGCAGCGCCTTTGGCGGCAACAACACGCAAACCCCTGCTCCGCCGCAAGCGCCGACAAGCTCCGGCACGACAGCGACCGCAGAAGCCGCAACGCCTGCAGCGCCCCAGGAGCCTGTCACGGTTGAAGATGTCGTCGAGGACGCTGTCGAAGATGCGGTAAGCGACGCGCTAGGCGGATTGTTCGGGCGCAAGAAAGACTAGGCTTGATTGGAGCCGCCCGGACTAGCTTCGCCCGATACGCTGTTTCGCAATCCGGTCGGCAACCAGATTTGTCGGCAAGCCGCCGGACAGACCTTCGTCGAGCACGTCGCCGAGCGTATTGATCAGAACGTCTAGCTTGCCGTCCACCCATTCGCGTGAGTAATTGCCGGAAATCTCGGCAGCGACATTGATAATCCCCCCGCCATTGATGACATAATCAGGCGCATAGAGAATGCCTGCCGCCTGAACCTTCTCGCCCATGTCAGCTGTTGCCAGCTGGTTGTTCGCTCCTCCGGCAATGGCCTTGGCTTTGAGGCGGGAAAGCGTGTCCGGATTGACCGTCGCTCCCAGCGCATTTGGCGAGAAAATGTCCATATCCTGATCGTAGATTTCGTCAGGGGCCACAATCTTCGCCCCCGTCTCTTTTGCGATCACGGCCAAAGCCTGCTCATTGACATCGGCGACAAACAGGTTCGCGCCCGCCTTGGCCAGATGACGGCAAACATCACTGCCGACATGACCAACGCCTTGCACAGCAACCGTCTTGCCGTTCATGTCATCTGATCCAAAGACCCGTTTCGCCGTTTCCAGAATCCCGCGATAGACCCCCAAAGCCGTCACCGGGCTCGGGTCTCCGCTCGCCGCCGCGCCGCTTTCAAGGCCGGCAGCATATTTGGTTTCTTCCGCCGCAGCGGCCAGATCGCCGGGGCTCAGACCAACATCTTCCGCCGTCCAGTATTGTCCCTGCAAACTTTCGACGGCGCGCCCAAAAGCCCGGAACAGATCAGGGTTTTTATCTGTGCGCGCATTGCCCCAAATCACCGCTTTGCCGCCCCCCAATGGCAGTCCCGCCATCGCATTCTTGTAGCTCATCCCCTGCGACAGCCGCAAAGCGTCGGTCAGCATGGCGTCACCGGATGCATAACTCCACATCCGGCATCCGCCCGCAGCAGGCCCGAGCGCGGTTGAATGAACAGCAATAATAGCCTTCAGACCGCTGGCTGCATCTTGAAAGAAATGGACGCCTTCATGGGCATCGAAGGAAGAATGATCGAACATGAAAAAGCCTTGCGCAAAAATCAGCTAAAAATATGCCGCTTCATTGTCATATCTCTCCGGCCCAAGCAACATAGCAAAGCGATCAATTAGCCTCCGCAGCCGGCGCCCATGGAATCGGCGGCGCACCGGATGGCAAAGGCGTCTCGGCCGATTGCATGAAAGCAAACTGATCCTCAAGCACCGTTTCATGCTCCAGATCACGCATCAACATGTGATAGCCATTCTCGTAATACGCCGTGCGAACATGAGTTGGCAAAGTCGGTGCTGTCCGCCGCATGAATGGCTCGGGGATAATATCGTCCTTTGCCCCGTAAAGCATCAGCGTATTCGCTGGCAGATTTGCCGCTGCCTTGTGGCCATTCTCCATCACAGAGACAACCCCGTAAACCTGATCTATCCGGTTGTCGAACGTGTTGAGCGCGTCCCGCCCCCGCCGGACCAACATGTCATAATTATCAGACGGCGTGATCTTCTGCACCGCAAATTTCGGCGGCACCACGATCCAGGATGGCCGGACTTTGGTCGACGCCCACAAGCTCGCCCGATGATGAAACGGCAACCCGCCCCATCCGCGCAAACCCGGTCCCGATAAAATAAGCCTGTCAACGCCCGCAGGCGGCGTATCAGACCCGAACGCCGTCATTGCAACCGCCGCGCCCATGGATATGCCCACAACACTGAGCGTCGCCTCAGGATGACGTGCCCGCGCCGCCCGAACCGCAGCCCGCAAATCCTCGCGCATCAACTCTTCCTTCGGCCAAATGCCGCGCCCGACCGATCTGCCGAAGCCGCGCTGGTCATATGCGTAAGTCGTCACACCGCGTGCCGCCCAATACGGCCCCGCATATTCGAACGCCATGGCATAGTCGTTCATGCCATGCACGCCGACCACAACATATTCAGGCTCGGTGTCTGTCGCCGCTTCCCAAACCGTCAAGCCAAGCTCGGCCCCGTCAAAGCTGGTAAACACGTTCGCAGCAGCATCGAGTTTTTCCACAATAGGCTCCTGTACCGACAAGGCTTGTTGATGGCCGCGCGTAGGTCCGCACGCAGCGACCCACATACCAATCAGCGCCAAACCTACAAAGCCCGCAAAATAGCGCTTTTTAGGGCGGGGAGTGTTTCCGTCTCGAACCATGGGTTTTTCTTTATCCATCCAGTATTGCGCCATGAGGGATGCGGCAAAGTGAACACACCCTCACTTCTGTAGGAGTGCCATTGCCGCACTGTCTCTGTCAAGTTTCGCGCCATGCGTTTGCCCAAATGCCACTTTTGGGCATAGCCTCCGACCAGCAATGTCAGCTCGATATTTGGCAGCTCCGCGAGCAGCTTCGCACGCCACACCTCGGCGCAGCGTTTCATCGGCGGAATATCCGACCCCGTTTTGTCATATCCCGGAAAACAAAACCCCATAGGCACAATGGCAATCTTGCTCGCATCATAGAATATCTCATCCGAAACGCCCATCCAGTCACGCAATCTGACACCGGACGGGTCGGTAAACGGGCGTCCACTTTCCATCGCCAGATTCCCGGGCGCCTGCCCCGCCACCAATATTCTCGCCGTCGGGGACACGGCCAATACCGGTCTCGGCGCGCGGCTCATATCCTCCTTGCAAAGGGTACAGGCGCGAATTTCCGCTTCAAGCCGATCAAGCGCCTTTGATTTCGATGGGGTGCGCATCTGCCCAAGTCCTCCACAAGGAAACCAGTTTAACATCACGGCCATGCACACCAAACCCGAGATTGCTTCTGCCCACACACAATCAGCGCTTGCGCAACGCCATATGTCCGGTTGAAGCGGGTGCGCCAACATGGCAAACTTACCGATAACAGAGATAATCGGAGTGACCTATGATTCGACTGACCAGCGCCCTGAGCGCCCTTGTGATGCTTGCAGCATGCGGCGCCCCCGACACCTCCACCAGCACAGACACGGCCCCAGCCGCGCCTGACACTGCCGCATCTGCAACAAGCGAGCTTCTCATGCCGCTGCCAACTGGCACGACAGCCGCCGTGTCCGGCGCAGAGATCGCCCAGCGCATCGAAACGCTGGCCCATGACACATTTGAAGGCCGCGCACCGGGCACCGAAACCGGTGAAGCCTCCGCCCGCTGGATTGCTGCGGAAATGGAACGGATCGGACTGCAGCCTGCCGCAGAAGACGGCAGCTATCTGCAACCGGTTAGCATGGTCGAATTGACCCTCGACGCTGAAAATTCAGGCCTGTCCATCAGCAATGGTGATGCAGAAACCGCAATGACCCTCGGCACGGACGCCGTCATCTGGTCGAAGCGGCAAACGGAAACCCCGCTATCTTTCTCTGACTCCGAACTCGTGTTTGTCGGCTATGGCGTGGTCGCGCCCGAATATGGCTGGGATGATTATGCCGGATTGGATGTCGAGGGCAAAACCGTCGTCATTCTCGTCAATGATCCGGGCTATGCCTCTCCAGAGGGCGACCTCTTCAATGGCCGCGCCATGACCTATTATGGCCGCTGGACCTACAAGTACGAAGAAGCTGCACGCCAAGGTGCCACCGCCGCAATTGTTGTCCATGAAACCGCACCCGCCTCCTATGGCTGGGATGTCGTCTCCAATTCATGGTCCGGCGGGCAACCCGATCTCGTCCGCCCAAGCGCTGGCGAAGACCGTATTCTTCTCGAAGGCTGGGTGAGCAATGAAATGGCGCTCAACCTCTTCGAGCAGGCCGGTCTCGACTTCCAAGCCATGAAAACGGCTGCCGCTGCTCCGGGCTTCACCTATCAGGATATGGGCAACCTCACCGCCTCAGGTTCCATCGCCCAGAAAATGAAACGCTTGCAGAGCCATAATGTGGTTGGCGTAAAACCGGGCACGACCCGCCCTGATGAATACATGCTCTATGTCAGCCACTGGGATCATCTGGGCAAGAAAACAAGCGAGAAAACAGGTGCCCCCGGCGAAGATTTCTACGAAGACCAGATCTTCAACGGCGCTGTGGACAATGCGTCCGGCTCGGCGGCAACTCTGGAAATTGCCGAGGCCATGATGGCAGAAGATCTCGAACGCTCGGTCCTGTTCGTCTCCGTAACGCTAGAAGAATCCGGCCTGCTCGGCTCAGCCTATTACGCAGAAAACCCAACCGTTCCACTCAACAAGATCGTTGCCGGTATCAATATTGATGCCGTCATGCCCGTTGGCAAAACCAGAGACATGGTTGTCGTTGGCTATGGCGCTTCGGAACTCGAAGATCGCCTCAAAATCCTCGCCGAAGCAGACGGACGCGTCATCGTCCCTGATCCCAAGCCTGAAGCAGGATACTTCTACCGCTCAGACCATGTCTCATTCGCCAAGAAAGGCGTGCCAATGCTCTACGCAGATGGCGGGCTAGACAAGCTTGAGGGCGGCGTCGCAGCCGGTCAGGCATTTGCCGACGTCTACACCGCACAGCGCTATCATAAGCCCGCGGACGAATATGATGTGAACTGGAACGTGTCCGGCATGGAGCAAGAGGTGCAGACCCTGTTTGCGCTGGGCCGCGACATTGCTGCCTCGAACGATTGGCCTGAATGGTATGAAGGCAACGAGTTCAAAGCAACCCGCGACATTTCACTGGCATCGGCGGAATAGACCGTTGCTGTCCTATCAACACGGATTTCATGCCGGTAATCGCGCCGACGTTCTGAAACATGCCGTCCTCGATGCGACGCTGTCGCACTTGGTCGCCGCAAGAAACCGGATTTTCTACGTCGAGACCCATGCTGGACGAGGCCGCTATGATTTGATGGGCAAGCAGGCCCGTAAAACAGGCGAAGCAAAGGACGGCGTCCTAAGCATGATGGAGGGCACTGTACCGCGTCCCTTGCGCCCTTGGGTCAAGAAAACCACTGAGGCGGGGGTCGCCGCTTATCCTGGCTCGCCCTTACTTGCGGCAGAAACCTTGACCGACACCGACCGGCTTGTCCTCTTCGAGAAGCATCCCCAGGAATATGATGCGCTCTATAATGTCGTAAAGGATGACCCGCGCATTCAGGCCAAGCGTGCCGATGGCTATAGCGGCGCGCTAAAACTCGCGCCGAGGTCAGGCGAAACCATGTGCGTGCTCATTGACCCAAGTTATGAAACCACCGCGGATATGGATGCGCTCGCAGACTGGATGCCGCGCGCATTGCACCGCTGGCCCAATGCCCAAATTCTGGTTTGGCTACCCCTGTTCCGCGATGAACGGGAAGCCGAGTTCGGCGCTTATCTTTCCGGCCTTGCTGAAGGATATGTCACCGGAGCGCGCTGGCCGGTGGACCCGCTGTCCGAAACCTCATTGGCTGGCACCGCTATGGTCGCGTTCCGCGTCTCGCCCGCCATCGGCGAGGCCATCACAACCATCGGCTCCAGTTTGCAATCCTGGTGGTCTACAACGTCACCCTAAGACAGCCGGTACTGGAGCGCGCAATCCCATGACTCTGATTTTCCGATTGATGATCCTTTACATCCGCACCGCGTTCTCGAAAACGCTTATGGATATCCACACCCTCCACACCATGAAGTTTCGCGTCTGGATCAGCGACCACGACATGTTCAACCACATGACCAATAGTCGCTATTTCTCCATCACCGATATCGCCTTGATGAACTGGATGATCGAAACAGGCCTCTGGCGCGGGGTGCGCAAACAACGCTGGATCCCCATGGTCGTTTTCAAGGATGCCTCTTATCTGCGCAGCCTAAGATTCCCCGAACAGTATCGGGTCGAAACACAGCTGGTAGGCTGGTCTGGCATCTATATCATCTGGCGACACGAATTCCGCAGCCGAAAAAACGAACTCGCAGCCGTGGTCACGACGGTCGGACGGACGGTTGCCGAAGATGGCAACCACCCGACCGCTGACGACGTGATCGAACGATTGAACATGAACGTTGCACCGTCCTCCGAGCTGCCGGACATTTACCGAATGCGAGTTGAACAATTGGAGCTGGAGCGGGCAAAAACAAAAAGCCCCACCATGGGTTTAGAAAAGAAAGAATCCCCTTAAGGGTATCTTTGTTTACGCTTCATAGGCGAGTTTTAAATTTTTAAGTTGATTTTTTAACCTAAAAATTGTATTCAAAGAATCATGAACCAGACGATTATAAAAATGCCTCAGAGCCTCGCTCAAGATACTTTCCGCAATGAATGGGGGATACAGCTCCACTCTCTGGAAAAAAGCGTGCACTTTCTCCACAAGCATCTGGAAGCGGCGCTGGAGGAGCTTGCAATTCTCTCCCCGGAAACTTCGCAAAACACTGATTTTTGCAAATCTGAAGTCCCGCTGGTCATGCAGGAAGCGCGAGAAGCGATAAGATTGCTCCGGCTTCTCTCAAACACAGAGACCCATAGCGACCATTAAGTTTGGCGCCAGCAGCTCCTTAGATAAATCTCAAAAAAAACCTGGCTAAACTCAGCCGTCGATGACGCCTTGCATGTGCTCAAGCAATGTGGCGAACCCATCTTTCTTTACGATCGCAGAGAACTGGGCTTTCCGTTCGACACTGAACGATTGACCATCAACCATGAAATCAATCAAAAGCAGCATGCCGCCCCGATCGCGTATCCGCCAGTCTAGTGTCGCCCGCTCTTCGCCTGCATCAGAAAACACTTTCGAGCGCACGATATAATCACCCGGGCGGCGCTCATTGACAGCCCCCACATCAATGCGGCGTTCGACCATCCGGTCAATCGAGTCGCCAATGGCCGCAGATATATACTTCGGAAACAGATCATTATACGCGGCCGTTTGCTCATCGGTTGCCGCTTTTGAAATATCCCCACGGATCAAATATCTCTGTAGCTGCGGCACCGCCATGCTGCGCAGCAATGTCGTTCTGAGCTGGTCATCCCGATCTGCCTCTTCCTCAAGGCTTATCGTTTTCAATTCATCCAGAAGGTCCGTCACAAAAATATCCGGAGCAATATCCTCTGTCGCACTTGAATCCGCTTCCTCGGCATACGCAATATTGAGCGAAGCCCCGTAGCTTCCCGCAAGAAAAACCAAAGCCAGACCACAACACAAATTACGAATAGAAAAAAACGTCAAAACAGACTCCGCAAAACAGCACCCAACTCTCAGGCTCAGAACTATATTATGCCCTGAGAAGTCTGAAAGAAAGATAACATCCTGTCATTTTCACGCTATTTGAGGGCGACTGTCCTCTTGCGATCGAGCACCTTCAACAGCCACGGTTGCACCAGAATCGTGCAAATGAGCGTAAATCCAATGGCAATTGTAAGCAAAATACCCATGCTTGCCACGCCGCGATGGGCCGAAAGCATCAATGTCCCGAACGAACACACTGTCGTGATCGCACTAAAAAAGACCGCGCGCGGCGTCGACGTTTCATAAATCTTGGACGGATCCTTTGCCCTGCGCACTCTCAGTCCAAGGTGAATACCGCTATCAGCCCCCACCCCGACCAGCAGCGGAACAGCGATCACATTGGCAAAATTGAAAGGCACACCGATCACAACCGACATCGCTGCCGTCAATATGCCCGCCAGAAGCAGCGTCAGAAGAATGACGCAAACGAGCAGCCTGTCGCGCAAAATCAAAATCAACAGAGCCGCCACGGTCAGCCAGGCCGCAATAATTGCAATGACCATAGCCCGGGAGATCACACGGCCCGATTCCAGCACGCTGCGCGCCGATCCCGCAGCTTGAGGAGCAACCGCACGCACAGCCTCGACAAATTGCGCCCGCGCGGCCTTGTCGCGCAAATCCTCAGCCGGTTCGATCTGCAGCCTCAGC
>CAZXXY010000079.1:0-10802 GCA_964644755.1 uncultured Hyphomonas sp. | reverse complement strand
CCCGTGCCTGAACCTGACACGGAGGAAGAGGAAGAAACACCGATCAATCCTGCTTATATCATTCGCCGCGACCCTTTTGCCGAAACGGCACCCTCGGCCTCGGCACGGGTTACAGCGTCAGTAATGTGCGCTCGGACAAACCGAGAGACGCGCCCTGCCTTTTGTCCCGATATAACAGATGACGATCTCCGCTTTGCCGCGTTGGCGCGGGCGCAGGGTGATTTGGGCGGATATAGCCCGAGAGAAGATTCGCTGTTTGCCCAGTCGACACTGAACAGGTTTGCCGGGGTCAGCAGCGGTTACAAAAAATTTCGAGACCGTCAGCAAAGCCTGGATGAATTTGCTTCCACGGGTGCCAGTCCGATTCAGCAGTTTGGTGTGCACATTCCGCGTCATCCTGATGGCTTGAAAAACTGCACGCCAGTGCGCACCGGCATCGCCCGGGTTGGCGGCGGAACGGATGGACTGTCGACCGAGCTGACCAATGGCTCGGCGGTGTTTTGCGATTAGCCCGCCTCGCGCTTTGCTTTTACCTCCGCATAGGCTTCAAGCGCGCGTTCGCGTCCGGCTTTGTGGTCAACCATGCAATTGGGGTATGTCTCGCCAAGTTTGACGCCTGCGGCCAAGAGCGTCACAGGGTCCGCGTCCCATGGCGCATGCAGATATTTTGTCGGCAGGTCGGCAAGCTCGGGGCAGAACTGGCGGACATACGCTCCACTGGCATCAAATTTCGAGCCTTGGGTGATCGGATTGAAGACGCGAAAATACGGCGCTGCATCGGCGCCCGAGCCGGCCGTCCATTGCCAGCTTGCGGCATTCGCCGCCGGATCAGCGTCCACCAGCGTGTCCCAAAACCATGCTTCGCCCAATTGCCAAGGCAGTAAAAGGTGCTTGGTCAGAAATGATGCAACAATCATCCGCACACGATTGTGCATCCAGCCTGTCTGCCAAAGTTGACGCATTCCGGCATCGACAATCGGATAGCCGGTCTGGCCTTTGCACCAGCGGGCATAGTCATCCGCATTGTCACGCCACGGCATATGCTCGAAAGCTTTATTATAGTTTTGGGTTGCCAGTTCGGGATGGTGGTAGAGCAGGACATAGGAAAATTCGCGCCAGGCGACCTCTGACAGAAATGTCCGCCCACCTGTCTCAAGGCCGGGGTCGGAATCCATGCGGGCTTTCGCGGCTCGCCAGATCTGCACAGGAGAGATCTCGCCAAAGTGCAAATGGGGAGACAGGCCTGATGTGCCCTTGCTGATGTCCGGCCGGTTGCGGTGATCTTTATAGGTGCCGATTGGACCATCAAGAAAAGCAGAGAGCCGGGTTCGCGCGCCATTTTCTCCCGGCGTCCAGACCCCTGCAAATCCGGCCGCCCAATCGGGTGACTTCGGCAGAAGCGCCCAATCATCGAGAGACTCGCACGGCGTGCTGACGGTCTTCAGCTTTGTCGGCGCTGGCAAAGGGTCAGGACAGGCATAATTGGCTTGGACTTGTTTCCAATATGGCGTGAAGACACGGTAATGCCCGCCAGCGCCGGTCTTGAAGGTCCACGGTTCGGTCAGCAAAGAGCCATTGAAAGTTTCGACTTGAACGCCTGCTTGCGTCAACGTTTTCTTGAGCGCGGCGTCCGCAGTGCGTTCAGCCAAGCCATAACGGCGTGTCCAGCAAATATGGTCCGCGCCAGTCTGTGCAATCAGGGCCGGAAGAATCTCCGCGCTGTCGCCTGACCTTAAGGCCAGCTCGCCACCAAGTGCCGTGATATCTTCGGCCAGGGAGACAAGCGAATGATGCAGCCAGACTTTGCTGGCCCCACCTCTGGCTCTGAAGTTCTCCGCACCCATCTCGTTGATATAGAGCAGCACCAAAGGTGCACCGCGTTTCACTGCAGCGGACAGTGCCGGATTGTCAGCCAGCCTGAGATCATTGCGGAACCAGACAATGGTCGGGGCAGGGGCTTTTGCCTTGGCCAAGCCTAGTGCTCTCCAAATTGAATTTCGGCCAGCCTCGCATAGAGCCCGCCCTTGGCGATCAGCGTGTCATGATCACCCGTTTCGACGACGCGGCCCTCATCCATCACGACGATCCGGTCCGCTTTGCGCACGGTCGAGAGCCTGTGGGCGATGGCGAGCGTTGTGCGCCCGGAAGCCGCTGCTTCTAGAGCCTTCTGAACCAGAGCCTCGCTTTCGGAGTCCAATGCGCTAGTCGCTTCGTCCAGCAAAAGAACGGGGGCATCTCTCACAAGCGCTCTGGCGAGTGCGACCCGCTGCCTTTGTCCGCCTGAAAGTGAGCGTCCTTTGCTACCGAGCGTCGCCTCCAGCCCGCCTTTCTCTTGCAGGAAGCCCCATGCTTCAGCCCGCTCGGCAGCCTGTTTCAGGCTGGTATCACTCGCCGTTTCGTCACCAAAGGCGATATTCTCGCGTGCGCTGCCTGTAAATAGCGTCGATTCCTGAGGGGCGTACGCAAATTGTTCCCGCCATGCTTTCGGGGTGACATCTATGGCGTCGCAGCCGTCGAGCGTCACCACGCCGCCATCGGGGTCGAACAAGCGCAAGGCGAGACGGAAGACCGTTGATTTGCCTGCACCCGACGGTCCCACCAGTGCGATAAACTCCCCTGGCGCGACATCGAGAGAGAATTGGCGCAGGGCTGGCAGGTCATCCTCGCCATAGGCAAAATCAACTTGATCAAATTTCAAAGCGCCTTGAACGGGCGACGGCAGAACCTTGGGCGTATCGGGCGCACGAATTTCCGGCTCGGCTGCAAAGATTTCGGCTGACCGGTCGGCCGCCCCCGCCGCCCGCATAACTTCGCCATAAACTTCTGCAAGCATACTAAATCCTGATCCGGCATAAAGGGCATACAAGATCAGCGAGGCGAGCTGGCCGCCACTCATAGCGCCGGTCGTCACCCAGCGCGCGCCGAGCCAAAGCACAGCCACGATGCCGCCCATAAATACAATCGACACGAGCACCATCATGCCCGCGCGCGCGCCATTGCGGCGCATCGCGGCCTGAAATGTCGCTTCAACCGCTTCCTTGAAGACCTGCCTGCGCGATTTTTCCCGGCCATAGGCCTGGATCAACTCGACCGCATCAAGTGCTTCAGCGCCTTCTGCTCCGGCTTCAGACAATCGGGTTTGGGCGCGATTGGACATGTTCCGGATGATCCGGCCAACAAACAGAACCGGCAAAATGGCAATGGGCAACATCACCAAAAGGGCCCCGCCAAGCTTCCAGCTGACCACCAGCATCATAGCCAGCGCCCCAATCGTATTGAGCAAGGTACGGACCCCGAGCGAAGTTGAGGAGCCCAAAAAGGTTTCAAGCAGTGTCACGTCAGCGGTCAGGCGCGACACCGCTTCGCCCGAACGCATATTGGCGTGAAAGCGTGGGCTAAGGCTGAGCATGTGGGCATAAAGATCGTTGCGCAAATCGGCCGCCACCCGTTCGCCAAACCGCGAGATAAAGTAAAAACGCACCGCGCCGATAAACCCGAGCGCAACAACCGCGAGGAACACCAGAAAAAAGTTGCCATCAATTCTGGCGATCAGTTCGTCGGAGGCCAAATCCCCGCCAAGACCGACATCCACTGCGTCGCCAAGAAGAAGAGGGATCGAAAGTGTGACGGCTGTTCCGAGCAGCAAAAACACCAAGGCGGTGGTCACGGTGATCGGGTGACGTTTGACATAAGGCCACAGCATTGCAAGCGGCTTTAACGAACGACCTTTGGGCCGATCCTTCGCTGCACCGCCGACCGGTTCGGAGGCGCGGCGGTCGTCGACAATCGTATTTGTTTCGTCTGTCATGAATGTTGGCCTTGCTATGCGTTCGTCATTCGGTTACATCGCCCGTTCTTATAAATCACGCGCGCAAATGCGCACACCAGTTTGAAGGTATATCGGCCATGAAATCCGAAGGGCATCCAGATTATCACTTTATCACTGTTGTGATGACTGATGGCACTGAGTATCAGACACGCTCCACATATGGCAAAGAAGGGGATCGTCTCGTACTCGATATCGACCCGACCACCCATGCAGCGTGGACGGGCGACACGAACGCTCTGCTTGATCGTGGTGGCCGCGTCTCCCGCTTCAAAGACAAATTTAAAGGCTTCATGTAAGCCTTGTAGAAGCTCCCGTAAGGGCCTCTCCATGAAAATGGAACGAGCCCCCGTCCTCGAGGTCGGGGGTTTTTGTTATCTTGCGCTCTCGAAATGGGGCTTGACCGGTCACACTTTGTGCTTCATACGCCCTCTTCCTTATGTGGGAGCGGTGGGCAAAGACCATATTCTATCGCTGACCACGCAAGGCCTCGACTATCAACCGGCCGAATCGAAAGACCATCGGCCCTCTAATTCGTTGTGAGGATAATATGGCGAAGAAACTGCTGGGGCAGCTTAAGCTCCAGATTCCGGCCGGACAGGCCAACCCGTCCCCGCCCGTTGGACCAGCTCTCGGTCAACGCGGAATCAATATTATGGAATTCTGTAAAGCGTTCAATGCGAAGACCCAAGGGGCCGAGCAGGGGGTGAAGCTGCCTGTCGTGATCGACTATTATCAGGACAAGTCTTTTACCTTTATCGTGAAAACGGCACCCGGTTCGACTTTGCTGCTGAAAGCGGCAAAGCTCAAAAAAGGCGCCGAGAAGCCCGGTTACGAGACAGTTGGTACGGTGACCATGGCTCAGTGTCGTGACATCGCCGAGCAGAAAATGGCGGATCTGAATGCAAATGATCTGGACGCTGGTGCGCTGATCATTGCCGGTCAGGCGCGCTCCATGGGTATTGAGGTTGTGGGATAGAACAATGGCTTCAGGAAAAAGATATAAGGCGGCCCGTGCGGCCATCGACGCAGAAAAGCAGCACTCGATTGATGAGGCTGTGACGCTCGTAAAAGCGAATGCAAAAGCAAAGTTTGACGAGACAATCGATATTTCGGTCAATCTTGGTGTCGATCCCAAATATGCTGACCAAATGGTTCGTGGCGTTTGTAATTTGCCATCGGGCACAGGACGTGACGTTCGCGTTGCCGTGTTTGCGCGCGATGCGAAAGCCGAAGAGGCGACAGCCGCAGGCGCGGACATTGTTGGTGCCGAAGACCTGATGGAGAAAATTCAGGGCGGCTTCATGGATTTTGATCGCGTTATTGCGACACCGGACATGATGGCCATTGTTGGCCGGCTCGGTAAGGTGCTTGGCCCTCGCGGCCTGATGCCGAACCCGAAAGTGGGCACGGTTACGCCAAATGTTGGTGAGGCTGTGAAAAGCTCAAAAGGCGGCGCTGTCGAGTTTCGGGTTGAGAAAGCCGGAATCGTGCATGCGGGTGTTGGCAAAGCCAGCTTTACCCAGGATGCGCTGGTGGCAAATGTCACCGCTTTTATGGACGCTTTGCACAAGGCCAAGCCGGCTGGATCAAAGGGAACATATGTAAAGAATGTGACGCTTTCGTCGACAATGGGGCCTGGTGTGACAATTGATGCATCACAGACCCTTGCGGAAGCGGGCTGACCGCGCTAGATAACGCGGCTTGCGGGAGCTTCAGCGGTATATATCGTTGGTCTCCCGCTTTCCTGTCCGAGACCATGGGTCGGCTTTCTGGGTCGATAATTCCCATGTAGACGGGGCGAGGTGAAGCGAGTTTTGCAGTGGTTTCTGCGATTTTCGATGAACCCTTATGCCCTGGGCAGGCGCTGGAACGGGAACAGTTTCCCCGGAAGGCGGACACCAGGGTGTTCGGAATGGTCTGGGCGCCTTTATAGGAGAACCGTAATGGATAAAGCTGGAAAGCAGGCAGCGCTCAAGGACCTCGAAGGAATCTTCGCGGACGCCGGAGCAATTGTTGTTACGCAATATTCCGGTCTCAGCGTTGCGGACTTGACTGAGTTGCGCGCCAAGCTCCGCGAGGGCGAGGGCCAGCTCAAAGTGGTCAAGAACCGGATTGCCAAAATTGCCCTAGCGGGCATGGGTGGTGATGCGGCTCTGGACCTATTCCAAGGGCCTGTGGCCATTGCATTTGCTGCGGACCCAACCGTCCCGGCAAAGGCCACAAGCGAATTTGCCAAGGAAAACGACAATCTTAAGCTCGTCGGCGCCATCATGGATGGTGAAGTCATGGACGCGGCCGGGGTGGGTGCTCTCGCATCTATGCCATCGCGTGAAGAGCTTATTGCGACTGTCGCAGCACGGCTTATTGGACAGGCTACTCAAGTTATCGGGCGTCTCAATTCACAAGGTCAGCAATTGGCCGGTGCGATTGATGTCATCCGTGAGAAGGCTGCATAAGGCACTTGAACAAGTAACGCGAAACCAAAACCTCAAACTAAATTATTCACTTCAGAAAGACTATTTCAAATGGCAGATATTGCAAAACTCGGTGATGAGCTGCTTGGCCTCACCATTCTCGAAGCCAAAGAGCTTAACGACTACCTCGAAGAGCGTGGCATCAAGGCGGCTGCGGCTGTTGCGGTTGCTGGCCCTGCGGCTGGCGGCGACGCTGGTGGCGGCGAAGCTAAGACTGAATTCGATGTGATCCTTGTATCCGGCGGCGAAAAGAAAATCGGCGTGATTAAAGTTGTTCGCGAAGTTGTTTCGGGTCTTGGCCTGAAAGAAGCGAAAGAGCTCGTTGATGGCGCGCCTAAGCCGATCAAGGAAGGCGTGACGAAAGACGAAGCCGAAGAGCTTAAGAAGAAGTTCGAAGAAGCTGGCGCAACGGTCGAGATCAAATAGATCTCTGCCGGCTGGTTTCAGCCAGGGAGTTTGAGCGGCGCGCGGGCTGCTCGATAGCTTCCAGTAAATTATAACGCGGCGGCTTCCTATCGGGGGTCGCCGCGACCGCGCATTTTGAAGGTGCACAGATTCACTCCGCACGAGTGACGACAAAATGGGACGTATGATGGCTCTCTCTTTCACTGAAAAGAAACGTATCCGAAAATCATTTGGGAAAATTCCCGAAGCCGTGGAAATGCCGAATCTGATCGAGATTCAGCGCTCCTCGTATGAGAATTTCCTTCAGATGCATACGCCGCAGGCGGAACGCACCGATGAGGGGCTTGGTGGTGTTTTTCGCAGTGTCTACCCGATTAAGGATTTTTCCGAGCGCGCTGTGCTCGAATATGTCTCTTACGAATTCGAGCCGCCGAAATTTGATGTTGAGGAATGTCAGCAACGTGATCTGACCTACGCTGCGCCACTTAAGGTTCTGTTGCAACTGATCGTCTTCGATATTGACGAGGAAACTCAGGCGCGTTCGGTCAAGGAAGTCAAAGAGCAAGAGGTTTATCTTGGCGATGTGCCGCTGATGACCGACAAGGGCACGTTCATTGTGAACGGGACCGAGCGGGTGATCGTGTCGCAAATGCACCGGTCGCCAGGCGTGTTCTTCGATCATGACAAGGGCAAGACCCATTCGTCAGGCAAGCTTCTGTTTGCGGCGCGGATTATTCCTTATCGCGGCTCATGGCTCGATTTCGAGTTCGATGCCAAAGATATCCTGAACGTTCGTATTGACCGCAAGCGTAAGCTTCCGGCGACGACGCTGCTTTATGCGCTCGGATACGACACAAACGAGATTCTCGATTCTTTCTATGAAAGGTCTATCTACCGCCTCGACAAAAAGGGGTGGATCACCGGATTCCGCCAAAGCGCGTGGAAGGGGACAAAGCCCGAATTTGACATCATCGATGCGAAGACGAACAAGGCTGTCGCCCAAGCCGGCAAGAAAATCACTGTGCTCGGCGCACGTAAGATCGCAGAAGGCAAAACGGACGAAATTCTGCTGCCGTCTACTGCGCTCGAAGGGAAGTTTCTGGCCCGCGATGTTGTCAACATGGAAACTGGCGAAATTTACGCCGAGGCCACTGACGAGTTGACAGAAGAGCTGATCGCAGAACTCCGCGAAGCGGACGTCCAGACCATCGAGCTGTTGGATATTGAAAGCTCTGGCCGTGGCCCGTGGCTACGCAATACGCTGTTCGCTGATAAGAATGAGACCCGCTTTGAGGCTCTGTCCGATGTTTACCGCGTCATGCGTCCGGGCGAGCCGCCAACCCAGGAAGCGGCTGATGCATTGTTCAATCAGCTCTTCTTCGACAGCGAGCGCTATGATCTGTCAGCTGTCGGCCGGGTGAAAATGAACATGCGTCTTGGCGTTGCCATTGACGAGTTCGAAGCGGCCGAAGACACCCATCGCACTTTGCGCAAAGAGGACATTCTGTCTGTCATGAAGGTTATTCTCGACCTCAAGGACGGCAAGGGCGAGGTTGATGATATTGATAACCTTGGCAATCGACGCGTGCGTTCGGTTGGTGAGCTTATGGAAAATAATTACCGGATTGGTCTGGTGCGTATGGAGCGCGCCATCAAGGAGCGTATGTCCTCTGTCGATATCGACACGGTCATGCCGCATGATCTGATCAATGCGAAGCCGGTTGTAGCCTCTGTTCGCGAGTTCTTCGGCTCATCGCAGCTGTCCCAATTCATGGACCAGACCAACCCGCTCTCCGAGATTACGCACAAGCGCCGTCTTTCTGCGCTTGGGCCGGGCGGCCTGACGCGTGAACGCGCCGGCTTTGAGGTTCGCGATGTTCACCCAACGCATTATGGCCGGATTTGTCCGATTGAAACGCCCGAGGGACCGAATATCGGTCTGATCAACTCCTTGGCGACCCATGCCCGTATCAACAAGTATGGCTTTATCGAAAGCCCATACCGGAAGGTCGAGAATGGCAAACAAAAGGATGAGGTTGTCTATCTCTCCGCCATGGAAGAGACACGCTATGCCATCGCGCAGGCCAATGCCTCTGTCGATGATAAGGGCATGCTCGCCAATGAATTCGTCAATGCGCGTATTCAGGGTGAAGCGACATTGGTCCCGCGTGAAGAAGTCCAGTTCATGGATGTTTCGCCCAAGCAGGTGATTTCAGTGGCCGCATCGCTCATCCCGTTCCTGGAGAATGATGATGCGAACCGCGCGCTTATGGGGTCAAACATGCAACGTCAGGCTGTGCCGCTTGTGCATTCCGAAGCGCCGCTCGTCGGCACCGGAATGGAAGCTGTTGTGGCGCGTGATAGCCGTGCGGCCGTGGTGGCAAAACGTGCTGGTGTGGTTGAACAGGTCGATGCAACGCGGATTGTGGTTCGTGCTACTGAAGATGCCGATGTAGGCCGCTCCGGTGTTGATATTTACCGCTTGTCGAAATTCAAGCGGTCGAACCAGAACTCCTGTATCAACCAGCGCCCGATCGTTCAGGTCGGCAACAAGGTCGCCAAAGGTGATATCATTGCTGATGGCCCGTCGACCGATCTTGGCGAATTGGCGCTAGGCCGCAATGTCCTCGTGGCGTTCATGCCGTGGAATGGCTACAATTTCGAGGATTCGATCCTGATCTCCGAACGGATCGTGACCGATGACGTGTTCACATCGATCCACTTGGAAGAGTTTGAAATCGCCGCGCGCGATACCAAGCTCGGACCCGAAGAGATCACACGCGACATTCCGAATGTTGGTGAAGAAGCCCTGCGTAATCTGGACGAAGCGGGCATTGTCGCCGTTGGTGCCGAGGTTAAAGCTGGCGACATTCTTGTTGGTAAGGTGACGCCTAAGGGTGAAAGCCCGATGACGCCGGAAGAGAAATTGCTGCGTGCGATCTTCGGCGAGAAAGCGTCCGACGTTCGCGACACGTCCTTGCGTGTGCCGCCAGGCGATGCGGGTACAGTTGTCGAAGTCCGCGTGTTTAATCGCCACGGAATCGACAAGGACGCCCGTGCCTTGCAAATCGAGCGTGAGCAGATCGAGCAGCTTCAGGAAGACAAAGAGGACGAACAGTCCATTCTGGAGCGCAACACATATTCGCGTCTCAAGGACCTTCTGGTTGGCAGAGATGCCGCCACTGGCCCGCGCGGCATTGAGCCCGGAAAGCTGAAGATCGCCGATCTGGAAGCTGTGCCGCCAAATCAGCTATGGCAAATCGCTCTGAAGAGCGAGAAAGCCCAAGCCGAGTTCGATGCGCTGCGTCAACAGTTTGATGCATCGATCAGCGATCTCGAGGCCCGTTTCAACGACAAGGTCGACAAGGTCCAGCGCGGTGATGATTTGCCGCCGGGCGTTATGAAAGTCGTCAAAGTCTTCCTCGCGGTGAAGCGTAAGCTGCAGCCGGGCGATAAGATGGCTGGCCGTCACGGCAATAAAGGGGTGATTTCGAAGATCAATCCGGTCGAAGACATGCCATTCCTCGAAGACGGTACCGCGGTTGATATTGTGCTTAACCCGCTTGGGGTTCCGTCCCGGATGAATGTCGGTCAAATCCTTGAAACCCATATGGGCTGGGCCTCTGCTGGTCTCGGGAAACTTGTCGGCAATGCGCTGGAGCAATGGCATCAGGACAATGATGCGGATGCGCTACGCAAGACTCTCGACACAGTTTACGGCGGCAAAAAAGAAGGCATCACTTTGCCTGAGGGTGACGAGGAAATCGTCGAGCTTGCAAGCAATCTCACCAATGGTGTGCCGATTGCGACGCCGGTGTTTGATGGTGCCAGAGAGCCAGATATTGTCCGCATGCTCGAGCGTGCAGGCGTCGACGGCTCCGGTCAGGTCACACTTTATGATGGCCGGACAGGGGAGGCGTTCAACCGCCCTGTCACTGTCGGGTACAAATATCTCTTGAAGCTTCACCACTTGGTTGATGAGAAGATCCACGCCCGTTCCACCGGACCGTACTCGCTCGTCACCCAGCAGCCGCTTGGCGGTAAGGCCCAGTTCGGTGGCCAGCGCTTTGGTGAGATGGAAGTGTGGGCGCTCG
>CAZXXY010000078.1:0-11077 GCA_964644755.1 uncultured Hyphomonas sp. | reverse complement strand
ATGATGTTCGCAGCCGCTCGCCAGATACCTGCTGCTGATGCCGGGACACAAGCGGGGCAGTGGCCGAAGAAGGCTTTCATGGGCACCGAAATTTCATACAAGACGCTAGGCTTGATTGGGTGCGGAAACATCGGATCGAGGGTTGCTGAACGGGCGATGGGACTTTCGATGAAGGTCGCCGCTTACGATCCCTTTCTCACAGAGGAACGCGCAGTCGAGCTTGGGGTTGAAAAGGTAGAGCTCGAAGAGCTGTTAAGCCGCGCTGACGTCATCACTTTGCATGTCCCTTATACGGATCAGACAGCGAATATTCTGTCCGCCGAAAATCTGAACAAAACCAGGAAGGGGGTCATTATCGTCAACTGTGCACGTGGTGGACTGATTGATGAGCAAGCCCTGAAGCTTGGCCTTGAGAGCGGGCATATTGCAGCCGCAGCGCTTGATGTTTTTGCTGAAGAGCCAGCAAAAGAGAACCCGCTGTTTGGCACGAAAAACTTCATTGCAACACCGCATCTCGGGGCAGCAACGAATGAAGCGCAAGAGAATGTTGCGCTGCAGGTCGCAGAGCAGATGAGCGACTACTTGCTAACCGGCGCTGTCACAAACGCGTTGAATATGCCATCTGTCACCGCCGAAGAGGCGCCGCGTCTAACCCCGTTCACCGTGCTAGCTGAAAAGCTTGGGGCATTTGCAGGACAAATCTCTGATTATGGCTTTGAAGAAGTTGTCATCGAATATGAGGGCGAAGTGTCCGAACTAAACCGCAAACCGATTACAGCTGCCGCGTTGGCTGGCTTGCTGCGTCCAAGCCGGGGGGATGTGAACATGGTGTCTGCGCCATCCATTCTCACTGAAAGCGGCGTGAAACTCACCGAGACGAAAACAGAAGAGAGTCCGGTCTATGATAGCTTGATCCGCATAAAAGTGTTGACCAAGGCAACGGCCAATTCTCCAGAAGGTGGCTGGCGCACTCTTGCCGGGACTGTGACAGCGGGCCGCCCGCGTATTGTTGAGGTCAAAGGTATGGCGCTCGAAGGGGATTTTTCTTCGACGACACTTTACGTCAACAATCTCGACAAAGCCGGGTTCATTGGCGCGCTCGGGGTCATGCTTGGTGAAGCAGGTGTGAATATTGCAACCTTCCACCTTGGCCGGACCGAGGAAGCCGGTGAAGCCATCGCGCTTGTAGGAATCGATAGCGATCTGCCACCAGAGCTTATTGACCGCCTGCGTGGAATGAACCGGGTTCGTTATGCAAAAGTTCTCAAGTTCTAGCGCTCATTCAGACGTAAATCCGTCGGCGAAGTTTTTAACATTTTCGCCCAAAAAATCGATATTGTATCCGCCTTCTGTCAAAATAAGAGAGGGCAGATTTAGCTCCGCTATGCATTGGCCCATAGCGTGATAGTCATGTGTGTCGATGCAAAACTCTGAAATAGGGTCTTCTCGGAACGTGTCGGCTCCAAAAGGGACAATCAGTACATCGGGAGCAAAGTTCGCGACAGCCTCGCGTCCGATTTCAAGTTGCTTGCGGTACTCTTCCCATTCTGTGCCGCGCGGCATTGGAAGATTTAGGTTGAAGCCCTCTCCACGCCCCAAGCCTGTCTCATCGGCATGCCCCCAATAGAAGGGGTAATCGGTCGATGGATCAGCATGGAGTGAAATGGTCAGCACGTCTGACCGTTCGTAGAATATGTCCTGCGTGCCATTGCCATGGTGGTAGTCGACATCAAGGATGGCGACACGTGCGGATCCGGCATCGATTGCCATTTGGGCGGCAATAGCGGTGTTGTTGAGATAGCAATAACCGCCCATATAGTCTCGGCCTGCATGGTGCCCGGGCGGACGACAAAGTCCAAGTGCGGTGTCCGCCCCATCGAGAATGTCCGCCATGCCGGAAATCGCAGTCTGTGCATTCCAGTAAGCGGCGGTCCATGTGTGCGTCGAAATAGGGGTGCCGCAGTCAAAAGCATATTGCCCGAGTTGCGCATCTATGCGTGAGAGATCGAGCGGACGGCGGTGCCGCACGGGGAAAACATAAGGGAAAGCGTCCCCGGGGCGTTGGGCTTTGACCCATTCGGCATGAGCGGTCTGCAGGAACGCGATATAGTTTGCATCGTGAACGGCTTGGATGGGGGCCAGTCCATGATCTGCGCCGACCGTTATTGGCCCTAAAGATGCGATCATGGCATCCAAACGCTCGGGCTTCTCCGCGAAGGGGACCATTTCTCCATTCTGGAGTTCGGACACCGGTGCGTGGTCGCGTTGCTTTGGATTGGAATATACCTTCATCATTTATACCTAAAGTTTCAATGCAAAGATTATTGGCCCGGCAGTTCCCAAATCAATGCTTAGCAGACGGGTTCAAACGCATTTGACCAGAGATCTATGTCCGCAAGCGCCTTGATGGCTTGAGCACGTTTCTTCGCCCGTCCTTTTGCCTTGCCACGTAGTTTCTTGCCTTCTTCGTCTTTTGTTTCAACCGTGTCAGGCTCGGGCGGTGGGAATAGTCCGAAATTCACATTCATGGGTTGGAATGTCTTCCCTTCAAGCAAGTGCCCGCCTGTAATATGCCCGATCAACGCTCCCAGTGCCGTTGTCGCTGGCGGCGGTGTCAGCGTCCGCCCCAAGCGTTCAGCAGCAGCAAAACGGCCGGCCAATAAGCCCATTGCAGCACTTTCGACATAACCCTCGACACCGGTGATCTGACCCGCAAACCGCAGGCGCGGCATGGACTTTAGTCGCAATTGATTGTCGAGCAATTTCGGTGAGTTGATGAATGTATTCCGGTGTATTCCACCGAGCCGCGCGAAAGTGGCGTTCTCCAAACCCGGGATCATCCTGAACACTTCTGTCTGCGCTCCGTATTTCAACTTGGTTTGGAAACCCACCATATTCCAGAGCGTCCCGAGGGCATTGTCTTGGCGTAGCTGGACAATTGCATGGGATTTTACATCCGGAGACCGCGGATTGGTTAGACCCACCGGCTTCATGGGACCAAATCTGAGGGTCTCACGCCCACGCTCTGCCATAACCTCAATGGGTAAGCAGCCCTCGAAATAGGGCGTATTCTTCTCCCAGTCTTTGAATTCGGTTTTTTCACCGGATATCAAAGCATCTAGGAACGCATTATATTGGGCCTCATCCATGGGACAGTTGATATAGGCGTCCGTTTCGCCACTCGGGCCGGGCTTGTCATAACGTGACTGACGCCATGCAATATCCATATTGACGGTGTCAACGTTCACAATCGGCGCAATGGCGTCGAAGAAAGCCAGATCTTCTTCACCGGTTTCGGCGCGGATCGCCTCTGCGAGTTCAATGGAGGTCAGCGGCCCGGTTGCAATGATGACGCTATCCCAATCAGCGGGCGGAATCGAATTTATCTCCTCGCGTACAATGGTAACCAGCGGATGATCTGAAAGCGCTTGTGTGACCGATGCCGAGAACGCGTCCCGATCAACCGCCATTGCACTGCCAGCGGGCACTTGATGTTTTGCTGCGTGCGTCATGATCAACCCGTCGCACCGCCGCATCTCCTCATGCAGTACGCCTACTGCATTGGACGTATGATCATCTGACCGGAACGAATTCGAGCAGACTAGCTCTGCCAGCCCGTCTGTCTGATGGGCGTCAGTTCCGCGAACGCCACGCATTTCGTGGAGGATAACCGGAACGCCTGCGCGGACCACTTGCCATGCCGCTTCAGATCCGGCCATTCCGCCGCCAATAATATGTATAGGTGAGATGCTCATATCGCCCAGATGCGGCGTGGCGGCGCACACGTCAAGACGTGCTTGCGGGAATTTCCCCAACAGATACTCTCGGCTGGTTTTCAGACGAGAGGCATTCATGACCAAACAACTTAATTTCGCTCAGCTGTTTAGCGACATGTTCGCGTATCTGCGTACGTATAGCTTTGGTCTGCTGCCTTATCTGGTGATTATGGTTGTCGCGATCAGTTTCATTGATCAGCTGGTCCTGGCTGCATTTGGCGATACGCTTGGTGGTTTGGTGTCCGTTCTAACGACAATTGCAGTGTCTGCACCTTTTGGGGTCCTGATGTATCGACGCGGCTTACAACTTGATCGCCAAGGGCAATGGATTTCCGACAGCTGGAAACTCGGCTTGGCGCAAGCACTCGTTTACATGCTCTTCGCCATTCTGCTGGTTCTTATCGTCATGTTCCTCGCAGTGTTTGGTGGCATATTAGCGGGCGCCGCTGGCTTCGATCCAAGGGCAGTGGCAGATAGTTTCAGCGCTGGAAACATACGTGAAGCTCTTGGCGGAACCGAAGTATTTGTCCTGAGCGCGCTGATCGCTGTTTCTGTATTCGCTTTATTGTGGGTATCGGCCCGCTTACTGGTCTTTGGCGTCGCGACGATAGATGAAGGCCGCCTCATGATATTCCGGACTTGGAGCTGGACCAAGGGAGCGGTGATAAAGATCGGCGTGTTCTTCGCGATCGTGATGGTGCCGGCTTTGCTGATCTTAGGAGGAACTGTTTACGCCGTAACAAACAGCTTAGCGGCCGGAAATAACGAATACGGTCTTGAAAGATGGCTCATTGAATCGGCAAGCATGGCACCCGCACAGATCATTGTTTTCCTGCTGGGCCATGCCGTTGCGGTTGCGGTGTACAGCCAAATTGTGCCCGAAAAGGCAGATTACGAGGCGGCGTTTTCCTAGCCAAATGCGGGAAGACATGTATTCTAACGCCTAAGTGCAAATCGTGCGTCACGACGGCGGGGCCACTGGGTTTTCGGGACAGGAGTGCAGACAATGCTAGAATTTAATTTTTCCAATGCGCTTATGCACATTGCCAGAACCGATGCGCCGCGAGGGTTTCTACCAAAATTCGCACTCAGTTATTTGCTCGCGGCCATATTGCTCGGCGGCCTGTCATTGATCGTCATGCGACCGCTGATCGAATTGTATGTCGGCCTGTTCACTGCAATGGGGTCTGGTGCGCTTGATGCAAATGACGATGCTGCTGTCGGCCAATATATGTTGGATAACATGGACGGACTGACGCAAACGATGGGACTGGCATTTCTTCTACTGCTGCCCTGTACCTTGGGCATTTGGGCTGTTTTCGAAGCGAGTATCCAGCGATTTTATGTGCGCAAGGATACATTCAGGCTGAGATTGGGAAATGACGAATGGCGCCTTATGGCTGTTGGCTTGGTTGTTTATTTGCTTCTATTCGTCGTTCTCTTTATCAGCATAATTCCGATGGCAATCGTTGTTGGGATTGCAGGGGCAACCGGTAGCCCAAGCATCGCAATCTTCGGGGTTGTTATTGGATACATTGTAATGCTTGCAATCCTTTTCTGGTACATCGTGAAAGTATCCGCAGCGTCGGCGCTAACCATCCGTGATGAACAGGTGCGGATCTTTGAGTCGTTCCGCGTTACCAAGGGCCGGTTCTGGCCTATATTCTTTGCATTTCTGATTATCTGGTTCGGGATGTATATTCTACAATCCACGATCTACGGCATGGGAATTTTTGCTGTTATAGCGCAGTTCTCGGAGCTTCTGTCTGGGGGAGCCGACCCTCAATTGGAGGAGGTTATGGCCCAGCTTCAAGCGCCTGCCGTGCTTGGCACAATGGCTGTCTTTTTCGTCCTCTTAAGCTTGAGCTACGGGCTATCAATGATCCTGATGGGCGGGCCAGGTGCTTTGGCAGCCTTGAACGATCCGGACAAGCCCTTCCAAGGCTCCGATCCATCTGAAGTCTTCAACTAAGAATTTCTTCTGATTGCGTTATTTGCGATATGCCAGAGGAAGGTCTCCGTCCTCGAGAGAGAGATATCTGTCCCGCAGCAATGTCTGGCGGCTTTCCATGGATTGTTGTTCACCGTCGATGAGGACATGGGTCGGGGCAGATGTAACCTCCAGGGGATCACCGTCCCACACCACAAGATCTGCTATGGCGCCGGAATTGAGGCGCCCAAGATCCGATTGCCCGAATATGTCCGCAGGTATGGAGGTTATCGCCCGCATGGCATCGGCCCGTGAGACGCCATTCGCAACCGCATTACCGGCGCTTTGCAATACGAGCCGGCTTTGATGTGCATCGTTCCCCAAATGGGCGAAAGCTGTCTTGACGCCAGCTTCGATCAAACGTTCTGCATTGTGCGAAGTTGCTCCCAATTGTTCGAAACTTGCGGGCAAATTATCGAATGGATCAATGATGACCGGGATGCCTGCTTCAGCGAGTTCTTCTGCGACGATCCACCCTTCCGTGGCCCCAACGATTGCAACATCCAATTCCGGATAATCGGACAACATGCCGATCAAACGGCGAATGTCACTCGCACGATGGATCCGGACGAGCAATAATTGTTGACCTCTCGCTGCTGGTGCAAGCGCTTCAGCGTCGACCCGATTCAGCGCTGCTCCGTTCGGGGTCGTTATGTATCGGCTGGTAAAATTCTGCGAGTCATCAATTGCGGCACGCAGGGTCGCCCATGCAGCCGATCTCGAGCCCCCGGAAATACCAGCGCCGCTTTCCCCCAGGGACAGCAGCTGGAATACATTCTCCTGCGTGATGGAATCTGCTTCTCCAGAAGTGTCAGCGACAAATCCACGACCTGCGAATATCGAATTTCCATTTGCGGGAGCAACTGCCAAGCGCGTCACCCCTTCAATGCGGGTCACGTCGATAGCTGTGGCCGACGGGTTGAAACTATCTGCGGCATTGAGCGCTGCGGAATATTTGCTTTCATCGGCAGATGTATCATTTGTTGTCGCTTCTGCGCCAACTTCGACCAGGCCGGTTCGCGCGAAGGGGACGAATATGCCAGGTGTGATCCAGCCGCCATCGGCATCGATAACAGTGGCATTCGATGGCACCGAGAGCCGGGAGTCGCCAACTGCGACGATCTTGTCATCAACAATGAGCACGACACCGTCTTCAATCGCGGCATCCTGTGTGCCGGTCCAGACGGTTCCGCCAGTAATCGCAACTGTTTCAGCAAAGACCGGAGCAGCAATTGTGAGCGCCGCAACAGCAGCGCCTGTGAGATATTTGCAGATCATTTGCGATCTCCTTGTCCAGGTTGACCAAGCTCGAAGTCCGTCACCGGCAATAGTCCATCATCGTGAAGGTCATAGAGCAGGGCGCCATCGATAAAGACTTTCTCGGCTTTCGAAAACACGCTGAATGGATTGCCCGTCCAGATCACAAGATCGGCAGCTTTTCCTTCTTCGAGTGATCCGGTTTCCTCGAATATTCCGAGAGATTTAGCGGGGTTTGCGGATAACCAGGTCCAAACTTCGGCTTGCGAAATATCGAAGCCCGCGCGGCGGCCATCAGACCAAGCTTTTGCTGCTTCCTGATTTAGCCGCTGAATACCAACATCGCTATCGGAATGAACGATGGCACAGGCACCGGCCTGATGCACCATAGGGAGGTTTTCGCGGACACCATCATAGGCTTCCATTTTGAAACCCCACCAGTCAGCCCAGATAGAGGCGCACACATCGGCCTCTGCCAAGCGGTCAGCAATTTTGTACGCTTCTACACCGTGGTGGAAGGACGTGACCTTGTAGCCAAACTCGTCAGCCATATCGAGCACTTGGATCATCTCGTCTGCGCGGTAGCAGTGCATATGGACAAGAATGTCTCCCGCCAACACACCCGATAGTGTCTCCATTTCAAGGTCACGGCTCGGTGGGTCACCGCCATCCTCGGCAAACTTGTCCCATTTGCGTTTATATTCAATAGCCTGAAGCCAAGTCTGGCGATATCCCGCGAAATTGCCCATACGCGATCCGGGTGCCTGACCTCGTCCGCCATAGACCCGCTTAGGATTTTCGCCGCAGGCCATTTTCAAAGTGTAGGGGGCATCGGGGAATTTCATATCCTGAACCGTGCGGCCAACTACGTTTTTCAGAATGACCCCACGGCCTCCGAACAAGTTGGCAGATCCGGGCAGGACCTGCATGCTCGTCACGCCGCCGGCGAGCGCCCGAGTAAAGCCAGGATCTTGCGGCCAGACGCCATGTTCTGCCCAGACTTCAGCGGTTACAGGCGCTGTAATTTCATTGCCATCCGCATGAGCTTCAACGCCAGGGGCAGCATAGACCCCAAGATGTGAGTGATTATCAATGATACCGGGGGTCACCCACTTCCCCTGGGCGTTTATTGTATTCGCGCCATCGGGCGCTGCGATATCGGCGCCAATGGCTGTGATACGTCCATTCTCAAGCAGAACCGAGCCACCATCGATCTGATTTCCGAGCCCATCGAAGATGTTGGCATTGGTAATTAGAACTGTATCCGAGGCGCGCGGAGTATAGGTCGATGGATAGGGATTAAGGTTTATCGCCGCGGTATCAGATTTGTCGCTGTCATTCTCCCCACCGCCGCAGGCGACGAGAACTAGCGCTGCAATCGCAACGAGGCCAATTTGCTTCAACATATCTCACCATCCAAAAATTGAACTGTTCTTGCTCTGATTAGAGGCAGGAATCACCTTGAGCGCAAGGCAAAATGAAAAGTACGCTATAGTCGATGGTTCTGGCCACAGTAAAATCCGTCAGCCATTCTGGCCTATTGAAAGAAACACGAATTAATCATTGGCGCTTGTCTTGCCGCAGCGTTACTGGAATAGCCAAAGAGAAGAAAATGATGTTTGGAGAAAGATATGTCGGATCAAGATGTTTACGTCCCCCCAAAAGTCTGGACGTGGGATAGTGAAAGCGGCGGCCGCTTTGCCGCCATCAACCGCCCGATCTCCGGAGCGACGCATGAAAAAGAACTCTCCGTCGGAAAGCACCCCTTACAACTATACTCACTCGCAACCCCAAATGGGGTAAAAGTCACACTGATGTTGGAAGAATTACTGGCGCTGGGCCATTCCGGCGCAGAATATGATGCGTGGTTTATCAATATCGGAGAGGGGCCACAATTTGGGAGCGGATATGTTGAGCTGAACCCGAATTCCAAAATTCCGGTCCTTGCAGATCACTCTGTCGGCGACGCGCCTTTGCGGGTGTTTGAATCAGCCTCGATTCTGTTTTATCTCGCCGAGAAATTTGGAGAATTCTTTCCGACTGACCTCAAAACCCGCACAGAGACGATGAACTGGCTGATGTGGCAAATGGGGTCTGCGCCTTATCTGGGCGGCGGTTTCGGTCATTTTTACGCGTACGCTCCGGAAAAATATGAATACCCAATCAACCGTTTCGCCATGGAGGTGAAGCGACAATTGCACGTTTTGGACACTCATCTGGCAGACAATGAGTATCTCGCCGGTAATGAATACACCATCGCCGACATGGCGACGTGGCCATGGTACGGCGCGCTGGCCAAAGGGCTCCTATACGAATCGGCTGAATTTCTCTCCGTCCATGAATACACAAATGTTATCCGCTGGGCTGATGCAATCAATGACCGCCCTGCAGCCAAACGAGGCCGCATGGTGAATAGGGCGTGGGGTGAACCATCCGAGCAATTATTGGAACGTCATGACGCCGAGGATTTCGAGACCAAGACAATGGACAAGCTCACGAATGGATAGCCGCCGCAGGAAAGCAATATTCCGGGCATGGCGTCGTGGATTTCGGGAAATGGACCTGTTGATGGGCACGTTTGCCGACGAGCATGTGGCTGCTCTGGACGATGATGGTATAGCGGAATTCGAGCGGCTGCTCTCCATACCTGACTGGGAAGTTTATGCATGGCTCATAGGCCAGAAGCCCGTCCCGGAAAATCATAAGGGACCGGTACTGGACGCGCTAATCGCTTTTCGCTACGTCGCACAATCGGGCTAGGTGATCTCCTGTCCTGTTTGGACAAGTAAGAGACCCTGATGACCACTGGCATAGACCTTCTCACCCAATTGCAGGGCGCTTCACAATTTGGCGGCGCGCCCTTTGGAGTGGACGTAGATGTCTTCTGCAGGGCCTTGTCAGAGCGGGGCGGCGTGGGCGTCTATATTGCCCGTGATGAGCGCACGGCCGAAGCTGCGCTCAACCTTGCCAGCTTTATGTCGCCATCACTTGAGCAGGTCTTCATTCCCGGCTGGGATACGCTCCCCTATGACCGAGTAAGCCCAAGCGCCGGTTTGGCTGCCCGACGATGTGCTGGTCTTGCCAGACTAGCACAGGGCAGCGAGAAACCGCTCCTCGTCGTCAGCACGGCCTCATCGCTCGTGCAAAGAGTTCCGCCCGTTGCGGTGATGAAAGCATCAAGCTTCTTCGTCAAACTTGGCGATACGGTCGCCCAATCCGAGCTGACTGAGTATCTTGCCGTCAATGGTTACGTCCGCGCCAGCACAGTGCGCGAGCGTGGTGAGTTTGCCATAAGAGGAGGATTGATTGATCTCTTCTCGCCAACGTCTGGTGAACCTGTGCGGCTGGACTTTTTCGGGGACACGCTTGATGGGCTGCGTAGCTTCGACGCCGAAACACAGCGTTCGACAGGCAAGCTCAAGGACATTGCTTTTGCGCCCGTCAGCGAAGTGCTTTTTACCGACGATGGACTAGGCGATTTCCGCAACCGGTATCTCGAAGCCTTCGGTGCACCAGACGGCGACCCGATGTATGAAGCCGCCCGCGCCAAAATACGCCGCCAAGGTGTAGAGATGTGGCTGCCGCTTTTTCACGACCATCTCGAAACTTTGTTCGATTATGCTGGTCCCGACGCTCTGTTCGGCATGGGCGCACTCGCCGCAGAAGCTGCAAGCGAGCGACTGACGCAAGCAGAGGACTATTTCAATGCCCGTACCGAGGCGGCAGGTGAGACGCGAGCCGCCCGTGTTCTCGCGCCGGGCGCTCTTTATCTGGCACCGAGTGAACTTGAGGCAGGATTGATGGCCGGGGCGGTGGCAAAATTTGGCACTGCTGCGGCGGATAGCGTTGATCTGGGTGGGCGATTGGGGCGCGAATTCGCTCCCGAGCGTATCCATCCTGATACAAATATATTCGAGGCCGCCTCCGAGCATGCCAAGAGCGGGCGCGCGGCCAAGAAAACGGTCATCTTCGCGGCGTGGTCAGATGGTTCGGCCGAGCGTCTCGTGTCTGTTCTCAACGATCATGGACTGGACGGTGTGTCGCGGGTTTACTC
>CAZXXY010000077.1:8355-11444 GCA_964644755.1 uncultured Hyphomonas sp. | reverse complement strand
AGGAAGGCGTCGGGCAGTTCTTTTTCATTGTTCGAGGTGATGATCACGATCGGGCGCACAACGGCTTTGACGGTTTCGTCTGTCTCGTAGACATAGAATTCCATCCGGTCGAGCTCTTGCAGGAGATCATTGGGAAACTCGATATCGGCTTTGTCGATTTCGTCAATCAACAGGATCGGGCGCCCCTCGGCGGTGAAGGCTTCCCAGAGCTTGCCTTTCTTGATGTAGTTTTTGACATCCTTGGCGCGTTCTTCGCCCATTTGGCCGTCGCGCAGGCGGGCCACAGCGTCATATTCGTAGAGCCCCTGGGCGGCTTTCGTCGTTGATTTGACGTGCCATTCTATAAGCTCCATGCCGAGGGCTTTGGCGACTTCGACGGCGAGGACGGTCTTGCCGGTGCCTGGCTCGCCCTTGATCAGGAGCGGACGTTCGAGGGCGATGGCTGCGTTGACAGCAACACGAAGATCATCGGTTGCAACGTAATTTTCGGTGCCTTCAAAGCGCATAGGGGAACTCCTGTCTGTTAAAACTATACTTAAAGGAGCGCGCGCGAAGGGCAAGATGTGACGCGGGGTTAGTCCGGCTGCGCGCCGTGTCAGCACGGGCATAGGGCAAGAAAATATCGGCCATACCATCTCCCGCGGCACATATTATTTCCCCCCCGTTCCAAGTTTTCGCTTGCATGAGAACAAAAAGGGAATATAAGGAGATGAGAACGGAGAGTGAACATGCAAAAAACGATGACCTTCCAAGGCGTATCAGGAACTGGCTATGATTTTATCGAGAAGCCAGTGGACTCAAATTGGGTTTACAAAGCCGGCGTGGCCGTATTCGCGGCGCGCGATACGTATGGCTGGAGGGTGATAAAAGTCGTCGAACTGTCCGGGCGGGATCATGATGTCCGGCCGATATGGGCTTTTCATGATGCGCAACGGTTCGGGGCCGATACGGTGTTTGTGTGTGAGGAAGATGTGTCAGCTGTTCGGCGCGGGGCAATTGACGATATGGTTGCCGGCTTGAATCCGGCAGCGTCCGTTGAGATGCCGTCTCTGGCGATTGCGGCCTAGGCTAGGCTTGTAGGGCAAAGCAGGGGTTTAGGAAGCTCGTTCGAGCGTTTGGATGATCCACGCCTCGACTTCGCTTTCAATAAGCTCGAGAGGCCGCGGTCCATTGCCGAGGATGACGGCATGATAGCTTTTCAGCGAGAACCCGTCGCCGAGGATTGATTCTGCTTTGCGGCGCAGGGCGTGCAATGTCTGGCGTCCGCTCATATACGAGGTCGCCTGTCCGGGCCAAACAGAATAGCGGTCAATCTCGGTGGTCATGGCGCTGGCAGGCTGACCGGTTGTTTCAACAAGATAGTTGATGGCCCGTTCGCGCGACCAACGTTCATGGTGAAGGCCGGTATCGACGACGAGGCGCGCGGCCCGGAAGAGGAGGGACTGCAAATATCCCAGCTCTCCCATCGGGTCATCGGCATAGGCTCCGAATTCATAGGCAAGATCTTCTGCGTAGACGGCCCAGCCCTCGCCAAAGGCGGCATTCCAGATCAGTTGCCTGATGAGGGGGAGGTTGACCTGTTCGGAGACAATAGCGCTTTCAAGATGATGGCCTGGAAAAGTCTCGTGATAGAGTAAGGTTGGCAAGGTAAAGGCGGGCCATTCCATGGTGTCGCGCAAGTTGATGAAGAAAAGCCCCGGTGTCGTGCCATCCTCCGGCGCAGCGATATAGTAACCGCCCGGGGCGGTCTGGGCGAGAAAGTCCGGAACCGGCGCAACAGAGACGCTCGTCGATGGAGGCGTTTCAACAAAGTCGCCCAGTTTTGCCTGCATGTTCCGGAGTTTGCTCTGGAGGCTCTCGATCAAAGCGGCACGGCCCGCTTCATCATTTGCGAACTGTTGATCAGCTTGGGCACCTATCGCCTGCAGCCTTTCGGCAATACTACCCTCCACAAATCCGAGATCGATGAGGGCCTGGTTGAGGCGTTCTGACAGGGTGTCTACGAGCGCAAGCCCCTCATTGTGCATGTCTTGCGGACTGGTTGTTCTGCCCGAGTAGAATTGCAGGGCTGCGAGATAGTATTCATTGCCGCGGTCGATCTGCCATATACCAGGCAAATCACTGGCGTTCAGGGCGAGGGTATCGAGGGTCTCAATGAAACTCTGATAGGCGGGAATGACGTCTCGCGTGACGATCTGGTTCGCTTCGCCCAACAGACGTTCGCGGGTCGGCTCGGGAATATCGACCAATCCGATCATTTGGTTTTCAAGCGCGTCGACCAGTGGATGCGTGGGTGTATCAGCGCTGCTCAGTGCAACCGCAAGGATACGCATTCGGTCCAATATGAAGCTGGGAGGAGCTATTCCGCGGGCATTGTCAGCTTCAAGCTTGCGGCGTTCATCATGAATTGTATCCGCAAGACTCTGCAGACGCCTAATGTAGAAAACAGCTTCATCAAGGACACGGACAGGTTGCCGGTTCAGGAGGAGGTCAGGAACGTCGATATAACCGCCCGACAGTTGATCCACAGCATATGGACGGGCAAAGCCGAGAGAGACCTGACCATACCCAAAAGCTCTGAAGTCTACCGCGCTCCGGTAAGCTGAACGAATGGTGTAAACCGAGCTGGAGAGCTGCTCGGGAAGTTCGGAAATATCAATTTGGTCCAACGCATTGAGGGTCGCAATGCGCTCAAGGGCAATCCGGGTCAATCCAGCCTCTGAGCGATCGTCAAGTTTGGCGAAATACTGGTAGCCGGCGACTTCAGCGGATAATCCCAATTGTGTTGCCGTTTCTGGAGAATGGAACAGTTCTTTTCTTGCGGCCTCGTCCAACAATTGGTTCACAGCTTCCACTGCAGCTGCGTCTTCCCGAAGCCCAAAGCCGTCCTCTTCGCCACATGCGACCATTGTCACGCAAACCAAGATAGCGGCCAATCTCAATAAAATGTTCTGCAGCACGAAAAGTGAAGCTCCTAATCTTGGTAGCAAATATAGCAACAGGAGTTGTCCAATAGCAGTAATTCCTTTATCAGCTGCTAAACACATAATTAGGAGTAAACATCGTGGAAACACCAGCAGGTTCACAAC
>CAZXXY010000077.1:0-8255 GCA_964644755.1 uncultured Hyphomonas sp. | reverse complement strand
TATGTTCCAGCCTTTGTTCGCAGGTATCCCTTTGTTTTTGCTAGCGATCCTGCAAATGACCAGCTATTGCTTTGCGTGGACAGTAAAGCGCCAATGGTGTCCGAAAATCCTGAAGTTGCATTCTTTGATGGCGATAAGCCATCAAAATTCACCGAAGATGCGATCGAGTTTTGTAAGGAATTCGAGCGCCAGCGCCAAGGAACAGTGGCCTTTGTTGAAGCCATGACAAAACATGACTTGTTTGAAGAAAAGTCGATCAGCTTCCAGCCGCGCGATGCCGAAGGCAAAGAATCAGGTCCGCCCCAGAAGATTGCTGATTATTGGGCTGTTTCTGAAGAGCGCCTCAATGGGCTGAGCGATGAAGCCTTTATGGAGCTCAAGCAGCTTGGTGCACTGGGGGCGACCTATGCGCATTTCGTGTCTTTGCTGAACTGGCCACGTATTATCCAGCGTGCATTGAAAGCACCGGCTGAAGGCACAGCGTAAACGGTCCGTTTTAACGTCGAACCCGGAATGAGGCAGTCTTGATTGACTGCCTCATTTTTTATTGACCGCAATTTGATGGTCAATATGACATATACCCATGTTTAACGAGTAGATTACGCTTATGGTATAGGGCCTAGCACTGCCAAAGAAAGTCCGTACATGTTTCGCCAGAACGTCAAATTCATATTCGCTCTGCTTGTCATTTGCTGCTCAGCTCTGTGGGCGCAGCCGAATGCGACGGCGCAATCGGGGGCTAAGTTTGCAGATGTCTCACTGATTGCCGAAAGGGATCAAGCGGTCGCTGGAGAGACATTTTTCGCGGCTTTCAAACTCGATATAGAAGAGGGTTGGCACGTCTACTGGCGCAATCCAGGGGATGCTGGTCTGCCGCCCGAAGCGACTTGGGACACAGGTGGCGATGTTGTTGGTGATTTCATCTGGCCAATTCCCGAAGAGCAGGAGGTTATCCCCGGGGAGCTGATGGATTATGGCTATAAGGATCAGCTTATCCTGCCATTTCCGGTGACGGTGCCCAATGATACGACTGGGCCACTGACACTGTCGGGCGTGCTGAACTATCTCATCTGTAAAGATGTCTGCATACCCGAAGATGCAGCATTTTCGTTTGAGGTGGGGATTGGCGCCGAAACAGTCGTGAATGCTCTACACGGGCAAGTAATAGGCGAGGCTATCGCGCTTGCACCAACGCCATTGGACGGGACAGCCTGCTTATCTGGAGAGGGCTTGGAGTGGACCTTGAGTATCGCTGCGGCAGAGCTGGCCGGTGAGCACGAATATTTGCGGTTTTTCCCCTACGAGCAGGTGATCAAGAATGCCGCTTCACAGTCCAGCCGTTCCGGTGCGAGCGGCGCGCAATTGGCTTTGACACCCGGATATGACTTCGAGACGGAGCTTCCAAGCCAGCTGGACGGCATTGTCGTTGTCGAGAAAGCTGGCGCACGAAAAGAGGCATATGAGGTCTCTGCGGCTATCTGCGCGCCACTTGCGGGGACGGCGGGTGCCGGGAGCGGGGGTCTCGCTGCGCCGGTCGAAGCGGGCGGAGGCGCCAATATATTCGTGCTGGCATGGTGGGCATTGCTTGGCGGATTGGTTCTCAATTTGATGCCGTGCGTGCTGCCGGTCCTGTCGATGAAGGTCTTGGGCGTGGTGGGCGCGGCCACCGAAGACGGCGGCAAGCATCTTAAGGCACATGGACTTTGGTACACTGCTGGCGTGTTGGTGACGTTTGCAGCGATTGCCGGCTTGTTTGTCGGGTTGCGTTCGGCCGGTGAATTCTTGTCAGTCGGGTTCCAGTTACAGAATGCGACTGCGGTTGCCGGTTTGTCGCTGCTGATGTTCGTTATCGGGCTTTGGCTTTTGGGCATGTTTGAACTGGGCAGCTCAGTACAAGGCGTCGGATCAGAGCTTGCGGGGCGCAAGGGGGCTGCTGGTGCGTTCTTTACAGGATTGCTTGCGGCGGTTGTCGGTGCCCCCTGTATCGGGCCATTTCTGGGTGTGGCACTCGGTGCGGTGATTACCGAACCGGCTCCGGTCGTATTTCTGGTCTTTTTTCTGGTCGGGTTCGGGCTGGCATTGCCCTTCCTGCTGATAAGTTTTGTACCGGGCCTGCATCGGTTTTTGCCGAAACCGGGCGCATGGATGGAACGGCTCAAACAGTTCTTTGCCTTTCCAATGTTCCTGACGGCGCTTTGGCTCTTATCGGTTCTGGCAGACCTGGCGGGAACGGAGGCTGTTATCGGTGCAGGGCTAGGCGCGGTGGGCATTGCATTCGGTATCTGGCTCTTGGCTAGCGGCAAGACAGTCATCAAAGCTGTCGCTACTCTGGCAATTCTGATTGGCGCGTTTCTCGGGGTTGAAAACACATGGGGGAACGCTCCAGCGCTTGCCGGTGAGGCGCGGGCGAGTGCTTATGGCGCCATCTCCGAACCGGTTATGTGGTCGGAAGCAGCGGTGCAAACGGCGCTTGACCAAGGGCAGGGTGTCTTTGTGGATTTTACCGCGACATGGTGCGCGACATGCCAGCTTAACAAGGCAACAACGCTTAAAAAACCCGCTATCCAAGCGGCCTTTGCCGAGCAGAACATTGTCTTCATGGTTGCTGATTTTACAAGACGGGACAGCGATATTGCTGCCGCATTGCAGCGCCATAAACGTCCAGGGGTGCCAATGTATCTCTTCTATGCGCCGGGACGTGCCGATCCGGTGGTCTTGCCGCAATTGCTTTCCGAAGAGGTTGTTATGAGGCACTTGGACGCGATCGGGTAATAGGTGGAGTTGCTATGCTGAACAGGCGGAATTTGGGACTGATTTTGGGAATGCTGGTTGCGGTGTCGCTTACCGCTGCAGCGATCATTGCATCCACTGCGGGCGTGTAATCCCGCCCATCTCGTCTGTTAGTTCAGACCAAGCGCATGATCGACGAGCTCATGATTGCCAAGGCATTGTCCTGTGGGGGCGGTTTGCTGGCCTGTTCGTCCAGCATGGGCGGACGCGACCGCGATCGCTTGAGCATCATCGGTCATGCTTGCGATCCGCTTCAGGGCCGTTTCCATCTCGGCAAAAGACCCCGCGGCTTCAAGCGCGAGGAGCTGGACTTCTGCCTCTTCAGCCATGCCCCGATAAATGCAGCCGAGATCTGGCGAGGTTTGTGTCTCATCGGTCCAGATCGCCAAATGGCTCGCCGTTGATGCAAAACGGATCATCTTGTCTTCGAAGTCCGGGGAAAGGCCCGAGAAGTTATTTACGTTTTGCTGCTCCAGAAGCTCTTGCACGGTGTTATAGAGATCGCTGGCCTGAACGCCCCAGTTTTCGGCGGTTTCAGGCGATGCTGCGGCGGTCGAGGCTGTTATGCCTAAAAGGGCGGCGCAAATAAGCTGTTTCAGCATGGGGCAACTCCAGTTTTCTCCTAAAAGGGGAAAGCAAAGTGCGTGCCGGACGCTGATTTCATGGGTTTTGAGCCTTTTGGTGCGATGAACTGCTCATTGTGTCGAAAACTCAAATCGGCTAGGGCCTTGGCATCCATCAACGCCTCTTTTCAGCAAGGCCACCATGACCAATACAGACAAGCCCCGCAAAGATCTTGCCCGCAAGCCCCGCGGCTTCCCCGATAAGCGGGAAGGATTGCTGCATGCCGAACAAGCGATGATCTCAAGGGTGACGGATGTCTACCGCAATTGGGGCTTTGAAGCGCTTGATACGGGCGCATTTGAATTTGCCGATAGCCTTGGCAAGTTTCTGCCCGATGCCGACCGCCCTAATGAGGGTGTGTTCGCCCTACAGGATGATGACGAAGCATGGTTGTCGCTGCGCTATGATTTGACCGCACCTTTGGCGAGGTTTGCAGCCGAGAACTGGCAAGGACTGCCAAAGCCGTTCCGGCGTTATGCGGCGGGGCCTGTTTGGCGCAATGAGAAACCGGGGCCGGGCCGTTTTCGGGAATTCATGCAATGCGATGCAGATACTGTGGGCGCGGGCGGGATTCACGCCGATGCGGAAATGGTGGCGATGGCGGCGGAGGCCATGCGGGCGGCAGGTGCGAGTGATGGCGAGTTTGTCATTCGGGTGAATACGCGTCGTTTGCTGAATGGCGTGCTCGAAGAGGCAGGCGCGCGAACCCCAGAGGCGCGACTGACGATTTTGCGGGCTCTCGATAAGCTTGATAAATTTGGGGCCGAGGGCGTTGCGCTCTTACTCGGTGATGGCCGGATGGATGAGTCCGGTGATTTCACCAAAGGGGCAGGGCTGGACGTGGATGCGATTAAGTCGGTTCTCACGTTCGCGGAGGCAAGACGTGGAACGCGAGCGGAGACGATTGAAGCGCTTGGCGCAGCGGCGGGCAATACCGAAGAGGGTCGCGCCGGACTGGTCGAACTTGAAGGTATGGAAGTTGCGCTGACAGCGCTTGGCGTTCCCACGGCGGACGTCGTGTTCGATCCGTCCATTGTGCGCGGGCTTGAATATTATACCGGCCCCGTATTCGAAGCGGAGCTATTGACCGAAACGCTCGATGATAAGGGCCGGACCGTACAGATCGGATCGATTGGCGGCGGCGGACGGTATGATGATCTCGTTGCACGCTTTACCGGCGAGCGCGTTCCGGCAACCGGATTTTCGGTCGGCATATCCCGCTTGGCTGCAGCCTTTGCGATTTCTGGTGATATCAAAGCACTCAATGGACCGGTTGTTGTGCTGAACTTTGACAAGAGCGATCCGAGCGTGGCTTTGCAAATTGCAACCGAGCTACGCAATGTCGGCATAAGAGCCGAGGCTTATATGGGCTCTTCAGGAATGCGGCCGCAGATGAAATATGCCGATCGGCGCGGCGCACCTGCAGTGGTGATGGCGGGCGAAGACGAACTCGCCAAAGGGACTGTCACGATCAAGGATCTCAAAGTGGGTGCGGCCAAGGCCAAAGCCATTAAATCCAATGAGGAATGGCGCGAAAGCCGTCCGGGACAGGTTGAGGTCGCGCGAGCTGATATGATCGCGACGGTTCGCGGTATTGTAGAGGCTGACTGATGAGCGAGCCAATTGGCAGCGTGTTCGAGCGTCTCGGCGGAACCGTAATCGATCCGGCAATGGTGGTCCCGTCAGCCTTGCCGCTCGATTTGTGTGGCGAGTCCGTGCGGGCCCGGCTGTGTGTGTTTACCGATCACGCCAATAAGGATATGGCGCTGCGCCCCGATCTGACCCTGCCCGTCGCTTTGCATGAGATTGAAGCGCGCAAGCAAGGTGCGGCCGCAGGCGAGCAGGTGTATCGCTACAATGCGCGGGCTTTTCGCCAGCCATTGATTGAGGACGAACCTTTGGAGTTCCTACAGGTCGGTTTCGAGCGTTTTGGGAGCCCGAGAACTCCTATCATTGATGCCGAAGCCTATGTTCTGGTGTCCGAGGCGGCGATGGCGGCGGGCGCTCAAAACGGGGTGGCCCGGTTTGGCGATCTTGGAATATTACCTGCCTTTATAGATGCTCTTGATATCTCTCCAACAATGAATGCCGGTTTGCGCCGCGCGTTTCGAGAACAAGGCGGTGTGCAGGCCATTTTGGAGCGGGCGAACCGTCCGCAGGAGTCTTTTGCCGCCCAGCTTGTCGGCCTGGACCGCGAGGTTGTGAAGACAAAAGTCGCTGAACATATGGCGGCTAGAAACCTCCATCATTTTGCTGACCGGACGGCGGATGAAGTGATCGACCGGCTTATGGAACAGGCACGCGATCTTGGATCGGCCGCATTGCCCGAGCAGGCTGTCGAGACGCTTGACGCGGTTCTCGCGCTGGTGTGCCCGCCATCGGAGGCTGGGGGATTGCTGCTTGCGATTGCGAGAAGAGTCGGCATTGAGCCACGGGTTAGGGAGATGATCGAGATGGTCGAGCAGCGTTGGGCCTTTATCGCCGAGCGGGCTCCGCATTTCCTTGAAGGTGCAGAATTTAGCCCCGCTTTCGGACGACGGTTCACATATTATGACGGCTTTGTCTTCGAGATCGGCGAAGCGGGAGATCGCGCCTTACGGCCCTTCGGAGCCGGTGGCCGATATGACAGTTTGTTGTCTGACCTTTCCCGTGGAGAGGTCTGTGCGACAGCTATTGGCGGAGTGGTACGGCCTGATCGGCTGGAGCAGGCAAAAACAGGGAAGGACATGTCATGAGCGCCCTGACAATTGCCATACCATCGAAGGGACGACTTAAAGCAAATTCGGAAAGTTTCTTCGCCGCAGCTGGCTATAGGCTTGAGCAGCAAGGTGGAGATCGAGGATATAGTGCAAAGCTCGTCGGCGCAGATGGTGTTTCGATCTTATTGTTGCCAGCGCGTGATATTGCACAAGGTTTGATCGACGGCGCCTTTCATGCCGGTATTACAGGCGAAGACTTGCTTCACGAATTGACAGAAACGCCGGGCAAGACTGCGGTTGTGATCAAGCGGCTGGGGTTTGGAGGCGCAGATGTTGTTGTTGCGGTTCCGAACTGTTGGCTTGATGTCTCGACTTTGACGGATTTGGACGCGGCTGGCGCATTGTTCCGGCAGGTTCATGGTCGGCGACTGCGCGTGGCAACGAAATATATGCGAATCACACGCCGGTATTTTGCTGATGCGTCATTTGGAGAGTACCGTCTTGTTTACAGCGCTGGCGCCACAGAGGCAGCGCCAGCGTCCGGAACGGCCGATCTGATCGTTGATATTACATCGACCGGTGCAACGCTGGTGGCCAATAATCTCAAGATTCTGGACGATGGGGTGATGCTGAAAAGCGAAGCGTCGTTTACAGTGTCGCGGGCCGCCGACTGGTCAGACGCAGCCAAACAGGCCCTGACGAATTTGCGCCATGGTTTGGAATTTACAGAGGATGAAAAATCCACACTCGGCAGCTTTATTACAAATTTGTGAAGTTTCTTCTTGACTCACAATCGGCTGCGCATCAATGATTGCGTGTGGGTTTCTGGGAGGAAACGCTCTATCTTGATAACGTGTTCCTGTAATGGGAACACGTTTTTTTTGTGCCTGTCGCGATCACGGAAGTTAATTGTTCAAGTATTGAAAAGAGAGCGAGCAGCCAGCCCATGTGTTGACTTCCAAGTTTACCGTGGCAAGTGGAAGCACAACCACATTCTGGTTGCGAATCAGAAAGTTTCCCGATGACAGATCCTCGCCAACATATCATGCCCGTCTATGCCCCACCTCCGCTGGCGTTGGAACGCGGCGAAGGGGTGCGACTGTTCACAGACGACGGAGAATCATATCTCGACTTTGTCGCGGGTATTGCCGTCACAGCGCTCGGGCATTCTCATCCCGCGCTCGTGGAGGTGTTGCAGACCCAAGCAGCAAAGCTCTGGCATACGTCAAATATGTTTCGCGTACCGGCCGGAGAAGACCTCGCGCGAAAGATGTGTAGGGATACGTTTGCTGACCGGGTGTTTTTCACCAACTCCGGCACAGAGGCTGTCGAATGTGCTTTAAAGGCCGCGCGAAAATATCACTGGGCAAACGGCGCACCGGAGCGGATTGAGTTCGTTACCTTCCAAGGGGCGTTTCACGGGCGTTCGCTCGGAGCGATCAATGCAGGTGGAAATCCGAAATATCTCGAGGGTTTTGGTCCGGCACTGGAAGGCTTTGTGCAAGTCCCGTTTAATGACCATGAGGCGCTGGATAAAGCTGTCACCGACCAAACCGCAGCCGTTTTCGTTGAGCCGGTTCAAGGTGAAGGCGGGGTTCGGGCGATCCCTGAATCTTGTCTTTCAGAGCTTCGCAAGCTTTGTGATGAGCGCGGAGCATTGTTGATCTACGACGAAGTGCAATGCGGCATGGGACGAACAGGGAAACTGTTCGCACACGAATGGGCCGCAGATGCGACACCAGATATTATGTGTGTGGCCAAGGGCGTTGGGGCCGGTTTTCCGTTTGGCGCGTGTCTTATGACCGAAGCTGTTGGGCAACCCATGCAACCGGGGTCACATGGGTCGACATATGGCGGCAATCCGCTGGCCATGGCGGTTGGAAATGTCGTCTGGGATATTATCTCCGATGAGGCGTTTCTTGCTGAAGTCCGGCGGGTCTCGGGTACTTTAACCCAAGGTCTCAAATCGCTCGCCGATAGCCATCCCGATATTGTGGAAGGTGTGACGGGCAAGGGGCTGCTGTGCGGCTTGAAACTCAAAGACCTGCCGAAACCATTTCAAGCCAAGGCCAGAGACGCGAAACTCCTCGTCGGTGTTGCCGGGAATAATGTGTTGCGGCTGGCACCTCCATTGATCATCAC